>FR893969.1 GCA_000434115.1 Roseburia sp. CAG:309 | reverse complement strand
TGCACTCGTTGTTACCACAAAAAAGAGAGAACAACCCCCTAAGACCCTTTTCATTTGTGCTTTTTCTCTGTAAAAACACGCACTAAACAGATAATATATGTATGTTTGAAATAAACTCGCTATGATAAACGTTATCTCAAATATCATTCTTCTTCCTCCATTTTATGCAGGTTCCAGATTTCTCTTGTCGCTTTTTCATATTTACGTCCAATCGGTACCTTTGCACCATTGATCATTTCAAACTCTTTTCTTGAATATGCTTTTACGTAATTTAAGTTGACTAGAAATGACCTGTGGCAGCGAACAAAATGTTCTTTTCTAAATGCCTCCTCCCACTCATTTAATGTCTTCTTTAAGACAATTTTGTTCCCATTTTTATCATATACCGTTATTTTTTTGCTTTCTGCTTCCATATATAAAACATCCTGCAAAAATAAGCGGTATTCCCGACCATCTTCTTCATACCATATACTCTGTCTGTGCGCGGTATGCTCTTTGAGCAATATTTTTAAATCTTTTATAATTTTTTCCCGGTCAAATGGTTTGCGGTAAAATCTTCTCGGCTCCAGATCAAAAAGCTGCTCACAATAACTGCTCTTTTGTGATATAAATATAAGATCCAGATTTTGTTTTTCTACTTGTTCGCGCAATACTTGACCAACTTCCATTCCATTTAGTCCGGGCAGCTCAATATCCAGATAAATGATATCAAATACATACCCGTTGGAAAAATCTTTTAGCAGTCCCTCGCCCTCATTATACAAACATATCGCATTGGGTTCCTGAAGAACCATTTGCAAAATGCTTTCCAATTCTTTACAAATGCCGTAATCGTCATCACATATTGCAATTTTCATATGCATCATCCTCGTATAAAAGTATAAAATTTACATTATAGTTATATTATACAACGTTTTTCATTCCTTGGGAAGTACCTATTTTAGGTACTTGACACAAAGTGATGTGCAATGATACACTTAATGCAGCATTGACATTACAAGGAGGGATTACAATGGCTGTCCGAACTTATGACGAGATTTACTTTTTCAATTTTGACTCTTATGAGGATCTGCGTCTCTATGAAGTCGGCTGCCAGAAATGCGACCCTTCTTATGGTTACGGCCCCATTATACGTGATTTATATATACTTCATTACATTTATGAGGGTAGTGGAATACTCTATATGAACGATCAGAAATACCCTGTAACAGCGGAACAGGCATTTATCATTCCGGCGGGCACACTTGGCTACTATGAAGCAGATGCCAAAACACCATGGAATTATATCTGGATTCAGTTTCAGGGAAATAAAGTGGAGGAATTGCTGACAAAATGTGGGGTAACACAGGAAACTCCTGTATTTACTCCGGTCACCAATGGATTAAATATCGGCATGTGCCTCAATAATATTTTGACAAACTCCGACAAACCTTTGTACTGTATGTCACAATTTTATCTTCTATTTGAATATATGATGGAAGATACACCAAAACAGTCAACATCGTTTGAAATAGACAACTCATTAAAATACCTTCGTAAAGTAATTCAGTATATTTCACAAAAATACAGCGAGCCTATTCGTATTAGTGAAATAGCGAAACATTGTGGGTTAGACCGCTCTTATCTTAGTAAATTATTTAAAAATGCAACCGATATGACACCCCAGGAATACCTCTTGTCTTTCCGCATGAATAAAGCAAAAGAATTGCTCAAAGACAGTTCTATTTCTGTACAAAATGTTGCCTATTCTGTCGGCTATAATGACCCTTTTTCATTCTCCAAATTTTTCAAAAGAGAAACCGGTCTTTCGCCGAGTGAATACCGCAAAAAAAACTTATAAGGAGGTTCTTATGAACAATCACACATTAGGATATTTACCGGCTCTTGGCTGGAATTCATGGAACACATTTACGTGGGATATCAATGAGACATTGATCAAAGAAATTGCCGACTGTTTTGTCGAAAAAGGATACATAGATGCCGGCTATGAATATATTGTCATTGATGACTGCTGGAGCCTTCGCGAACGCGATAAAGATGGAAATCTTGTCGCCGATCCGAAAAAATTTCCAAATGGCATGAAAGCTGTCGCCGATTATATCCACGCAAAAGGATTAAAATTTGGTATGTATTCCTGCGCCGGAACACACACTTGCGCCGGTTATCCCGGAAGTTTTGAACATGAATTTCAGGATGCTGCCACATTTGCCGGCTGGGACGTCGATTATCTGAAATACGATTATTGTTTTAAACCGCGCCAAATGTCCGGCGAACTTTTATACAAACGTATGAGTCTTGCCTTGAAAAACTGCGGTCGTGACATCCTTTTTTCCGCCTGCAACTGGGGAGAAGACGATGTCCACCATTGGATCCGTGAATCCGGTGCGCACTCGTACCGCTCTACTCCGGATATTCAGGATAATTGGGAATCCATCTGTAAAATTGCACTTTCGCAGATAGACAAGGAGGCCTTTACCGGAAATTATTGTCACAATGATATGGATATGCTTGTCGCAGGCATGCATGGTGGAAGTAATGATGACTTTATCGGAAGTATCGGTGGATGCACGGATACCCAGTATAAAACGCACTTTGCTTTATGGTGTATGATGGGGTCGCCGCTTATGATTGGCTGCGATATCCGCAAAGCCGATGATTTTACAAAGAATCTTCTGCAAAATAAAGATCTTCTGGCGATCAACCAGGATCCGGAAGCCCGCGGTGCCTACCGTGTAAAAGTGGAGCCGCAGTGGTTCCATGAAAATGATGCGTTTGTATTGGTAAAAGTTTTGGCAGACGGAGATATTGCAATCGGTCTATTTAATCTGTCAGACACCGCCAGGGAACTGACTTTGCAGTTTTGGGACATCGGTATTTCTTATGCTTCCGGTGTCGCACTTTCTCTCTATGACTGCTTTGCTCATAAAGACATCGGAACTTATAAAGAACGGTTTGCGATCACGGTTCCATCGTGTGATTGTGTCGTTGTAAGAGCAAAGGTGGTAACTATTTAATGGAAAAATTTTACAAAGCCTGTATAACTTGCAATGCCCGTTTGACAAGCGATGAAAAAGCAATCTACATGAAATTAGTAAATCGCACTGCTTCCGAATTTCTCTGTTTGGATTGTCTGAGCAAAAAACTCGGATGTGAACGCGCAGCTTTGGAAAAACGCATCCGTTATTATCGTGAAAGCGGAAACTGCGTACTCTTTCGATAAAAAAACAGGGCTTCTCACTTATGCATAGTGGGGAGCCCTGAATTATTATGTAACCTTAGTGGTGGAACAAACGGATTCCTGTGAAGCTCATAACCATTCCGTGACGGTTACATGCATCGATACAATCCTGATCGCGGATGGAGCCACCCGGCTGTGCGATGTATTTTACTCCACTGCGGTAAGCTCTTTCGATGTTATCATCAAATGGGAAGAACGCATCCGAACCAAGTGTAACATCTTTTGCATATTCTTTCAGCCATTTTTCTTTCTCTGCTTTTTCAAATACCGGAGGTTTCTCTGTAAAATATTTCTCCCAGCAGCCATCTCCTATGACATCGAGATAATCTTCTCCGATATAATTGTCAATTGCGTTGTCGCGCTCTGCACGTTTTAAACCTTCTTTGAATGGAAGATTCAAAACCTGTGGAGACTGACGGAGAAGCCAGTTATCTGCTTTGCTTCCGGCAAGTCTTGTACAATGAATACGTGACTGCTGTCCCGCACCGATACCAATTGCCTGTCCGCCTTTTACAAAACATACGGAATTTGACTGCGTATATTTCAATGTGATCATTGCAATCGCCATGTCAATTTTTGCAGAATCCGGAAGTTCTTTGTTTTCTGTCACAATGTTATTGAAGAAATCTTTGTCAATGTTCAATTCATTGCGTCCCTGCTCGAAAGTCACACCATAAACTTCTTTGTGCTCGATCGGAGCCGGCTCATAATTTGGATCAATTTCGATGATCGCATAACTTCCTTTTTTCTTTTCCTTCAACAATTCCAATGCTTCCGGTTCATAACCCGGCGCAATGATTCCATCAGAAAATTCTCTCTTGATCAGTTTTGCAGCAGATACATCACATACATCAGACAGTGCAATAAAGTCTCCATAAGAAGACATACGGTCTGCACCTCTGGCACGTGCATAAGCACTGGCAAGTGGAGACAATTCTCCAAGATCATCCACCCAGTAAATCTTTGACTCTACTTCACTCAGTGGAAGTCCTACCGCAGCACCTGCCGGAGATACGTGTTTGAAAGAAGTTGCTGCCGGAAGTCCGGTCGCCTTCTTCAATTCTTTTACTAACTGCCAGCCATTAAAGGCATCCAGGAAGTTGATATATCCCGGTTTTCCGTTTAATACTTTGATCGGCAGTTCACCATTCTCCATGTAAATACGGGATGGTTTCTGATTTGGGTTACACCCATACTTTAATTCTAATTCTTTCATCGGTTACATCCTTTCTTTTTATTTGTTTTATAATTTTATTTTTACTTTGACTACTTTACTCCATTTTCCGTATTTCCTGCTGCCACCTGAATATTTGTAGGTCCTCACACGGAAATAATACGTTTTTTTCTTCAACCTAGTTATGATACAAAAAGCCGAAGATTTGGAAGCTGACAGCTTTTTCTTACCTTTGGTAAATTTCTTATTTTGTGCATACTGTATCTGATACCCTGACATATCTTCCTGTTTGTACCACGATACTACAGCTTTTTTGCCTTTCAGGTTTGAAACTCTTATGCCTTTTACCTTTTTAGGTGTTACCACAGCTGTTCCGGTACCGCTTTTTATAACCACTCCTGTTCTGGTCCTTTTTTTACCGGTTGTACTTGATTTACCAGTCGTGCTTGGTTTTTTTGTTGCTGTTGGCTTCCCGGTTGTATTTGGTTTACTCGTCGCACCTGGCGTACTTGTTGGCTTCCCGCCATTTCCCCACCAGGACGGTTCCTGATACGGCGGATCTTCCTCTGCCGGCAAAATTTGGAATGAAACTCTCTGTGTTCCTACAAAGAAATCTTTTCCTGTCACATCTACATAAGCAGTTCCCTGTGTGTAATTATCTTCATACCTATAAGTGTAATCTTGTCCATATACTAACTTTTCGCCCTCATAATACACCGTCACGTCCGGCTTAAAAGCATGCATCCTTGATGGATCATTGATTTCTGTATACGTATACTGTGAAAGTTTTATTTCAAACGCGTCTGCATATATACGGCCATTGAAATCATAATCATCCAACCTGTTCATATCCAGAGAGTAA
>FR893968.1:758-987 GCA_000434115.1 Roseburia sp. CAG:309 | reverse complement strand
TGCGATTCCGGTACCGGATGATGTAGAATTTGTATGGCTTCGCACAAAGGTAAGAAAACAGTCTTACAGCTACGAATATTCCTTTGATGGAAAGAATTATACCGAACTTCCGGGCACACTGGATGCCGCTGTATTGTCCGATGATTACGTACTCCAGTCATACGGTGGATTCTTTACCGGAGCATTTGTCGGTATGGCATGTGTGGACTACTCCGGATACGATCAGAAA
>FR893968.1:0-734 GCA_000434115.1 Roseburia sp. CAG:309 | reverse complement strand
GAATTCCGCAGTTTTGACTATAAAGAACTAGATTAATCAATATCAAGAGCCTTTTTTAAACCAGGCTCAATCAGATGGCTGGCGATGCCGCAGAGGATTCCGGGAAAAAGGACGAAAAGTCCGGGAACCAGGAAGACGATGAGGCAGGCGCCGGCCATTGTAAATAATAGGATGAAAGTTTCTTTGATGTGGCCTGTCATCAGTCGCACGGAGAGCAGAAGGACGGCAAGAAATGAAGCGCGCAGATGCGATATCACGGCAAAGATATAATTGGCGAGGACCCAGAGAACGAGGCAGATTACCATCCATAAAAAGGGCGGCAGGAGATTGGTGGCTTTGCCGGTAAAGACCTGGGAAAGATCTACGGCCATCGCAGCACCGTAAAAAAGAAATAGGATTGTCGGCGCAAGGCATTGTAAAAAATTGGATTTGAATGCGGAAAAATATTCCCGGCAGATATGAGCGGAAGTTTTTGCGTGTTCCCGTGAGATGCAATGATAGAGTGCGGTAAAAGAAGCACCAAAAGTTACAAGCGGAATGCTTGTAAATAAAAATAAAAAACCAAGGACAATAAGCTGGCACGCGGTCGTGAGCCAGTCATATAATCTGTTTTGAAAGATAGAATTCATATCGAAAACCTCCTGTAATGGAATTGCCTATACTAAAATGGAATGGTTCTGCTAAAACTATAGCTGCCGTTTCAGAAGTTCAGAATACGAACTTCCGGTATATTT
>FR893967.1 GCA_000434115.1 Roseburia sp. CAG:309 | reverse complement strand
ATTGTAGCGAAATCGCCTGCAAACTGCAAGTGTTTCGCCACAATTGTAGAGATATCAGCGAGATTGTTATATTCCGGGATCCACGCCCCGCCTTTCCACAGGGGAGCTCACCTCTGAAACAATCTGTTTTCTCCATTTCCGGGGTGCCACCGGTTTACCCGCGTCCCAGAATCGCATCCATATCCTGCTCCGGTGCCGTAATCGGCTGAAGATTGTAGGCGTCCACCAGATATTTCACCACATTTTCGGACATAAATGCCGGCAGGGTCGGACCAAGATACATATTTTTCAGTCCCAATGACAAGAGGGTGAGAAGAATACATACCGCCTTCTGCTCATACCACGAAAGCACGAGGGTAAGCGGCAGTTCATTAACCGCGCAGCCAAACGCATCTGCCAGTGCAAGAGCAACCTTGATCGCACTATACGCATCGTTACACTGCCCCATATCCAGAATACGCGGAATTCCGTTGATCTCTCCAAGGTCAAGATCATTAAAACGGTATTTTCCACAAGCAAGTGTCAAAACAAGCGAATCCATCGGCGTTTGTTTGACAAAATCGGTATAATAATTTCTTCCCGGATGCGCTCCATCGCAGCCGCCCACCAAAAAGATATGCTTAATG
>FR893966.1 GCA_000434115.1 Roseburia sp. CAG:309 | reverse complement strand
TGGATCGGACTCGCTATCTTTTTTGTGGTGGCAGGAATAGCTGGCATGATAGTAGACAGTGGATCGACAAAAAAGAAAGCGGAAGAGATGCGGAATTATCCCGTGATTTCCAGGCAGGATCTGGATTCTTATATGAGCCAGAGCCCAGCGCAGGAAATGATCGTGACAGACATATCGCCGGTGGGAACGCTGGTGCAGGATACGCAGGGAGGCATCGATGGTTCTTTCTATTATCTTTATGCAAAAGGAGAACGATATCCGGATGAAGATGGAGTCGGGGATAAAATTGACCGGAACTCCAACTGGATGGGACCGGGACTCCAACTGGATGGAAAACGGGGACCTTTCCTATCAGGTAAAAGCAGAGGATCTGACGACAGATCTTGGAAATGGCGTTGAAGTAAGCAATGACAGTGTTTATGGATTGCCGGAATTGACAACATATTATCCAAATGGAGAAGGCAATTATGAAGGAAATACCCGCTATGTCTATTATGGACTGCAGGAAGGTGATACGTTGAGTGCCGTCATGACGGTAGGCGATGGAAAAGCAGATATCCATCCGATGCTTTCTTATATGGAAGACCGGTATTATGTCTATGGCGGAGCCGATGCGATGATGGAGTTTATCGATAATTATGTGGAAGCAGACAGTGCGGCATTTGTCGTAGTCGGAGTCGTGCTGGCTTTGATCTGTCTGGCAATTGGCTATTTTATTCCATCGGGAAGAAGCATTCGCACCAATGCCAAAAATGCAGGGAAGAATGCCAAGAGTGGCTGGCAGGAATACCGTGAGTTGAGTGCAGGTCTGAAAGTAAGATTCTGGCTTTTGAAACTGATCGGAGTTGGTGGAATTGTCGGTGGATTGGCAATTATTGTAAAAGGAAATGAAAGCCTTGTTCTGATCACAGTCGGAACGATTGTGTTGATCGTGGGAGGCGCTGTCTGGTATATGTCTTCGCCGCATTCGTATGAAAAATCAAACGATACGATTAAGATGATCGCCTTTAATCAGCCGACGACAATTGAGAAAATTTATGACGCATACAAGAATCTGGATACGCCGCTTGGAAGTCCGTATCTGGCTAAAATGAAAACGATGCGCCAGAAGGCATTGATCTTTGGACCGGATGATTCAGGGCAGTACCTGTATTTCTGGCTGAATGACAAAGGAAATCTTGGTTACCTTGGTTATACCTTTTTAGAGTGGGCAATCAAGCAGCCATTGACGCAGCCAATCAAACCATATAATCCATATAGTGGAAGTAATATTGCAGAAAAATTGTGTATCAGTTCAGACATTATGCTGCTGCAGAAACAGTTGTTTGAAAATATCAAGAATTACCGAAAAACCGGCGAAGTGCTTCCGATACAGGGATCCAATCCTTCCGAAGTATATACCTTTACGGAAGATTTCAAATTGACCGGTCAGCAGTTTGATCTGCAGGATAGCAAGGGAAATGTAATCTATCACGTCGAAGGAACAATGCCGCTTCGTACATTCCGCATTTTTGACCAGGTGGGAAATGAAGTATTTAAGGTCACAAAAGAGATATTAAATGCACTACCGACTTATCGTTTTTATCAAAATGGGGAAATGATCGGAATATTAGAAAAACAGTTTACACTGGCAAAAGATCGTTTTCAGATGGACATTGCGGAAGGAACATTGAAATTGGAAGAGTATGCGGGAAGCATCGGATATAACTATCTTGTTTCCCTCAATGACAAACCAATCGGCGCCGTGATGGACGATCTGGAGCTTCGCTTAGATAATTTGATCTTTGATAATTCCGTAGTTATTGTCTATGAGAAAAAATATCTGGCAATGATTACCGCCCTGGCGATCATGGTTGCCCGTGAGATCGCCAGAGACGAAGAATAATTCTGTAATAAATACCTTACCAGGAACCGCCGCCACCGCCGCCAGAGCCGCCGCCGGAGAAACCGCCGCCGCTCGAACTCGCGCTTTCCGGTGAGGAAGTCATGGAATTCGAAGCAGAAGCAATTGTTGAATTCATAATATGCTGGAAAGCAATGATGTCAAAGTAAGAATCATTATCGTTTGTGTACCACGAAGGTGGTTCACAAGCGATGGATTTGAAATTCTTAACCCATTTGTCGGAAACGTTTAACACGTATGTGTAAGGAAGAATCTCGTAAAAATAATCCGGATTTTCTTTAACTAACATTTCCAGACGTTCCTTTTCAGCAGTTTCCAAAAATCTCTTAAATCCTCGGATCCGTCCGAGGATTTCTGTGCCATATGGCGTTCGTTTTGTAAGGAACGCACTGAAAAATACGAGAATGGCACAAGTAATATACGAAACAATACAAGCAAGCCGATAGAAACGGTCAGCATAGGTAACCGGAATCCATACAAACAGATACGATAGTCCGATCGAAAGCAATAGGGGAAATGCACCTATTAGAAGGCTGATTTTTTGCCCTGTGCTGGCACACAGCATATAAATGCTGACACCAAAGACGCCGATGCTCATCAGACCGAATCCCACTTCCAGCCAGTCATAGGAATATTGGTATCCCGGTAAAAAGTAAGCAAATCCAAATACGACAACAGCCAAAACCCAGAGAATCCATCCTTTATTTAAGGAATTAGAATGGAAAAGTTTGGTCTTATTTTCCGGTGTATTGATCGTTTTCAGAATCGCCTCCGGAGTTTTGTAAAACCGGTCTTTCAAGTCTGATTTGTGGATGACCGGACCGGTCGCTATTTTTTTCAAGCCATCAAAGAAAAGGCGTTCATTTTCTTTGGTTCCCTCATAGGAAGAACGCATCAGTGTGATCGAGAAATCTGTTCCTTTCTTGTTTCCGCAGGAAATGGAGAGATATCCCTGTCTTGCCAGTTCGATAAGAAGCGGAATTACATCCTGATTCGTGGCGCGTCCCTTGTAAGCAAATGCCAGTTCCAGGCAATTCATTCCTTCCGGTGCGTGATACTCAATTGTTTCAACAACCGGATCATCTCGTCCGATAAACCACCACATAAAGAAAGCGATGAGGACAGAAATAATACCGAGGACAATCGCGATATACGCAAACCATGGAGTCGTGTCTGTCTTTAAAAAATACCCTTCCGGAAGCTCCAGACGTACGGTGACGCATTCCCTGGGTCCTAATGTGACTGAAGGATCCAGTTCGCCGTAGATCGTATTGTCTTCTATATAGTAATACAGATCTTCGTAATTTTCGGATCCGTAAGCGCCGTAACTCATTCCAAGATTTTCTTCGTCAAAGGAGTCCGGCATCTGGATCGTAAATGTGACATTGCTGATCGTGGTATCCGTCCAGCCGGAACCGATGATATTAAAATAAAATTCATCTATGTCCGGCAGCACATCGTTTCCCATATGATACTGATAGGAAACCGTGTAATCATACAAGCCGGTCAGTGTAACGTCCTCGTCGCCGATCTGGATGACAAGATTATCGTTTTCCCGGCTTGTAGAATAGTCATCTTCTCCACAGTCAATGTCAGAGATCCGGGCATGAGTGATGGAAGTACTGCCATCG
>FR893965.1 GCA_000434115.1 Roseburia sp. CAG:309 | reverse complement strand
CAGACGCCTGCTGTGACGGATATGCCAGCATTGCCACCGACGAACTCGCCGGTAGTGACGCAAGCACCGGATGAAAATTCTACAGCGACGCCTTCAGCAGAACCAAATATATCCGGAAAGCAAAAAGACATTACGGTTGTAGTAAAATTGAAAAAGAACAGAAAACTTTATGCTGCTGTGAAAAAAGCGGTTCGGAAAGTGGAAAAAAGAGCAAAAAAACAGGGCAGGAAAATTTGTGTTAAAATTGTTTATAAGACGAGAAAGAATCGAGCGTTGAAACTTGATAAAGCGACGATACGATTTCTTGTCAGGAAAAAGATAAAAGAAGTGCGATGGGTGAATGGGAAAAAGCAGGTTGCGGTAAAATTGAAAAAGATAAAAAAACAAAAGAAGAAATACTTGTATTTGAAAATTACAAAAGAAAAAGGATAAATTTATCAAAAAATGATTGCTATAAGAGATAAAATAAGGAGGATAACAAAATGGCAGTTAATTTTAATAGTAATAGTGTATTTAATTTAAAACCAATTAATGTAGAGGAAGTTCGTAAAGAAGTGGACGGATTGTTGATTGGTGGTGAACAGATTGAATTTGCATTTCAGACAGTTCGTGATCAATTGATATTTACCAATAAACGGATTATTTCAGTGGATGTGCAGGGAATTACGGGAAAAAGGAAATCATTTGCAACCATGCCATATTCCAAAATTCAGTATTTTTCAATTCAAACACCGGGTTTTTTGGAAATGATTCCGGATTCGGAGTTATATATTATGTTTACCAATGGATTTACAGCTAAATTTGAATTTAAGGGTGCTGTAGATATTGGAAAGATTGGAAGAATTTTATCGGAATATGTTTTGTGATCCGAAAATGAAAGAAGTGGAAATTTTGACAAACTCAATAAAATTGTCGGAAAATGACAAAATGATCTGTGGCGGGGAAAATTTCGGCAAACAAATCCGGCTTTTTTCTCAGTCGCTCATGGTTATCAATCAAGCAGACGGGGAGTGCCTGCAACAGTTTTATCCGGTGCGAGTGCAGAGTTGTATGGATCGCTCCAAAGTTCGTATGGAACCGGTTACGATAACGGAGCTGCCGCAAAATATTGTTCAGATTTCAATGTTGGGTACCACAGAGAGATATGATGCCGGAAAAATTGATGTTTTGTGCAAACCATGGAGCCCGGAGCCACGTCAGAAAGGATGCGGCGATTGCAGCAGATGCAGAAAGTGTTGGACGTAACGCAAATGGACGGTCAAAAAAATAAGGAGAATAGTCAAAAAATGAATCTGATACACATAGATGATTTGAAATGTCCGGAGCTGGCTTTATATGCAAGTACGTCGGAAGCCGGATTGCTGCATAGATTTGAACCGTCAGAAGGCGTATTTATCGCGGAGAGCCCTAAGGTGATTGAGCGGGCGCTTGCAGATCGCTACGAGCCGATTTCGTTTCTTTTGGAAGAAAAGGACGTACTGGGCCAGATGGCGCATGTTTTGGCAAAATATGAAAGTGTACCGGTTTACACTTCTGCGGAAGACGTTTTGCTTGGAATTACCGGATTTAAGCTTACCAGAGGCGCATTGTGCGCGATGAGACGGAGAAAACTTCCGGAAATTCAGCAGGTGGTAAGAGATGCCAGGAGAATCGTAGTATTGGAAAATGTCATGAATCCGACTAACGTAGGGGCGATATTTCGTTCTGCGGCGGCATTGGGGATGGATGCGGTGCTGCTTACACGGGGATGCAGCGATCCCTTGTACCGGCGGGCGATTCGAGTCAGTATGGGAACGGTTTTCCAGGTGCCGTGGACATTTATTGATGAGACAGAAAAAGCGTATATGGAGTTATTGTGTGATTTGGGCTTCAAAACAGTGTCTATGGCACTTTGTGAGGGTTCGATCAGCATAGATTCACCGGCGTTGAAAGAAGAGGACAAACTTGCGATTCTCATGGGGACAGAGGGAGATGGACTGTGTGATGAGACGATACGGAAAAGTGATTTTATCGTCAATATTCCGATGACGCATGAAGTCGATTCGTTGAATGTGGCAGCTGCAAGTGCGGTCGCATTTTGGGAATTGGGAAAATAATTTGATAAAAAAGTGGAATATAATAGTTGCAAGTCCGTGTGTTTTTGTCGAATTTTGTCGAACGAAAAATGTTGAAAAAAGGTAAAAAATGGGGGATAATAAAGAAAAAACATTAAAGGAGATGTAGGGTTATGAGTAAAGTTGTAATTATAAAAAATAATGGAAAAGTACAACAAATTCGTCAATACGCAGAAGAAAGTTACAATACAGGAGAAATTAGGTATTATTCAACTCAGAAAGGATCAGAAAATGAATTACAGCTTGAGAAAATCAAGGAGTGTGCAAAAAGGGAAAAAAAGAAAGAGATTGCACTTTTGTTGATATGTTACACCAATAAGGTAATCGAAGAAATATTTATAGGAAAAGTAGAGAGTATTACAGATGAAAATCATATTAATTATAATATGTATGCGCATATTACGAAAGGAACTGGGAAGCAGGCTTTAGACAGTATTGTTGATAAAATAGATTTGGATCTGGAAAAAGATTTTGAGGAAAAGCAGTATATTATGATGAGCGACATGGAAAGTTTGTATAATGAGCTTCTTGAAAGAATTATAGCGCAAAAAGAAAAAAAGGATATGATAGAATCCCTTGTAATGCCGGCAAATTTTTCGGAATCTGTTCGAATATATTCTAATAGTGAATTGATTAATGGAAGAACAGAATATCAAAGAGATCGAGAACGAGTTGTGAATTGCAGAGCATTTCGTCGAATGGTCGATAAGGCTCAGATATTTGGGGCGGAAAAAGGAGATTACTTTAGAACGAGAATGACACATACTCTAGAAGTGAATCAAATTGCAAAAGCGATAGCATACCCATTGAATCTTAATTTGGATTTGACAGAGGCAATTGCGTTGGGACATGATTTAGGACATACGCCATTTGGACATCAGGGGGAGCGAACGTTAGATGAAATTTTGAATGGAAGTATTGATGTAGGAATAAAAGAAACGCAGCTGTTAAAGGATCGCAGATTTGGTGGGTTTAAACATAATTATCAAAGTGCACATATATTAACTGAATTGGAAGAAAAATATACGGATTTTTTAGGATTAAATGTAAGTGTACAAGTTATTGATGGAGTGTTGAAACATACTAAATTAAAAAAGGAAATAAATATTGAAGATTTTATACCTAAAGCATATTTGGATCAGTTAGAAATTGATTTAAATCAAGAACAACAAATTTGTTCTACTTTAGAAGGACAAGTTGTGGCAATCGCTGATGAAATTGCACAACGAAGTCACGATGTAGATGATGCAATAATTTCGGGGGTAATGAGCATAGAAGAGTATATGGATCGTTTGAAAATAGTAAAATGCAAGGAATTAAGTGAAAGAATAAGCAAGGAATTGAATGCGCTTGACAATAAAGAGCGCCTAATAATTGATAAAAAGAGATTACAAGTTGCGAGGGTGATTTCGATAATTGTTAATTATTTTGTGGAGAAAGTGATTGACCATTCAAAACAAAATATGAACGATGAGCAATTGATGCAAAAGGACAATGGGAAGTTTAAAAATAAAGTTATTTGCTTTCCGGAAGATATTCAGAAAGTAAATGATTATTTAGAAAAAGTTGTTCAGAAAAAGGTTATCTGTAATTGTGAGGTTGCCCGGGCAGATTATAATGCGAGTAAGGTTGTGCAGCATTTGTTTAGAAGTTATTATAACAATCCAAGATTGTTACATAGTGGAACTATACATGGGATTTTTATACAAATGCTTAAACATAAAAATAGAGCAGTTGCAGAAAGTGCAATAAATTTAGAGGATTCAAATGTTGAAATCGTTAATGAGGAAATAAGAAAAATAACGAAGCATGAGCTAGACGAAGTTGAAATAAAAGA
>FR893964.1 GCA_000434115.1 Roseburia sp. CAG:309 | reverse complement strand
CCGGGAACGCGGAAGATCGCAGTGTGCAAGGAACTTACCAAACGTCATGAAAAGGTGATGCAGTGTACGCTGGAAGAGGCTTGTTCTTATTATGAGAAAAATGAACCGAAGGGCGAATTTGTATTTGTTGTGGAGGGCGCAGACATTGAAGAACTGGAAAGCCGGGAGCAGCAGAAATGGGAACAGGTTCCGATCGAAGAACATATGCAGAACTATCTCGCCCGGGGAATGGAGCGGAAAGAGGCAATGAAAGCGGTGGCGAAAGACCGCGGTATGACGAAAAACCAGGTATACAAAGAACTGATGAGATAAAAACATACAGCGCAGGCAGCTGAAACGAGGGCGCCTGCGTTTTTTTGCGCCTGCGCAGCCGGCGGATACAAATAAAAAAAGTAACCATACGGTTACTTAAAACAAAAAGGAAAGGCTGGAGTCTAGGGGGGCTCCAGCCACACTAAAGGGATATATGATTAAATTAAACCAGCTAGCTTAGCCAATGCCTCGATTGAAGCTACGGAAACCAATTTTCCTTCGTATTCAATCAGGTCTTTATCTGAACCGGTAAATACATCAACAGGCTCATATTTTTTGATCATGATCGCATTTTTCTGAGCAGAAATCTCTACTTCTCCGCGATTCTCAATTCCAAGTGATTTTCTCATTTCCATCGGAATGGTAACTCTTCCTAAGTTATCCAAACGACGTACAATTCCTACATTTTTACTCATAGTTGTCTTCCCCTTTTTTTATTATTGAAAGAAATTTTTTTCACATATTTTGTACTCACAACCCCTTCAACGATTTACATTCTATCACGAGTCGAGAGATTAGTCAATAAAATAAATATAAAAATA
>FR893963.1 GCA_000434115.1 Roseburia sp. CAG:309 | reverse complement strand
TCATATAGGAGGGTATTTTAATTATGAGTATTCAGATTCAAAAAGTAACCGATGCATCTTTCAAAAAATATGGACGTGTTCTGACAGGCGAGTATGATGTAGATGCATTGATCGAGAAAATGCAGGAGATGCCTTGTCCGGATGACGAAGTTGTTTATGTGCCATCGGAAAGTGCCTTGGAGGCATTGCCGGTGA
Source organism: Roseburia sp. CAG:309 (assembly GCA_000434115.1). Taxonomy (GTDB): domain Bacteria; phylum Bacillota; class Clostridia; order Lachnospirales; family Lachnospiraceae; genus Eubacterium_F. The sequence continues at coordinate 2,313 of FR893963.1, read as the reverse complement.
TGAAAGATTTTACCGATAGTCTGTATGGCGGACTTCCAATCCAGATTGGATACTGCAATGGAAATAACCATCTTTTGAATGCGGTAGAATATCATCGTTCTTCCGAGATCAATGTGGCAGCAACCGATCTGATCCTTTTGATCGGAAGCGAGCAGGATATCGAGGAAGACGATACCTATGATACATCTAAGATTGAGGCATTTTTAGTACCAAAGGGAACGGTGATCGACGTATATGCGACGACACTTCACTATGCGCCTTGCAGCGTAGACGGTGCAAACTTCCGTTGTGTAGTCGTTCTTCCAAAAGATACGAACCTTGATCTTGTTGTAAAACCGGAAGGAGCAAAAGAAGACAAGCTTTTGGTAGCTCGCAACAAATGGCTGATCGCCCATCCGGATGCGAAGATCGAAGGTGCATTCAATGGTTTGAAAGGCGAAAATATCTCTGTAAAATAAGAAATAGAATAACAATTGCGATAGAAGCCGGATTTCTCCCAATGAGATGTCCGGCTTCTTTTATGAAAAGACCTGAAATTTTTTGAAAATATTTGCATTTAGGTATTGACAAACGCAAAACATATGAATATAATTAAATATGTAAATATGAATAAGCATTCATATGATAAAATTTTGAGAAAGGAGCAGAACTTATGAAACAGCAAGAAACAAATGGTGATTTCTTGGCAGTACATGCCGATGTGGTAAAACGGGTTTTAGACAAACAGCCGGCAGAAGAAGAATTGTACGATCTCGCAGAACTTTTTAAAGTATTTGGAGATTCGACCCGCATCCGTATCCTGCATGCACTGCTGGAAACCGAATTGTGCGTAGGTGATATGGCACAGATATTGAATCTGTCCCAGTCCGCAGTCAGCCACCAGCTCAAAATTTTGAAAGATGCAAAACTTGTTCGATTCCGGAGAGAAGGAAAGATCATCTTTTATGCATTGGATGATGAACATGTGAGAAATATATTGAGTATGGGCGTAGAACATGTTGAAGAAGAACAAAAATAATTTAGTGAAAAAATGGAGGTTTTTATCATGAAGAAAACATACAAAGTAGACGTAGATTGTGCAAACTGTGCAGCAAAAATGGAAGAAGCAGTAAAAAATACAGTAGGTGTGAAAGATGCTGCGTTGAGTTTTATGACATTGAAATTGAAAGTGGAATTTGAAGAAGGTGCCGATGTAGATGCGGTCATGAAAGAAGCTTACAAAAATTGTAAAAAAGTAGAGGACGATTGTGAAATCTTCCTGTAAAGGAGAGAGTGTTTATGACGAAGAAGCAAAAAAAAGTATTATACCGGATTATTATATCCCTCGTACTTCTTGTCGCCGTATCCATTGTAGATACGCTGGTGGAACTGCCGCTGATCGCGCAGGTGATCCTGTATCTGATTCCTTATTTTATCATCGGATATGACATCCTGAAAAAGGCAGGAAAAGGAATTTTGAACCGACAGGTTTTTGATGAAAATTTTCTGATGGCGGTTGCGACAGTAGGAGCCATTCTTCTCGGGGATTTCCGGGAAGGCAGTGCCGTTATGCTTTTTTATCAGATTGGCGAGCTGTTCCAGAGTTTTGCGGTTGGAAAGAGCCGTAAAAACATCACGGCTTTGATGGATATCCGCCCGGATTATGCCAATATTATCGTGGACGGCAAATTGGAACAGGTAGATCCGGATGATGTGGAAATAGGAACAGAAATAGTTGTAAATCCGGGTGAGAAAGTACCGATTGACGGTGTGATCACAGAGGGAAATACAACATTAAATACAAGCGCATTGACAGGAGAAAGTGTTCCGAGAAATGCAAAATGCGGAGAAGAAGTCATCAGTGGATGTATTAACCTTACCGGCACGATTACATTGAAGACGACAAAAGAATTTGGAGATTCGACGGTATCCAAGATTTTGGATCTGGTAGAAAATTCAAGCATGAAAAAGTCACGCTCGGAGAATTTTATTACAAAATTTGCTAAATATTATACGCCTACAGTTTGCTATAGTGCGCTGGCATTGGCAATTCTGCCGCCACTCATTTCACTGCTGATGGGAATTTCACCGGCATGGCAGCAATGGATCGTGCGTGCACTTACGTTCCTCGTAATCAGCTGCCCATGTGCTCTTGTGATTTCCATTCCGCTTAGCTTTTTCGGTGGAATCGGCTGTGCTTCGACAAACGGAATCCTTGTAAAGGGATCAAATTATCTGGAAGCGCTGGCAGACACAAAATATATTGTATTTGATAAAACCGGTACACTGACGAAAGGTGTTTTTGAGGTAAGCGGTATTTATCCGGAACAGGGC
>FR893962.1 GCA_000434115.1 Roseburia sp. CAG:309 | reverse complement strand
ATATCAAAATAAACCACCAAAACCACATACTGTTTTCTCCTCAAATACATAATTTGTTTAAGAAATTACTGCATTCTGTCTCCTGTATGTATCATTATCTTTCTGGCTTAACTGCCCCTCAATCTGAGCCAGCTTTTTCTCCAATACCTTAACCTTTTCTTTGTCTCCCGCCGCAGCCTTTATCTGCTGTTCAAGCTGTTTCTTTTCCTCTTTGAGCTTCTCAATCTCTCTGTCAACATTATCTGTATTTGTCGTACATTTCTCTGCCTTTTTCGCTGGCTCCTCCTTTGGTTGAACATCTTTCGCCTTTGCCGCTCTCTTAGGATCATCATACATCACTTTGGGATTACCGTTTTCATCCTGCCCTAAACGATACAGACCACTGGGCTTGCTGCCGGATTTTTCACTGCTGATATACTCGTCCTTTGGAATTGGAACCCCTTCACTTTTATCTTCCGCCCTCTGCTCTTGTGAAGTTCTTTTTACTTTATCCTGCTCTGTCTGCGCCCTTTCTAAATACTCATTTTTGTAATCCTTATAATTACCGCTTATTTCCATTGACATAAATCGTCCTCCTTTACTTTGTTACAATTAAATATACCTACAATTTTTTATTCGTCATTCATATAGCTGTTTTTAACAAACTTGTTGTGAAATGCTTTCTGATTGTTGCGGAATGATTAAAAGAACACTTAAAGTAAATTTTTCTCCATCTGTTCTTACTTCCATAGCTCCATGATATCAGCCTTTTTCTTTCAAAGATTTATAT
>FR893961.1:8255-8429 GCA_000434115.1 Roseburia sp. CAG:309 | reverse complement strand
TTACAGCAGTTCCCCATGAATAAGGGATGTCGTTGTCACGACGGTATACATTTGCACGTGGGTTGTCCCATGAACGGAATACCGCTTTGATAGCGCCCATCAACTGCTCTTTTGGATCGTCTGGGAAATCTTCACCGATTTTTGCTTTGTATTCAGCTTTGAACTGAGAAGCCA
>FR893961.1:0-8193 GCA_000434115.1 Roseburia sp. CAG:309 | reverse complement strand
AACGCCTCTGTCTGCTTTCATCTTATCGATAAGCTCTTCAAAATATTTCTTACCAACTTCCATAACGACGTCAGAATACATCTGAATGAAACGACGGTAGCAGTCCCATGCCCAACGAGCATTTCCGGATTTCTCTGCGATTACGTTTACTACTGTCTCATTTAAACCAAGGTTAAGGATTGTATCCATCATACCTGGCATAGATGCACGTGCTCCGGAACGAACGGATACAAGAAGAGGATTTTCCTGATCACCGAATTTCTTTCCTGTGATCTCTTCCATCTTCACGATGTACTCATTGATCTGTCCCTGAATTTCATCATTGATCTCTCTGCCGTCCTCATAATACTGAGTACAAGCTTCTGTTGTAATAGTAAATCCCTGAGGTACCGGAAGACCAAGACTTGTCATCTCGGCAAGGTTCGCACCTTTACCACCAAGGAGTTCGCGCATGTTAGCGTTTCCTTCACTGAACAAATAAACCCATTTTGCCATGTTTATTAATTCCTCCTAAATATTGTATTAGTTTGACCTTCAAAAACTCTTTGAAATGTCGCTGTGAATATTATAACACACTTTACCCCGAAAGATAAAGTGTTTTTTTGCAAATTTCTCTTTTTTTTCGGGCAATTCTTTTCCGGAACAAATCCATAATAATGACCATTAAAATATTTCAGTTCTACTGTGTTTCCATTTACTGTAATTTCTGTTGTCGCACTTGTTCCTTCGGTCGTCGCACATACCGATACTTTCTGTACCTTATTGGATGTGGTAAAACGAAGCTGACGGACAAATGTTTCAACATCTGATTTTCCTGCTCCTGCGGAAAAATCAAAAGAATTTCTTAATAAAAATTTTACTTTTATCACTTTCTGTCAATTCCCGATATTTACCTTGACACAATGTGTCATCCAAACACAGATTTCCAATGGCGATCCGTTTCAGATAGACCACATAACATCCTACCGCTTTCAGCATTCGGCGGACCTGATGTTTTTTTCCTTCCGTAATTACGATTGTTCCGGAAAAAACAGCCTGCTCTTTCCGATTTCCGATCCGGATTCCGCTTGCCAGATCCAGAATGTCTCCCAATGTCTTTGTTTCACACCGCTTGATCTTGGCCGGCTTAGCCGTCATTCCACGAAGTTCGACTCCGTTCTCGATCCGATGGATTTTTTCCTCATCCAATTCTCCCAATGCCCAAAAGAAATAGGTTTTTGGCACATGATTTTCCGGATGCATGATCTCCTGATTCCATTTTCCATCATTGGTAATGAGTAAAAGTCCTTCGGTATCTTTGTCCAATCTCCCGACCGGATGAAGTCCTTCTACTTTTTCATCGGCAAAATATTCCATCACCGTTTTATGTGTCGGATCCGTTACTGCCGTAATGCAGCCACGCGGTTTGTGAAACATATAATACTTCAACTCTTCCATGAAACCTCCAACGATAAAACGGCAGCACGGAATGAACAATTCATTCCTGTGCCGCCGCTATTGCAAACAATTTTACATTATTTGTAATTTACAATCTTGCCAAAATCCGGTTTCAAAGAGGCACCGCCTACGAGGCCTCCGTCGATATCCGGTTTTGCAAACAATTCTGCTGCATTTCCGGCATTTACAGAACCGCCGTACTGAATACGGATCTCTGCTGCTGTCGCATCGTCATAAACTTCTGCGATACAGTCACGGATTGCCTTGCAGACTTCTTCTGCCTGATCGGATGTCGCTGTTTCACCGGTTCCGATTGCCCAAATTGGCTCATACGCGATAACCGCTGTCTTTGCCTGATCTGCTGTCACGTTCTGGAATGCAATCTTAATCTGCATACGGATCCAGTCGATGTAAATCCCCTGTTTTCTCTGTGTTAAACTTTCGCCACAGCAAATAATCGGTGTGATACCATGTTCAAATGCTTTCAGCACTTTCTTATTTACTGTCTCGTCCGTCTCTGCAAAATACTCGCGTCTCTCGGAATGTCCAAGAACCACATATTTTACTCCGGCATCGGTCAGCATATTTGGTGCGATCTCACCGGTATATGCTCCGCTTTCCTCAAAGTACATATTTTCAGCGCCAATCCGGATATTGCTTCCTTTGGCTGCTTCCATACATGGAATAATGTCAATGGCCGGTACACAGAATACTACATCTACTTCGTCATTTGCTACGAGTGGTTTTAATTCATTTACCAAAGCAACGGCTTCCGAAGGTGTCTTATTCATCTTCCAGTTGCCGGCGATAATTTTCTTTCTTGCCATGTTCCCGCTTCCTTTCTCACCAAAATACCTGCTATAATTTATTTGTCGTCTGCTGCTGCAACACCAGGAAGTTCTTTTCCTTCCAGGAATTCAAGAGAAGCTCCGCCACCTGTTGAGATGTGGGACATCTTGTCGCCATATCCAAGCTGATTTACAGCTGCTGCACTGTCACCACCGCCGATGATCGTGATCGCGTCTGTCTCAGCAAGAGCTGCGGCAACGGCTTTTGTACCTGCTGCCAGTGTAGGGTTTTCGAATACACCCATAGGTCCATTCCAAACTACAGTCTTTGCTGTCTTTACAGCATCAGCATACAGTTCAACCGTCTTAGGTCCGATATCACATCCCTCTTTGGAAGCATCCATCTGATCTGCTGCACATACGGTTGTATCTACAGGAGCATCGATTGGGTTAGGGAAGTCTTCGATCATTACAGTATCTACAGGAAGAAGCAGTTTTTTACCAAGTTTTTCTGCTTTTTCCATCATTTCTTTACAATAATCGATCTTGCTGTCATCAACAAGCGATTTACCAATCTCATATCCTTTTGCTTTCAAGAAAGTGTAAGCCATTCCACCACCAATGATCAGTGTATCACATTTCTCAAGAAGGTTAGAGATAACATTCAATTTATCTGCTACTTTTGCTCCACCAAGAATTGCTACAAATGGTCTCTCCGGACTGTTTACTGCATTTCCAAGGAAATCGATCTCTTTCTGCATCAGGTAACCAACTACAGCAGTGTCAACATATTCTGTTACACCAACGTTGGAGCAGTGTGCACGGTGTGCTGTACCAAATGCATCATTTACAAATACGTCAGCAAGAGAAGCAAGTTCTTTGGAGAAAGCCTCTCCGTTCTTTGTCTCTTCTGCACGATAACGTGTATTCTCAAGAAGAACAACATCTCCATCGTTCATAGCGGCTACTGCTGCTTTTGCATTGTCGCCTACTACGTTAGCATCTGCTGCAAATTTTACTTCCTGTCCGAGAAGTTCGGAAAGACGAACGGCAACCGGTGCCAGAGAAAGTTCTGGTTTTGGCTCTCCTTTTGGCTTACCAAGATGAGAACAAAGAATGACTTTTCCACCATCTTTGATCAATTTCTGGATGGTAGGAAGAGCTGCTACAAGACGGTTTTCATCTGTGATCTTGCCATCTTTCAAAGGTACATTGAAATCGCAGCGTACAAGAACTTTTTTGCCCTTTACATTGATATCATCTACTGATTTTTTGTTTAACATAATTTACCTCATTTCCGCGTAACACGCATAACATTTTGAGCGGAATCCCCGCCTCATTTTAAAAATGGGTCCGGTCCATACAGACCGGACCCATTTGGGTTTCAAATATGAATTGTGTTTGTCTTAAACTTAAGCCAACTCGCTGAAGTATTTGATTGTTCTTACCATCTGGCTTGTATAAGAGTTTTCATTGTCATACCAAGATACAACCTGTACCTGTGTATTTCCATCATCCATAGGAGATACCATTGTCTGAGTTGCATCGAAGATAGAACCAGCTGTTGCACCGATGATATCGGAAGATACGATTTCATCTTCGTTGTAAGCATAAGACTCTGTCTGAGCTGCTTTCATAGCTGCGTTGATCTCATCAACAGTTACTTTTCCTTCAACAACTGCTACAAGGATTGTAGTAGAACCTGTAGGACATGGTACACGCTGAGCGGATCCGATCAATTTACCATTCAACTCAGGAATTACAAGACCGATAGCCTTAGCAGCACCTGTGCTGTTTGGAACGATGTTTACTGCTGCTGCACGGGATCTTCTCAGATCGCCTTTTCTCTGAGGACCATCCAATGTCATCTGATCTCCTGTATATGAGTGAATTGTACTCATGATACCGGATTTGATTGGACGAAGGTCGTTCAATGCCTTAGCCATAGGAGCCAAGCAGTTTGTTGTACAAGAAGCAGCAGAAATTACTGTATCTTCTGGTTTCAATGTGTCATGGTTTACGTTGTATACGATAGTAGGAAGGTCGTTTCCTGCTGGTGCAGAGATAACTACTTTACGAGCACCTGCCTTGATATGAGCAGAAGCTTTTTCTTTGGATGTATAGAATCCTGTACACTCAAGAACTACGTCTACTTTAAGTTCTCCCCAAGGACAGTTTGTTGCATCTGCCTCTTTGTAGATTTTGATTTCCTGTCCATCAACAATGATAGAATCCTCTGTAGCAGAAACTTTATCAGCCAAAGCGTATTTACCCTGGGATGAGTCATATTTCAATAAGTGAGCAAGCATTTTAGGGCTTGTCAAGTCATTGATTGCTACTACTTCATATCCTTCTGCTCCAAACATCTGTCTGAAAGCAAGACGTCCAATACGTCCAAATCCATTAATCGCTACTTTTACTGCCATTTGTCGATTCCTCCTAAAATTTACTTTAAAGTGTGTTTGTTAAATTTTTTACAAACTCTTAAGTCTATTCTAACCAATTTGGTTAAAAATTTCAAGTGGTAATTGCGTTTTTTCTCATTTTTTTCTATTTTCTTTTATTTAAACTGATGTCCGCTGATACGAAGTTTCGGACTGGAAAGTCTCTGGCTGAAGAAATGGTATTTTTTCATGCTCATTTTGCGGCCTTTGTAAGTCACCATGCGCTGTCCTTCCAACACTTCCTGAGCAGCCTTCATACACTGTCTTCTGGCTCCGGTTGAATATTTTCCACGTTCAACATTTTTGATCTCTCTTGAAAATTTTCCCTGGCGGACCGGACTAAACTGCCCTCTCTGCTTGATTACCTTTAATACAGAGTTTGGAAAACGGGAAGATTTTACACGGTTCATAACCACACATCCAACAGCTACTTTTCCTGCGTAGCACTGATTGCCGGCTTCACAGTAGATGATCGCTGCCATGTATTTTAAATCATTATTGGTATATGATTTTTCTGCTGCCTGAGATGTCTGTGCCGGACTAACTGCCGCACATGCGATCACAAGAAGAAATGTAAGGATTGTCTTTAATACTTTTTTTGAAAACATAATAAAAATTAACCTCCATGTCAAAATGATGTCTGTATCATTTTAGCAATATTTGTAATAAATTTCGTTACGTTTTGTAACATTTATGTAATAATTATAACATGAAAAAGAAATATTTCAACCCTTTTTTCAAAAAAAAATGAACGTTGCGTCTGCAAACGTCCATTTTTCGGTATGTTCAATATTGTTTCGAAATTCAGGAATAGTGTTCCAACACCTCTTCAAATTTCATTTTTCCACCAAACAGATCCAACGCACTTCCAATGGTGAAATCCATTTTCCCATCGGACAATGACTCCAGTTTTTCAAGATCTGAAAAGGATCCGATTCCTCCGGCATATGTTACCGGAAGTTTATTGCACCGTGAAAGAATCCGAACCAGTTCACAGTCAATGCCGGTTCCCGTTCCTTCTACCGCCACGCCATGTACAAGGTATTCATCACAATACCGGCTCAACTCTTCCATCAGCGCCTCATCCAGAGGCTGATCGGTAAATTTCTGCCAGCGGTTTGTTACGATATAATAGGTTCCGTCTTTGGGGCGGCAGCTCAGATCAAGCACAAGGTGCTCTTTTCCAATTTCTTTCCGCAATGTCTCCAGACGTTCAAAATGAATCTTCCCCTCGGCAAATACATAGGAAGTAACAATTACGTGACTGGCACCCGCTTTGATGAAATGCGCCGCATTCTCCACGGTAATACCGCCTCCGACCTGCAAACCGCCCGGATAAGCAGCAAGGGCTTCTTCTGCCTGCCGTCTGTCTTCCTCATAATACTCGCTTCCTACCGGATTTAAAAGGATGACGTGTCCTCCACGAAGATTTTTCTTCTTATATAAATCCGCATAATCCGCTGCACTCATCTCCGAGACAAAATTCTCTTCCGCCTGATTTCCTGCATCTTGCAGGCTGCCCCCGACAATCTGCTTTACTTTACCATTATGAATGTCGATACATGGTCGAAATTTCATCTGTCTTTCTCCTATAAACCAAGGATTTCTTTTACTGTTTTTTCCATTTCCGATTTATCGCATACCTTGTCATGCAGAATCGGAGCAGTACGGATCTCCTCAATTGCCTGTGGTACTTTCACACCGGAAAGTTTATTTAATTCGTCTACAAGTTCAAAGTCTGTCATGCTGTCGTATTTTTCATCAATCGAATCCATGACACTTCTTGTAAATTTGTATGGACTTGCTGTCGATGCAATTACAGTTTTCACACCGGTTTTCGCTGCTTTCTGATAATATACATTGCTTGCTACTGCCGTGTGTGTATCCATAATATAGCCGGTCTTATCATAAACTTCTTTGATGGTTGCATGTGTCTCCTCTTCCGAAGCAAATCCACCGACAAAATCTGCCAGTTTTTCTTTCATTTCCGGCGTAATGCTGTACTCGCCTTTTGTCGTCAAAGCGTCCATAAAGGCTTTGGTCTGTGCTGCATCTTCGCCCGTAATACGGTAGATCAGGCGCTCCAGATTGCTTGAGATCAAAATGTCCATCGATGGAGATGTCGTAAGGATAAACTCTCTCTTACGGTCATATGTACCAGTCTGGAAGAAGTCAAACAATACTTTATTTTCATTGGAAGCACAATACAAGGTTTCGATCGGAACTCCCATATTTTTTGCATAATAAGCGGCAAGAATATTACCAAAGTTTCCGGTTGGAACGACAACATTCATCTTCTCTCCGGCTTTCAGTTCGCCCTGACGAAGAAGCTGACCATACGCATAGACATAATATACAATCTGTGGAACCAGTCGTCCGATATTGATAGAGTTTGCGGAAGAGAACTGATATCCTGCCGCATCCATTTCTTTGGCAAGTTCCTTGGAATTAAACATCTGTTTTACACCGGTCTGAGCATCATCGAAGTTTCCGATAATTCCGACTACATTGGTATTTTTTCCTTTTTGTGTCAGCATCTGTTTTTCCTGAATCGGACTTACTCCGTTTTTCGGATAAAATACGATAATGCTTGTACCTTCTACATCTGCAAATCCCGCAAGTGCAGCTTTTCCTGTATCTCCGGAAGTCGCTGTCAAAATGACGATTTCATTTTTCACTCCGTTTTTCTTTGCGGATGTTGTCATCAGATATGGCAGGATTGACAATGCCATGTCCTTAAACGCAATGGTTTTTCCATGGAACAATTCAAGATAGAACGCACCGTCTTTTTTTACCAATGGTGCGATTTCTTTCGTATCAAATTTATCATCATAAGCACCATGAATACAATGAAGCAGTTCTTCCTTGGTAAAATCTGACAAATACAGTTTCATTACTTCGTATGCCGTTTCCTGATAAGTAAGTCCTGCCAGTTTCTCCAATTCTACATCCAGTGCAGGAATTGAATCCGGCACAAACAATCCGCCATCGTCTGCCAGACCTTTTAAGATTGCCTGGGAAGCGGTCACTTTTTCACTGTTGCTTCTTGTACTTTTGTACATGATACTCATAATATTCCTCCATTTCTGCGTACTTTACGGCACGCATTGCATTTTCACAAACTAATTGCTTTCTCATTGTAACATTTTTTTTATTCTTTTACAATAACTTTCTATTTGAAAAATTTGTGGCTGCGTACCGTCTATTTAAAAAATTCATGGCAGCCATGCTGTGCGACTTTTGTGAGATCCCGGTCAAACCAGGCGACATTTTTCGGATTGGAAGCACTCCGGCACATGAAATACAATGCCCCTTTCGAGATGTCTTTTCCTGCCAGCGCCTGTTTTACCGCCTTTTTTGTCTTGTCTGAAACCGTCACGCGGTAATATCTTCCATTGGAAACCGGCGAAAACTGGTATCTTCCTGCGCGGTTGGCAAATACAACTCCTTTTACCGTATCCGGAAAATGTTTGGAATGGACGCGGTTTAAGATAACATTTGCCACCAGAATCCGTCCCTCCAGA
>FR893960.1 GCA_000434115.1 Roseburia sp. CAG:309 | reverse complement strand
GTGTTGATTCCATCAAAGCAGGAAAGGTATATTCTGCAGATGAAGTCGATGCGGCACTTGCAAAGGAGTTTGGCATATGACGGATAGCTACAATGTCAGCTATTCTGTAGATGCACTTGGTGATTTACGTGAAATCTATTCGTATATTGCGAATGAACTTCTTGTTCCGGAGACAGCCGCAGCTCAGCTGGGGCGTATACGAAAGGAAGTTCGTTCATTGGATTTCATGCCAGCTCGTTATACTTTAGTTGAATGGGAGCCTTGGCATTCGATGAAAATGCATCAGCTTCCGGTAGACAACTTTATTGTGTATTATCTTGTCGATGATAAAGAGAGGACAGTTACAGTAGCACGAATATTCTACGGTGGTCGTGATATCGAAGGAATTATAAATTCAAATAAATGAAGAGCCTAATCCCCCAGCTATGCTGGGGAGAATGGAGTAAGCGGAAGCGGAGAGTATATCAATAAAAAACCTCCTATGATATAATGAAAATGGTGTCGCAAGCCAAATTCAAAATCATAGGAGGTGGTCCAAATGGACAATAGAAGTTTATCACATACTAGATGGAAATGCCAGTATCATATTGTGTTTATTTCAAAATATAGGAAAAAATATTGTATGGAAAAATATTATATGATGTTCGAGAGATTCTCGAAACTTTATGCAAATATAAACAAGTCGACATAATAGCAGGAGTGGTATGCATCGTTAAGTGTGGCGATTCCACCGAAACTTAGTGTATCGCAGTTTATGGGATATCTAAAGGGGAAAA
>FR893959.1:351-521 GCA_000434115.1 Roseburia sp. CAG:309 | reverse complement strand
TGTAATACCTGGCACTGGTCAAGTCCTCTCTACCACCCTTACGGGGTGGGGGAACCTTAGGGGATATTATTAAATAAAAACAAAAAATGGAGGTAAGAGTTTTGAAAAAGAATTTCAAAAGAACTTTAGCAAAAGTTATGGCAGTTGCCTTGACAGTATCTATGGTTGGC
>FR893959.1:0-236 GCA_000434115.1 Roseburia sp. CAG:309 | reverse complement strand
AAGTAACTATCAAAAACGTAAAAGCAAAAAAAGTAAAGAAACTTACAGTTAAGAGCGCGAATAAAAAGATCGCAACTGTAAAGAAAGCCGGAAAAACTGCTATCAAAGTAACAGGTAAGAAAGCAGGAAAATCCACAAAAGTAACTGTAAAAGTAAAAGTTGGCAAGAAGACAACAAAACTTACTTTGAAAGTGAAAGTAACAAAAGCGAGCAAGAAGAAAGTTGTTGTAACAGCT
>FR893958.1 GCA_000434115.1 Roseburia sp. CAG:309 | reverse complement strand
GCCGGTATTGTATTTTGGCTGAATCATTCCTATTCACGCCGCAGTGAAAAAGAATATACGAAAAAAGACCCACTCGTAGCAAAATTGTACGAATGGGTTACGGAACAATTTGATAATGGCCGTGTCACTATGATCAGTGATGCTGAGATGGAAGCGCGGATCGCAATGCTTTGCGCACCGCAGGAATCGAAATCACGATAACGGTCGCCACCGCTTCCGGCACCAGATAGGTGAGATTATACCCCAGAGTGTATACCAGCGGGTTCATCCCCTCTGGTGCATAGGCGGCAAAAAACACATACCCGGAAATTACGTGAAACACATATCTTCCAAAAACTCCCAGCAGATAGCCTGCCGACAGCCCATATTTTTTTGTGCGAAATAAGCCACTCAGTCCCAGCGCCCCAAATGCCAGCGGATAATCCAGAAGAATCTGGATCGGTGCTGCGACATACGGTTCGATCAAAAATTGCAGGATTCCATAAGCAACACCGGTCACAACGCCTGTCCGTACACCATATAAGTATCCGGGCAGTGCCACAAACAGCATACTAAACAGTGTAATGGATCCCCCAAATGGAAGCGATGCAAATTTAATATAAGAAGTCACTACACCAAGCGCGATACAAAGCGCACAAAACGTCAATTGTTTTACTCGTTGATTCATCTTTTTCCCTCTCTTTCCTGAATTTGTACTTTCTATAAAGTATATCTTATTTTACTTGTAATTTCTAACGTTTTTCGCTATAATTGAGAAAAAGTTACTTATTGGAGGTATTAAAATTATGATCAAAACGAAGAAAGGGACAGCCCTGCTTCTGGCATTTACGCTCTGCGCATCGATTCTCACACCGAATTCCGTCGATGCCGCTAAGGTAAAAAAGCCGGTGCTGTCAAAAAAGAAACTGACACTGGTTCGTGACAAATCTGCGACGATCCGTTTGAAAAAGGCCAGAAAATGCAAAGTTACCTGGTCTTCTTCGAACAAAACAGTCTGCAAAATTACCAAAAAGAAAAAAACTTCCTGCAAATTCAAAGCGGTGGGAAATGGTTCCGCGAAGATCAACTGCAAGGTAAAAAAGGGCAAAAAGACGTTCAAACTTTCCTGTAAAGTGAAAGTAAAACCGAAAGTTGTCACGAATCTGCCAAGTATCCTGAAAACCTATGAAAGCCAGATTCCATACATGGGAACCTGCCTGAATTACGGAAGTCCTACATATAAGCGCGAACTTCAAAATCCAAAAACATTGAATTTTGTAAAGAATCAGTTCAACAGTTTTACCCTCGAAAATGAGATGAAACCGGACAATATCCTCGGTTCCCGTCCTACGACGATGACCGTCGCCGAGGCAAAAGCAAAAGGTTACTACATTCCGGAAAACTACAAAGAAAGCACCGTGCCTTCCTTGAATTTCCGTGAAGTGGACGGCGCCCTTGAAGTCGCTGCGAAAAACGGATTGAAGATGCGCGCCCACACCCTGGTATGGCACAGCCAGACACCGGGCTGGTTCTTCTCCGACAAATACGAAGATAACAAAGACACGAACACAGAGACGATGGATGCCCGCGAAGATTTCTACATCCACAACGTAATGGCTCATGTCATGGAGAAAGAAAAAGAACTTACCGGTTCTGCCGGAAGTATCGTCTATGCGTGGGACGTCGTAAACGAATACCTGCACCGCCAGGAATTTACAAGAACTTGGACAAACATTTATAAAAACAGCGGTGACACCCCATGTTATGTAAAGAAAGCATTTGAACTTGCTTATGGAATGTTAAAAACCTATAATGTGCAGGATAAAGTAACATTATTCTACAACGACTACAATACCTACTTTGGCATTCAGCAGACGCTCAATCTTGTGAACTTCATCAACAAAGATGAACCGGAAAAAATCTGCCGCGGTATCGGTATGCAGAGCCATGTCGACATCAAAGTGCCTACGATTGAACTTTATGGCACTGCATTGGAAAAATTCCTCGCAACCGGCTACGAAGTTCAGATTACAGAACTGGATGTAACGATCAACTACGATACAAACGGCTCCTATTCTTACGCAAACGAAAAGGAGACCAATGCCGATCAAGCCAAATACGTCGGCCAGCTGATGAAAACGATTTTGGAGAAAAACCGCAGCCGCGATAAAAATGTAAATCCAAAAGGCGTAACCGGCATCACTTTATGGGGATTATACGACACGATCTCCTGGCGTGCTTCCTGCTCCCCATTGCTTTTTGACACGGGAATCACGGATCCAAAAGCTTCTTTCTATGAATTTATCAACGCCGCAAAATCAATGGGTTAATATCATAACTTAATTTACACCATGTCAAAAAAGTTCTGTAGCACAAACAAATGCTGCAGAACTTTTTAATGTATTCATTTACACTCCCGGCACCCCTCGTTCTTGATGCCATCCACAAAATCTTCCATATGATTCAAAATCGTCTCCTTCCCGCAAAAACCATCGGAAGGAAATCTCATAATAATATGTTTTATCCGCCGCAAGATCTTCACAACGCACCGTCTTACCACGATTCACCTCAAGATATTGTGCGGCTTTGTAGTCTTTGTCACGCCCTTTATAAGGTTCTGTCGGTCGCTCTGTGTAAACTCTTATGCAATATTGTGGCACATATAATACTTCATCCGGTGGATTCATATCTTCTTCTCTCCAAGACACGGAATCCTTTACCGTAAACTCCGCCGTCGTCTCAGACAAGCGCGTAACATCGACTTTTACAAGCATTGCTGTTAATTCAATGTTTTTCCCACTTTTTGCCGGAAACTTTTCCGGAATACCGCTTTTGTCACACTGAAGCCAGTACCACCCCAAAAAGTCATACCCTTCTTTTGTCACTTCCGGCAACTTTGGTGTAGTCCCATAATAATAGTACTTTGGCAGTTTTCCACTAACTTTACCACCCCTTACAGAATACGTCAATCGATAACGCACTCCTTTTGTTACCGCGGTCTTACCGGGTGCAAGTTTGGCAACCTTTTTTCCATTTACCGTCCATACACGCTTTCCATCACAAGAATCCAGCAGTATTGTCTTTTTTGAACGATTTACCACTTTGCGAAGGCTTTTGGTTTTGGAAAAATCCGCGTCCATTTTTTTCAATTGCTTGGGTAATACAAGTGTCTCCAAAGAACTACAATTGTCAAAAGCACCTTTTCCAATTTGGGTAACCGAATCCGGAATTTTTAATGTTTGCAAACTTTTACAGTTTTTAAACGCATCCGCACCTATAGTTTTAAGTTTTGATGGAAGCTGAATCGTTTGAAGGCTTTTACAAGATTGTATCGCTCTTTCGTGAATTGCACTAACTTTTTGTGGAATTACAAGTTTTTTCAAAGACTCATTATCACTCAAAGCACTTATCCCAATATCGGATATTGTTGATGGTAATTGGATACATTTTGCTTTGCCAAACCCAGAAACCATTTGTATATTAGTTATTCCTTTATTGATCACTATTTTTTTCACTCCTGTCCAGTATCGAGCAAATTTTTTTCCTCCGATATTGACAGCACCTTTTCCTTCAACAGTCATATTACCTTCTGTATCCAGACTCCATGTAGCATTTTTTCCGGCTTTGGCAT
>FR893957.1 GCA_000434115.1 Roseburia sp. CAG:309 | reverse complement strand
AGTAAAACGAAAACTATGGTTATTGATTGTAAAGGGGATATGCCAGATGATAAACAATTTTATGGATTGGACATGGGATGGAAAGAATATTATTTGCAAACCAAAAAAGTGGTTTTTAAAGAAGGAATAAAATCTATAGGTGCAGGAGCTTTTGAAAAATTTCAAAACTTAGAAAGTATAGTTTTGCCTAGAAAACTCTGCATTATTAAAAATTGGGCATTTAGTGGCTGTATAAAATTAAATAAAATAAAAGAATTTCGTTCTATAAGAACGATAGGAGTGAATGCTTTTTCCAATACTGCTTTGAGAAAGTTTTCATTAAAAAATATAAGAAGAATGAAAAATAATTGTTTATCATCTTCAAAATTAGTGGAAATTTCAATTCCTGCGAATTGCAAAATAGGATCTTTTGTGTTTTGGGATTGTAAAAAACTAAAGAAGGCAACTATTGAAAGGGGTGTAAAAAATATAAGTGATGGTATGTTTTGTGCAACTGCTTTAAAGAATATCACCATTCCTGGAAGTGTAACGAAGATTGGAGAAGATGCCTTTTCCTACTGCCAGAATCTCAAAAAAGCGACCCTTCATGAAGGAGTAAAAAAGATCAGTAAAGATGCATTTAGCAATACAGCACTGGAAGAAATTACTATACCAAGCACAGTGACGGAACTAGGCAAA
>FR893956.1 GCA_000434115.1 Roseburia sp. CAG:309 | reverse complement strand
AAGTATGCCATTTTGACATACTTTTCGATTCATTTCTTCCTATTTTCCCTCTGGGTATGCCAAAAGTATGTCATTTGTATGCCATTTTGACATACTTTTTGATTGTTTTTTGAACAGCAAGATACGCATTTTGTCGGACAAAATGCTCTACTTGTTAGGGACGGATCCCTAATACCCTCTTTTTACTGTACTATTTTCCCAGAATCTTCTTGATTTCTAAGTAGATATCTTCTGTTGGAAAATCTTCCAGTTCCATATACAAACCATCTATCGTATGCTCATAGGCTAACATTTTCCCAATCTCTTCTCGGGAAAACTCCTGCTTTTTCAGAGCCAGATAGATCTGCTGTTTTTGGAAAATGGTTTTTGCAAGCATAAACACATTTTCCTTGGATGTCATCATCATCTCCTGCTTAAAGATCTTCCATTCCCACTCAATTCTCTCACTGAATAGTTGCTGTACCATTTCCTATACTTCCTTCCTGTTTATTATTAGTTTTGTTTTTTCTCTGTACTGGCGCCGGTCGTTTTGTGGTTGACGGAGTCGCTTTCTGTTTCTTCTTGTGTACTTTCTTTGTCGTTTTGGAATCTTGGCTTTTTTTCTTCTTGGCTTTTTTCTTTGGCTCCTTGGTTGCTTCCGGCCGGCTTGTCGAATCAGGCATCACAGTTGGTTCCGGCTCACTCGTCACTGGTGCCGTCGTCGGCTGCTCTGTTGATATCGGTTTTTCCGTTGGCTGCACCGTCGGTGTAGGTTCAATGGTTTCCTGCGCTGCCTCTTCCTCTTCTTTTATTTCCTGCTCCAACTCAAAATCCTCAATGTCCGCTTCACTGTACATGGTTTCTTCCAGTGTGTAGTCTCCGGTATTCATGTCATACGTACATTTCATTATCGTATCCATCGGAAAAAGTATGTAAGAGATTACAATAAAATCGGTTTGGCCGGTTTCCTGATACGTCATCTTTTCGGCAAAGTCATATCCTTTGTCATCACAGATTTTCTTAACCTCTTCCAGCAACCGGTCATAATCTTCATCTTTCATAAATGCAAGAAAGGTTTCCATACCGCTTAAATCTATTTCTTCCTCTTCGTCATTATCTTCCGATACCTCTGTTTCTTCCGGTTCAGATGACTGTTCCGCATCTTCTGTTTCCGGTTTGGGAGACTTCTTATTTGTTCCTTTTGTTTCTGTCGGCACAGGCATTGAAAGGTATTCCATTGCCACCATTGATCCATATCCGATTGTTGCCAAAACAACAAGTCCGATCAGGCATACTGTAAAGAGGAATTGCTTTCCCTTCCCCCGGTCACGCTTTCGGTAGTAAATGCGTTTCAACTTCTTAAACATAGTTTTCTCTCCTTTATTCAAATTGTCGAAATCTTCGAAAATACGTAAAGTTGGTATAAGCTCCAAACATAGCACCTGACGTATTCCCGGTAAGACTGGTAGAAGAACTGCTTGTGCAGTGAAGCCAGACCTTGCTTCCATTCTTCAACTTTCCACAGTAAATACCAACATGATTTGCTCCACCGGTTCCGGCAGTTTTGCTTTTCAATCCAATATCACCTACCTGCAGATCTTTAGCAGATACATCTTTAAACAATAATGACTGTCGAAATGTTGCTGTCGTGGCAGAAAAAGGAATCCCGGCAAATCCATTTTTAGCAAAACACCAAGCAGTAAAGGAAGAACAATCTAAAACACTCGGTGTCTCTCTTCCGTCCGCCTGTCTGGCTGACATGCTATAGGTTGTATTTCCGATTAGAGAGGCTCCTTTTTCTATGACCGCCCAGACTTTAGGATCCGCTTGATTGTTATTCTCTAATTCTTTCAGAATCTTTAGTGCCTTTTTATTGCTTACTGTCAAAACATCTCCACTTCCTGCTACTTTGTAGTAGCGGAGTACGTGCGGTACATAGTCAACATCTCCATAGGAAGAGTACCCTTTTTCTTTGCACATCTTGGCCGAAAAAATCTTAGCATTGGTTTTGGTGTAACCTTGATAGTTTTTTCTCGCCCAGGCAAGATACCCATTTCCAAAATTGTAAGCCTGCAGAGCAAGAGAAATGTTTGTCAGATCCCCGGCTCCTTTTGCTCCTGCAGATTTTAAACAGTCACTTAATTCGTGTACCCCACAGTCAATACTCTCTTCCGCGCTGTCAATCGGTGGTTTCTTATTATAGTAAGACTGCTCTGCCTGCATAACATCCGGTGGATTCCCACCACTTTCCTGTTCAATGACTGCTAAAGCCAGATCTACATAAGGGGAAATATCATATTTCGCACAAGCTGCGATAACTAAAGGGCGGTAAGATTCTGTCTGTGCCGATAAAATCACTTCTGTTTGCGCCGAAGCAGCTTCCTGTGAAGATTCCCCACTGCCTCCTACCAAAAGAATAACCGGAATCAGGATAATGACCATGATCAGGATGGCTGCAGCAACAACTAAGAAAAGAGCGGCATTGGTCTGCACAACGGTTACCGCAACCTCTTTTATAATCTTTCCTGTCATCGATGCCGCTTTTTTCCCCATGGATTTTACCTGCTGTCTTTTTTCGTCCTGCCGTTTTTCTTCTCTTTTTTCTTTTCTTCCGGAAAAAAAAGAAATCTTGGCTTTTTGTTTTTGAAAGTCAGCCTGCTTATTACGCAAAAATAGATCTGTCACATCATGCGAAACTTTCCGCATATCGGAAAGACCTTGATTTGTCATCTGCATCGGTTTATGCAGGTTCGATACTGTCTGCTGTTGTCCAACGGAAGCTGCGTTTTCTCTCTGCTCTCCGGATTCTCCCATAAAAGAAGCAATGCATTTGGCCATAATTTCTGTCGGCTGCATTGCTGTTCTTACCATGCTTTTCGATTTTCTTCGGGCAGAGGATAGTGACCGTGCTTTTTTCTGTTTCAGAAAAGTGGCCGCTTTTTGAGAGGATCCCTTTTTATTCGGTGATTTTCCCTGCTTTTCTTGAAATTTTTGTCTGGCATATTCCTGTCTGGTGATGTTTTCTGCCATACGAAGAATCTTTTTCTGATCATATCTGCTTAGTTTTTTAAACTTTTCCATCTGTTTTTTTGTCAGATGGGAAAGTGCTTTCTTTTGTTCTACCGTAAATCCGTACGTATCTTTCAGATCAGCCATTCTCCGTTTTCTCCTTTTCCTGTTCTGCTATCTCATGCAGATTGGTATTAAACATCCGATACAGGACATTATCTTTTGGAATCGTATTGTCAAACGGCACGATCTTAGTATCAAAAAAGACCAGTCCGTTTCCCGGGTCTGCACCATCAATATATGTCATTTGTGTTTCTGACAGCTTAAACAGATCCATGACACGATCTCTGTCACAGGATCCCTGATTTAGAAGGACTTTAAATTTGGAGTTACTGATCATTGTTTCTACGGCAGTAAAATCCATAGCTGCAGAAAGGTTCTGTGTAATTCCGGTGCAGATACCGCCCTGCTTACGCACCTCAGCCCACATGCGCTGCAATGCGAGCAGAGAATATTCTTCTTTCCACAATTCTTGTACTTCATCAATATAGACCCAGGTAGTCTTTTTAATCGACTGATTGTACTTGATTTTTGAGGTAATGCTCTCCAGCATGATAAGCATAGCCATCGGCCGCATTCGCGGCCCGAGATCAGACAGACCATATACCGTCAAACGATTATTCCCGGATGTGGTTTGTTCCTGGCTGAAAATATTTAAAGCTCCGTCTGTAAATACTTCCAGTTGTTCCACCAGTTCCTTAGCCGCTTCCTTTTCCGCTCCGATTTCTTTAATCGTGTTTCGAAGCACTCGAAGCGTTGGCATTGGAACCGCATCTTTTCCGATATTTGTTTTTTTCTTTTCCAAGGTACCGAAATAGTCATTGTACATTTTTTTTACTGCCTGTCCGATAATAAGTACATGTTTATTGTTTAATGCACCGATTTCTTTCAATGCCTGCTCACAGATTGCGTACGCAAACTCTTCTTTTTCCTCTAAAAATTTCATTCGATCCGGGATTTCATCCGGGACATGAAATGGATTCATAAAACAGACATTGTCTTTTGACTTTGACAGGTTAATATATTCTCCCTGCCAAATCTGGCAGATATCACGATATTCTGCCATAGGATCTACGATAATAATATCATCGTCACTAAAGGCAAGAACCTGCCCCATCTCAAACTTTTCATTCATGGATTTTCCACCGCCGGAATCTCCAAACACCATTCCGTTTGAGTTGGGAAGTTTTTTGCGGTTTCCAAGAATCATGTTCCTTGACAAAGAATTTAATCCATAGCAGTATCCGTCCGGCATGTTCACTTCCTGAACATTAAACGGTGTAAAGATCGACAAACTTGGAGTATTTAAAGAACGCATCGTGTTGACAAACCTTGCTCCGGTGGGAAGTGTTGTATTCAAAGCATCCAGCTGTTGATTGGAATGTGGTTCGACCGTCAGGTTATACCCATCACACAGATGGATCAACCGATTCTTTCTTTGTTCCAGTTCATCTCTATCCTTGCCTTGGATCACAAATGTCATTCCTACCATATACAGTTTTTCGTTCTGGGTTCGAAGATCGGTAATCAAAGTTTCCATTTTTTCGTTTTTAAGCCTCTTTGCAAGGGAAACGTTACTTGAAAAATATCCTCGATCCATCTGCGTCTGCTGCTCTGTATTCATACTGTTCTGATTTGCCATGTACTTGTCGTATATAAGATCTTCCGCCTGTTTTTCCGAAAGAGGTTCACAATCGATCGTATAAATCAGCGGAAAGGGCACGTTCGTAACTTCTCGAACAAAATCATCACGGATGCTGGCCGGATATCTGCTTACTAACAGTGTCATGGCAACACGTTTTCCATCCAATTCCAGATAATCCTTTCTTTCCCGGATAAACGTATTCACAATGTCATTTCTCCAATCTCTCCGAAGTTTCAGATACTCTTCCCAGTCAAATGAAAACTTTTTCTCCTGTCCTAATCGGTAAAAACTATGCAGGGCGCGCAGACGTTCCGCCGCATTCAGTGGGATCAGTCCGCTTCCCATTTTTTTAAAGGCAAGCTGCAGTGTCCCTTCCAACGTCTCAAAAAAGCGCTTTGCACTTACAAAATCCGGTTCCGTGCATGTTAAGATCAAAATTTTGGATTGATTCAAACCGTTTCGGCCGTTTTCAATCCGCTGTTTAACAAGTTCCCGGTATTCCTCTCCCAGTTCATGGATCCGGTCACTCAGATCTCGTCTTTGAATGTCGGAAAAGAAATCCTGATTTCCCACATATTGATTGCTTACTATAATCTTAAACGACAGATTAAGACTGTTTAAAACCATCTGGTATTTTTGATCCGTAAACTCTTTCTCTTCTTCATCCTGGATAAAATAGTTAATATCCTGAATAAAGTAGGCTCTGTCATACTGATGGATGCCTGGCCGGTTTTCCAGTTCAAAAATCCCCTCTTCGGAAATACGCTGAATCGGGATGGATGCCTGCACACTATCCGGTACCTTTACAATTTTACCTGTCAAAGGAATGGAAACCTTACCTCGTCCTAACATTCTTTCTTACCTCCTGCTCTTGAATCATGGGAACCAAAGTATCCCATACTTTATTTACTTCATTATTTAAGGGAAACATTTCATTTCTCATCTCCCGGTAACTGAAATACTTCTCAGATTCGTTTCCGACAATGATATGATCCATAACCGGGATTTCCATCAACGCGCCTGCCGCAATCATCCGTTTGGTCGCCAGATCATCCTGTATGCTCGGATACACCACCCCGGACGGATGATTATGCATGACAAGAACACTCGAAGCATTTGCTAATATGGCACTTTTAAACACGTTACTGACAGACATCGTACTGCTCCGAAGGGAACCAATGGACACCAGATTATAATTCAGTGGGATCCCCCGGGTGTTCAGGTTAAGAACCATGACATACTCCCGGTCCAGATCACTTAAGAGATTTTTCATGGCCCGTATCGCGTCCTGCGGTTCATTGATCTGCACATTTCCAAACATACCGCCTTCCACAAGTTTGATCCGGATACTTACTTCTTTCAATTCATTATCCAGCTCTGCCACCTTCTTTCGAAGAAAGCACAATTTCTATATGATATAAAACCGCGGTATCATTGTCATTTAAGATTTGCTTCAATGTCTCATACGTCTCATACTCAGAGATCTCCTGTGTCGGTTCTTTCATTTTCCTGTCCTCTCTTTCTGCCTACCATTCTAGTTCCATGGCATCCAGCATATGGTACAGTTTTTGTATTACTTCGTTATCCTTCTCTTTTGGGTAGGTGTCCATATACTTTTCCAGCATATGTATGAGTTCGCCAAGTTCTACCCGGCTTTCAAACTGAATTTTATCGTTGCATCTCTTCATTATCTTGCCCTCACTTTCCTAACCGTTTCCCTCTGTTTCATACTTTCTAAATCGTTTTTTGATTTTTCTGTATGATGATCCATGTTCATGTATTCTTCATAAGATTCGTGGTCAATGGCAACAATGCTGCAGATCAGATTTTTGGTATAGCGAATATCTTTAACCCCCGCTTTCTGATCGATCTCTGAAATTTTATCCGACAATATTTCTTCCATGCCGGCTCCCTGTGCCATATAGTCGTTTAAAAGATTGGCCACTTTCGCAAAAACAGGGTCAAATCCATCGGCTTTCTCCGTATGCCGTCCTTTTGTTATCAAACGTACTGTAGCTGCTTCGGAAGTGGAAAGAAGAGGTCGGCTATACTTTACAATTTCATTGTACTTCTGCTGTATCTGTTCGTTTGTTACCCCGGGTTTTCTCTCATAATCTAAATAGTCACCAAACCACGTTGTCAGTCGTTCGTCTTCCGGAATATTATTTCTGCTTTCCATTTCCCCAACAGTTCGAATTGTAGGATAGTCGATTTCTTTGGAAACAGCCTTTTCAAAGTCCTTCAATTCTATAAATCCGACCCGGTCTACAAAAAAATACCGTGTCTGTCCGTTCTGCTGCAAGGCAACTACATCTCCAACACTCAACGGATGGGATTGATTGAACCGGGCAAAGATTTCTTCGAGTTGTTCTTCCATCGATCCTGGGGAAAAAGAATACGGTTCTTCATAGACAATATTATAATTTTCCATCCGAAGGGTCTCTGTTTTTCCCTGCTTTTCCAAACGCTCCATGGATTGAAAAAGATATTCGTTTTCCAGTTCTTTCTTAACCTGAAAAATAGTCAGGCTGTCTTCCCTTATCTGTTCCAGCGGTTCTTCTAACTGCTGTACGTACGATTCCAGTTTGGCCGTCTCAATAATATAATCCGAAATTTCTTCTGCATCTTTGATTGCTCGAAACAATTCATTCGGATCATTTTCAATCACCTGCATCCAGTTCTGTATGTACGCTTTGTGATTGTTCAAAGATTCTTCGGTATGTTCCAAACGGATTCCTAACATTTGTGACGTAAAAGCAGAAGAGATCTCTGCACGCAACTCTTCTTTTGCATAATCAGGGGTTCCAAATCCTCCGGACATATCACGGTTAAGGCGCTTGCTGTGACCGGTAGAATGGCTGACTTCATGTAGAAAAGTGGACAGATAGGTATATTCATTTTTAAAATCTCTTACTGCAGGCATTGTAACAGAATCATTGGATGGGCGGTAAAAAGCGCGATTACCACCTTCAAAAAAGTCAAGGGAGAACTCACGAATAACCTGATCTCGAAATTTTACCGCTTCCTTTTCATCAAAAACAGGTTCCTTCTTTTCAAAAGGCGGGATTCCTTCTATCTGCTCTCCATTGAAAACAATGTACGTTTTAGATACCAGCCGGACACGTTCTTCAAATTCTTCTTTCCCTAAACGGTTGCGAAGGGAAGCAGCCTCTTTTTGGGTAATATTCCGTTTCATTTCCTTGTCATAAAGCGACCAAAATTCAACACTTGTTCCCTTTTCTCCTTTTTTTACATGCCATCCCTTATCTTTTGCCTGCTTAAAAGTACACCATCTGGGATCCTCATACCCTTGGATATCTGCAACCATAGACAGCCAAAAGGTATTGACTCCGCGGTATGGCTTTGAGGTTACTACATTATGATTCCGGTAAACGTTCCATCCACGTTCCCATGGCAGCGTATTTTCTGACAATGCTTTGACAAATTCCTGTGCAAGCTGCTCGCGCATTTTATTCATTTTTGTCATACAAATCCCCCTCTCTCAAAAAGATTTCCTGTACTTCATCCGGTTCTTCTCCCTCTAATTCCTTAGGAAGACCAAATTCTGTAATCCCATATTTATCTTTTAATTCTTCAATATACTCTTTTTCTTTCATAACCGGCTCCTTTCTAAAAAGCAGCCGGTTATCCCGGCCGCTTTTTCATTTATATTACAAACGTTTTGTTTGATCCTGCTTCTTACTCAGTTCTTTTTCTAAATCTAAAGTCTGATCTGTGGCTAGTTTCAATGTTTTCTCTCTGATCTGATACTCATAGACATTGTCACTCAGCACTTCATCTGAATTTACACAAGTTTGATTCACCTGCTTTACCGTGTCCGTTAAGTCCCGGATACTATCATACTGGTCTTTAGGAACAATAATGATCTCATGGATCGAGGAAGGAAGAACATAATAATCTCCACCAACCACTTCTCCAATCTGTTCTCTGACCGTTGGCGACATGATCACAGCAGCACCGTTGATTTTTTCCCGGTTGGTAACAATCCACATACCGCCATCAACCGGCATCTGGGCTTCCAGCATTTTTCTGGCTTCGGCTTCACTTACACCAAAATCACGGCTGAAATCCCCCACCATCATATCCAGCATCATGGATGCGCCTGTACGTATATAGGCCTCTTTGCTTATGTTATTAAGTGCTGCATCATCAAGATCTTTTGCCGTCACCCCCATGCTCTTCATGAGCTGATTTGTAATTGTAATGGTGCCGACACCATCTCCGCCTGTATATACTCTGACTGCATAATACACAGCCAGATCATTTTCGAGACGGTGAGGTCTGGAAGATAAAAACTCGGTATTATCGGCAGCATTACATACACGTGGAATGATCTGGCCTTTTACCGTTTCAAATTCTGAAATATGAGATACGACATCCAAATACTCCGGTTCGATTTTAGCACTGCTGATTGTTTCCGCGCAGGAGACCATAATACGGTCTATACTCTGTCCCTCGCGGTAACTCTCATAGGCCCGGTTAAGATAGATCTGCGGTGAGGCCGTCTCTTCTTCTCTATGAACACGCAGTGTATCCAAAATGACATTGTTATTTTTAAGTGTTTTTGTCAATTCGACATCTGCGTTTTCATATTCCGGAGGCAGATATTTGAGAATATTATCCTCCACATATTCCATAAATTCTGAATAATCCATCATATCACTTTTCTCCTTCCTCTGATTTTTTCTTTTCTTTTTGTTTTGTTTGCATCTCTTTTAGTTTTGACGCATACATCTGTAAGCGCTTTCCTAATTTGTTATTCATTGAAAAATCATATGTCTCGTTAATCATTTTTCTCATCCTTTCCAATATGTTTAAAAATCAGTTCCGCAAGCCAGTCACCTCCGGACTGCGTATTCCTGTTTATTTCTGAAACACTTTTATAGACAAGCGGCTTCTGTCTCCATAATGAAATCTTCCTTCTTACAAGCTGAAAAAAGGTCATTCCATTTTTTTTATAAAAGCCGCACATTCCGATTACTACGATTACCGGCATGGTCAGAGTAACCGCAAGATTCAATATCATTTTAAATTTTAATGTTAAAACTAAAATGATGCCGCAGCCGACCACGATTGCAACAACTCCAAAAAAGCATTCCCGAAAGGTCAGACCTTTCCAAAATTCATTTTTGTATCCGGCCACGTCTTCGTTGATATTTCGATTCATTTCTCCACCTGCCTTTACAGATTAAATGCTTTTTGCATAAGACTGTCTACCGTTTTTACACTGGCTGAAATTGTTGACATTTTCAAGCAGTAAACCAACATACGTACAATAGCCTCTTCTGACTTTATGGAAATCGTTTGTATGAAATTACTGCTGAGTGACAACACCACTGCAATTAAAGCAGCAGAAAATACCGTTCCCAGAAAACTTCTGACATAAGCATAGCCTGTCTGAGATACCTGGCCGCCTGCCGCTATTGTGGAAAGTGCAATTCCGCAAAAAGGTGCTAACATATACACTTTCATCGTCCGGAGCAGGATTGGCTGTATCAGGAAAAAAGCACAGGCAAGTGTGAAAAAGAAAAACACAATGGATGTAATAAAACACAGCATTACTCCATTGTTCCCCGAGGATATGTCTTCGTAAATCTTTGCCCCGTCAAAGAAAAAGCCATAATCCTTATCTCCACTGATCAGTTCTGCAAGAAGTCTGGCACACCGGAATAGTTTTGGCATCATAGTAAGGGCAAGGCTCATGACATTCGCCACTCCAACCAATCGAAACATCATTTTGATTAAAGTAATAAACGTCATGTTACTCTTCAGATCAACACTCTCTCTGCAGTATCCATACACAAAAAACAACACAAGAAGTGTACTTGAAAGTGCATTGAATGTTGTATACAATGACTTTACTTTCTGCCAGATTTCTGCATACTCATCTCTGGTAATGTTGGCCGTCAAAAGAGAATTTGCCACTTTCAATAAGGCATTCCAGATATAACCGGCGCTTTCAAAGAAAGCTTCCCCGCTAAAGAAGTCTCCCAGATTGCTAATCGTATCAAATATACTTAATGCATGGATTACCATAAGCAGAACGTCCTTTCTTATCCTAGGTGTAGAGTTTTATAATTCCGGGAACGATAAGCATTCCCAAACCACCGGCAGCTTTTAAGATTCCCTCTGTCAATTCCGTAGAGTTACGGCTGGAAATCGCCGAGAATAAACTCACACATCCAAGTCCTAAAACAATGGCACCGCCTCCTTGAATTACCGTAAGTACCAAAGCAACAATAAAGGATACTTTAGAATCAAGATCTTTTACAATCTTATCCTCCTTGTCGCCGGCATACACAGCACAGGGAATCAGCAAATTACAGTAAAGAAGGCTTCCTGCTACTGCCACTATGTTTCTTATTTTTTGTTTCATGTTGACTTTCTCCTTCCAACGAAAAGAGGCCGGTCAGATCAAAGTCTGGCCAACCTCTCTTTTTGATACTTTACTTATTTTGAAGCATTAAAACTTGCCTTTCAGAAGTTTTTTGTAGGCTTTGATCTTCTTTCTCGGAACATCAAATTTAATCTTCTTATGGCATTTTTTGAAGGCTTTTCCTTCAATCTTGGTCAGTGCACTACTCTTGATATTGACACGTTTTAATTTACTGCAGTTAAAAAATGCTTTTTTCGCAATCTTCTGTACCTTAGTTCTCAAAGTGATCTTCGGAAGTTTTTTACATCCTTCAAATGCACTGGTACCGATACTGGTCACGCGCTCGCCGCCGCTTACCTGAGTAAGACTTGTACAATGGTAGAACATGTACTTCGGTACACTTCGAAGGTTTTTCGGAAGTTCAATCTTTTTCAACGCAGAGTCATTTGCAAAAATACGATAACCGACAGTGGCCATCTTAATATCCGATGCAAATACAACGCGTGTCATCTTCTTACATTTTTCAAAAGCACTCATTTCAATCTTTAAGAGTGTTTTTGGAAGAGTAACATTTTTCAGTCCGGCATTAAAGAAAGCTCTCTTCTTGATTACAAGAAGTCCATCATTGAATTTGATTGCTGCCAGTTTGGTACAGTTCTCAAAAGCACTAACTCCAATACTCTGCAGCGTACTCGGACAGGTAAAGGATGTCAGATTAACACAGTCTTTGAATGCTTTGTTTCCGATAGTTACAAGTCCTTTTGGAGCAAGGCTGACTTTTGTCAGTTTACTGCAGCCTTCAAAAGCACTGTTTCCAATGGTCGTTACATTTCCCGGGATGGTAACTGTGCGGATCGTCTTATTGTTCTTAAACGCACTGTCTCCGATGGATGTGATCGGATAGGCTTTCCCATTGAGATAGATCTCATTCGGAATGACTACATCTGTCACACCATTCAAATCTGAAATGGATACAGAAATGGTTCCGTCCGGATTTTTTGTAATCTTATAAGATACGTTACCATACTTAAAGATGGCTGAACTTCCGCTGTTTAAGGCTTCCAAAATGGCTTTCTGCTGATCTTCGGTAAGACCGGAAGCATTTACCTCTTTGATTGCCTGGATGATCTCTTCTTTATCCGTCTTTGTCAACGTAGTATTGCTTTCCAGCAATTTTTCAATGTACGTCTTGTCAGCATCCGTCAACGAGTTGGATGTCAGACGTGCGATCAAGGCCGCCTTTTCTTCCTCGGAAAGCGTAGACTTGTTGATCAGGTCAATGATCTTGGAAAGATCGTTGGTAACAGAAGGTGGTATTTGTTTCCACTCTGCTGTAATTGTGGTGTCCTTTGTGATCTCCATCAATGGGTATGTTTCACCGATAGTCTCCTGATTCAAATAGGAATCTCCAACTTTCCAACCTTGAAAAGTGTAATTTTCCTTTTTAGGTTCTGTTAATGAAGTGATATCCAGTGTAGGATTCTTCCAGTCGGCTGTCAATGTCATATCTTTTGTCAATGTGATAACATCTCCCGGCTTATAGGAGTTTCCGTCACTGTCTTTCCAACAGGAGAATGTTTTCTCCAATGTCAGCTGATTCAGCTGGGTATCATCACTGGTTACCGTTACCTTATAACTTGGTGCCTTTGGTGCTTTTGGCACGGTATACGTCGGATTGCTCCAGTCCGATGTAGCAGAAAAGTCGGCATCCGCAGCTACTTCTTCGTCCGGCTGATGCAGGGTTCCATTTACATTCCAGCCATTAAAAGATTTTGCTTTGATGGCAGTATCAATCGTTGCGTTTTCGTTAGCGATCGTCACGGTGTACTTTTCGGCCGTTGGAGCTTTTGGTACTGTCACATTTGCTGGAAGCCAATGAGCTATGCAGGTCACTGATAAATTGCTTCTAAAATCCCTTCCATAGTGATCAAAAAAGGACTGCATATTTAAAAACTGATCAGTACCAACAAAAAATGGATAATTCGATCCCTGTGTCCAAACAAACACAAATCCGGGAATCTCCCATACGTTGAACGGAGCATCTGCTTTCTGAGTATTTCCATCAAAAGAAGCTTGTATTGTTTTACTCATACCGATTTCACTTGGTACGGGAAACATACCTCTAAAATCATATTTTTTCTGAACATCTGCTCCGCTTGCACTGTTATCGCCTTTTGTATAAGTAACCGTTGCATGTGGAGTACGGAAATATACATTGATATCCGCATGATGATCCATCATGTACTCTACATAGTTCATACGTACACCAAACCATACAGACTGTGCAATGATATAATTCCAGTTTTCATTTTGCGCAGAATTTAATTCTGTAGCTGCATCCAACGTCTGTCCGGATGGTGCCGGTCCGTCTTTCATCACGGTAATGGCACCGGATCCACCATTTCCATTTACTGTTACTTTATCAAACACAATCCCAGTCTGTTTAGTCAACCCGATGCTACATCCAACAACCGGATATCTCGAAGAATCTGAGGTTCCTTTGTACGTATAGTTCAGGCCTGATATGGCGGATGCTTTGCCATTGCCGGAACTTGTATATATGTCCCACTGAACGTTTGAAAAGCGGCAGGACGTTGTCTGCGTCTTGTCAAACCCTTTGGCACGGATTGTCAAAGAACCCACTTCATTCCCATCAATAAATTGATGAACGGTAAACGTTCCTTCTGTTGCAGAAATGTTGTTTGAAACTGCCTTTGCTTGTGTTGGTGCGAGTATTAACAGGAATGCAAACGTTAATACACACGTGATTGTTTTTAATGCTTTCATTTTTAACTCCATTTTTAACTC
>FR893955.1 GCA_000434115.1 Roseburia sp. CAG:309 | reverse complement strand
CACGCCAAAAAGAAAAAAGCAAGATTTAGCGTGTGCAGAGCAATCCCCAACAGCGCGGCCACCACCCCAAAGATTACAAGATGAAATTTTTATAAAACCAGCTAACCTGACACGAAATTATCTTCTTTACAAAACTACAAAGGCATGATACACTTGTATTGTACCTTTGTTCTGAAAAATAAAAAATCATTTAATTTCCCTAAAAAAAGTAATTGACAACCATACAAAATTGTAGTAGTATAAACATAAACAGAACAAATGTTCCGAAAAGTTGTTTGCATAGATAAAAATTGGAGGTTAATAATGGCAGAAAAAGATCAAAATAAATTAAAGGCGTTGGAAGCAGCGATTGCACATATCGAAAAAGAATACGGAAAAGGTTCCGTTATGAAATTAGGAGACACGGCAGCGACGATGAATGTTGAGTCAATTCCATCCGGGTCATTGAGTCTTGATATCGCACTGGGAGTTGGTGGAGTGCCTCGCGGACGTATTATTGAAGTGTATGGTCCGGAATCCAGTGGTAAGACGACCGTTGCCCTGCATATGGTAGCAGAAGCACAGAAACGTGGCGGAATTGCCGGTTTCATTGATGCAGAACATGCTCTGGATCCGGTATATGCGAAAAATATCGGGGTAAATATTGATGAACTTTATATTTCTCAGCCGGACTGTGGAGAGCAGGCATTGGAGATTCTCGAGACGATGGTGCGTTCCGGCGCACTGGATATTGTTATTGTAGACTCAGTAGCTGCGCTTGTTCCAAAGGCAGAGATTGACGGGGATATGGGAGACAGTCATGTCGGTGTGCAGGCACGTTTGATGAGCCAGGCACTTCGTAAGTTGACTGGTGTTATTAATAAAACCAATTGTGTGGTTATCTTTATCAACCAGCTTCGTGAAAAAATCGGAGTTATGTTTGGAAATCCGGAGACGACCACAGGTGGACGTGCCTTGAAATTCTATTCTTCTGTACGACTGGATGTCCGTCGTGTGGAAACTTTGAAACAGGCCGGAGAGATGATTGGTAACCACGTGCGTGTGAAAGTCGTAAAGAATAAAGTAGCACCGCCTTTTAAAGAGGCAGAGTTTGATATCATGTTCGGAAAAGGAATTTCCCGTGAAGGGGATGTTTTGGATCTGGCAGCAAAAGAAGATATTATTGTGAAAAGT
The DNA here is from genome assembly GCA_000434115.1 of Roseburia sp. CAG:309. Classification (GTDB taxonomy): domain Bacteria; phylum Bacillota; class Clostridia; order Lachnospirales; family Lachnospiraceae; genus Eubacterium_F. Next base: position 11,100 of record FR893955.1, on the reverse strand, counting down.
GGTGCCTGGTATTCTTATAAAGGAGAAAAGATTGGACAGGGGCGTGAAAACGCGAAAAAATATCTGGCAGACAATCCGACCGTATTTGATGAAGTGGAACTTCTTGTCCGTAATAAATACTTAAATCCGGAGGCAGAAGAGAAGCAGGAACAAGAAGAAGCTCCGGCTGCTAAGAAAACAACGAAAGAAAAGAAAGAATCTGACAAATAAATAACATTTGCCACAGAGAAAAAAGAGCGACGTTATGTCCGGAGAAACCGGATGTAACGTCGATTTCTATCATAGGTCAAAGAGGAGATGCGGCAGGAGGGAAGAAAATGGCAGATAAGGACGAAAGATATCAATTTACGGATGAAGAGGGAAAGCGCGCGGCAAAAAAAGCAATGGAATGGGTTGCTTATAAGGATCGAACCAAAAAGGAACTGGAAGAGAAATTGTATCGTGCCGGATTTTCAGAAAAAGCATCAACACAGGCAATGGATTATGTTATGTCATTTGGTTATATCAATGATCGAAGATATGTAGAAAATTATCTGATGTTTCAGATAGGAAAAAGAAGTAAAAAAGAAATTTATTTTAAATTGCAGCAAAAAGGGGTTTCTCAGGAACTGATTGAAGAAATTGTATTGGAACAAGGCGGGATTGATGAGCAGGATGCCATTGAGTCACTTACTTTAAAAAGGCTGAAAGGACGGGCACTTTCAGAACTCGACCGCAAAGAAAGGGATAAAATTTTTGCGTATTTAGGACGAAAAGGTTATGAAATTTCACAAATAAAGAAAGTGTTTTCTAAACTTGACATTTGAGCGTAAAAAGTGTAAAATTTAAGTGTTGTATTTATGTGCAATGATAATTAAATAAAGGAGGTGCTCTTGTGCCACAGTTGACGATCGGTTTTGTGGTTGGCTCAATCATCGTAATTCTTGCTGTAATTGCTATTTCGGCATTGATTGCATGGAAAAGTGCGATTTCTTATCGTATTAAAGTTGGTGAAGCAAAGGTTGGAAGTGCAGAAGAAAAAGCAAGAGAGATTATTGACGATGCGTTGAAGACAGCAGAGACCAAAAAACGTGAAGCTCTTTTGGAAGCCAAAGAGGAGAATCTTAAGGCGAAAAATGATCTTGAAAGAGAGACCAAAGAAAGAAGAGCGGAGATTCAGCGCTATGAAAAACGTGTGCTGGGTAAAGAGGAAACTTTGGACAAGAAATTAGAAGCACTCGAGAAAAGGGAATCCAAACTCACCGCAAAGGAAGCTGATTTCGAAAAAGAAAAACAGAAAGTCGAAGAGCTTCGTGAAAGCCATTTGCGTGAATTAGAAAAGATTTCCGGACTCACCTCCGAACAGGCGAAAGATTATTTATTGAGAACTGTAGAGGAAGATGTAAAACATGAAACTGCAGTTTTAGTAAAAGAGTTGGAACGTCAGGCAAAGGATGATGCAGATAAGAAAGCGAAAGAATACATCATCAATGCAATTCAGAAATGTGCCGCTGATCATGTATCAGAAGCTACGATTTCTGTAGTGCCATTGCCAAGTGATGAGATGAAAGGTAGAATTATCGGACGAGAAGGTAGAAATATTCGTACGTTAGAAAACCTGACAGGTATTGATCTTATCATTGATGACACGCCGGAAGCTGTTATTTTATCCGGCTTTGATCCAATTCGCCGAGAAATAGCCAGAATCGCTTTGGAAAAATTGATTGTGGATGGTAGAATTCATCCAGCCAGAATCGAAGAAATGGTTGAAAAAGCAAAAAAAGAAGTTGAAACGATGATTCGTGAAGAAGGAGAAGCAGCGGCATTGGAAGTCGGTGTACACGGCATCCATCCGGAACTGATTCGCCTTTTAGGAAAAATGAGATTCCGTACAAGTTATGGTCAGAATGCATTAAAGCATTCGATTGAAGTAGCACATCTTTCCGGATTGCTGGCTGGAGAGATGGGAGCAGATGTCCGTATGGCAAAACGTGCCGGCTTACTTCATGATATTGGAAAATCCGTTGACCATGATATGGAAGGTTCTCATATCCAACTCGGTGTGGAATTGTGCCGCAAGTACAAGGAATCCGCACTGGTCATCAACGCAGTAGAAGCTCACCATGGAGACGTAGAGCCAGAGAGTATGATTGCCTGCATCGTTCAGGCGGCAGATGCGATATCGGCAGCACGTCCGGGAGCGAGAAGAGAGACGTTAGAAACGTACACAAACAGATTGAAACAATTAGAGGATATCTCAAACAACTTCAAAGGTGTTGACAAATCTTTTGCCATTCAGGCAGGTAGAGAAGTTCGAGTGATCGTGGTTCCAGATCAGATTAATGATGATGAAATGGTATTACTGGCTCGTGATATTTCAAAACAAATTGAGGCCGAGCTTCAATATCCGGGACAGATTAAAGTTAATGTGATCCGAGAATCCAGAGTTGTTGATTATGCAAAATAAGCAGATCATTTACTATGTCTAAAAGTAAGGAAAGTATTGAAAAGAGAATTTTCGATACTTTCCTTTTTTGTATCCCGGTAAAATAAATTACCGGCTAAGCTAGTAGGTAGGATTGATTGTATTGTAATGCTGCCTTTGTACAAAATAACCAAAATTTAAGACTATTTTTATTTAATATTACTATATCTCAAATACATGTTTTACAAAAATTGTATACTCGGAGAAAAAATCCGAGTGTTCGGATAACCAGTCCACCGCGTAAACTCCTATTTATTGGTATGATGGAAAAGAAAGTATTATAATGATGAAAGGAGAAACGTTATGAAATCAGACAAAGAAAACTTAAGTATTGATGAAAGGATTGGTGAAAATCTAAAGGCGTATCGAAAAATAATGGGATATGAACGAAAGGAAGTGGCAGAGGCATTTCATATCACGGACGATGCTCTGTATCGGATTGAAAAAGGACAAAATGGTTTGACGAGTGTGTATGCCTATATTCTCGCGACTCAATTTCGATGCGATATGAATTTCATTTTTGGAGGAACGGAAGTGCCGGATCTTGCAGCGGCAGAGGAAATAGATATTGTGAGGCTGCTGAGGCATTGGGCGGATGTAATTGAGAGTCAGAGAAAAAAATAGAAAGGGGTGGGATCTGGTATGAAAAAAGTATTGATCGTTACAAATAATCAGAACACCAGACAAAAATTGGAAAATATCGTCAGAGAGCAGAATCCCGGTAATACCATTTATATTACAAATGATTTGGAAAAAGCATATGAGATTATTTCCGTTACTACCATACATCTTTTTCTTATAGATATCATGCTACAGCCACGACAGAGGGGCGGAGATGTATCCGGTGCTTTTTTTATTCAAAATGTTCGGAGGATAGCGAGATATCAATTTACGCCGGTTATTGTATTTTCTACATTAGTAGATCAAGCGTTAAATATGTATGCGAGACTACATTGTTATGCTTATGTGGAAAAGCCGTTTGATGCAGCATATGTGAAAAAACTGGTAGCAGAGGCGTTGTGTTTTTATCCGGGTGTCATAGAAAACCGACAGATATTTTTTCGCAAAGAAGGGACGTTGGAGGCAGTTTTTATCAATGATATTATTATGGCAGAGGGAAAAGACAGGGATATTATTTTGGAGACGACAAAGGGAAGACAAAAAATATTATATCGCAGCTGCCGTACACTGTTTGAAGAACTGGATTCTCCACAATTTTTATTTTGCAGCCGTTCCATTATCGTGAATCGGAATTATGTAGAGAAGATCGATGCCGTTAATGGATATTTGTATTTACGAGGGATAAAACATGCGGTTTTGATGGGAAAGCAGAAAAAATATGATTTTCTGAGAGAGATAAAAAGAGGCTTATTATAAAAATGGCAGCCTTGCGAAGAAATATTCGTAAGGCTGCTCGTTTTTATATTGTCGAGAAAAAGGATTAGTTTACAGAAGATGTGTTCTGGTCAACAGTATCCATCATGTCCAAAACTTCAGATACTTCACACTCAGCAACAACCGCTTTTCCGAGATCGCCGTAATCAAGAGTGAATGTACCGTCGCCATTGTCTTCTACACCAAATGTAACAGCCAACTGTGAAGACTCATCGTTGATCGTCATAGTGCCATCGCCATTGTCTGTAGACTCGCCGACAAAACTTGCATTTTCATTAGATTTTGCATCAACAACTACCAATACAGAGAATGTTCCCTCATCGTTCATAGCAAGAAGGATTGCGGAATTTTCGTCATCCTTAGGAGTTCCAGCATATCCGGTGGTAAGGATTCCTTCCAGATCTTTCATAGAAGTAACCTGTCCTGAAGAACTGCTGTCGTCAGAAGATGATGTATCATCGGAAGAATCTGACTTAGCTTCCTCAGTTGCTTTTGGAGCTTCTGTAGCCTTAGGTGCCTGAGTTGCTGTTGTAGTAGTTGTAGTGGTTTCTTTTTTGTCTCCACATGCTACCAAAGTAAAGGACATGAGAGCAACTAAACCAAGTGTTAATAATTTCTTTTTCATAGTTTTATTTCTCCTTTATGTTTTTTTAACTTGTGTGTTATTATATCTGACAATAGACAGAAATGCAAGCATTTTTACGAAAATGTTGTTAAATCATCGAAAATGTCAATGGAATTCCTGTAAAAATTGCGCGAAAAGCACATTTTTTGCTTCAAACGACATACCATAAATGAAAAAAATATTTTATAATAGTATACAGAAAGGGATGATAAACGATGAAAGTATGGATTTTAGAACAGGATATTTCAAGAAGTGAAAATCTTGAAAGAATGATAAAAAGATTTTTGGAAAATGTTGGTGCAGTCAGCCAGATCAGTACATTTCAGATGCCGGGAGAGGTGATTACGGCATTGAAACAGCGTAAAAGTAAACCAGCCGTCTTATTTGTTAATCCGGATTCGTTTGATATGAAGTATTCCGGACTGAATCTTGCCCACAAAATTTTTGAGAAAAAAATGGATATCAGTCTTGTGCTGGTGTCAGAATCCATCGGATATGCGTACGATGGCTATGCTTTTTGTGCGGAAGGATATGTGTGGTTTGGGAAAAATTTGCAGGAGCAGCTCAATCACATTTTCAAGCGGTTATATTACCGTTATTCGATGGAAGTGGAGCAACTGGAGTTTTTTGTAAAGCGACAGTGTGTTCAAATGCCGCTGTCCAAAATATCACATATTGAATCCGATAATCATTATTCCGTCATACATACGGATCGTGGACAGTCCTATCGGAGTTATGTGAGCCTCTCTACCCTGTATGAGCAGCTGGCGGACCGTGATAATTTCATTATGGTAGGGAAGAGTTACGTAATCAATACGATACACATTAAAATGTTTACGAAAGAAGAAGTGGCACTTCAGGAAGATATCAGTATTCCGGTGCCGGTTCGACTTCAAAAAACGATTTATGAGACACTTACAACGCAAATGTCGTGATATCAGCATAAATATCATGCGATTTATTGACTTTTCAGACGTGAATATTGTATAATAAAACTATCTTTATGCTAGAGGTGGTCATGGTTGAAAATTGCGATAGTAGATGATATGCACCGCGACAGAATATGCCTGGTTTCATATATAAAAAAATATTTTGCTACCCGGAACGTTTCCTACGAAATTGTCGAGTTCTCATCGGGAGAGGAATTTTTGGACCAATTTGTCAAGGATGAGTATGATCTTGTTTTTTTGGACATTTATATGAAACAAAAAAATGGGATGGAAGTGGCAAGAGAAGTATATCAAAAGGATTCAAAAGTGTCTATTGTGTTTCAGTCCACTTCGGATGAATTTGGTGTGGCAAGTTATGCTGTGCATGCGTTGTATTATTTGCTGAAACCGTATTCCGAAGGGGATTTCATGCAGGCGATGGATAAATACCAGCAGCAAAAAGGCTTTGAAGAGCCGGTGCTGGATTTTGTCAGTGAACGGGTAGAGGTTCAGCTGGAATACCACAACATTTACTTTCTGGATACGATAAAGAGAAAAACAGCGGTACATACAAAGGATCATGTGTTTTTAACCTCCTCTACGTTTGCGGAGATATCGGAGATATTATTGAAAGACCGGCGCTTTTTGATGTGCCGGCGGGGAGTTTTAGTAAATATGGAAGCGATTGAAAAAGTAGAATCGGAAATATTTCGTTTGAAGAATGGGGAAAGTGTTCCGCTTCATTTGCGTAATAAATCCAAGATTAAGCAGGAATATCTTTCATTTATGACAGAAAGGATGCATTTGCAGGAATGAAAAATGGTTGTTTGAAAAATGGAATCAAACTATGGTTTCTGGGAATGATAGTTGTGCTCTGCCTTCTTCCGGGAATTTCTGGAAGAGCGGAAGAACGGGAAGAAATTGCCTATGAAGAGAATCATACATTTCACAATGGCAGCATTGTAGAAATCGAAAATCAGTGGGCGGTTTCGTATTTGCAAGATTATACAGAGACATCGTTTGAGGTCAATTGTGATAAAAAGGAGATAAAAGAATATCTGGAAGAATTGTGTGATGATTTCTTTACCTGTAAGGTGGCTGAGGATGGTATAACGTATACCGGGGTTCCGCTTTTTGTGGAATTTGATTTGAGTGACTTTGATACCCGGTCCACGGAAGAACAGGAAATCCAGCTGCAATTTACATCATTGGAAGGTTTGACATTTTCAGATGAATGCGTATCTTCGTTTACTATGAAATTTCAATTGCGTTCCGGTTATGAAGAAAATGTTGAAATTGATTATTTCCCGGAAGAAATGGTATATAGAAGAAACTGGCTTATCCCGGTTCAGTCACAGGAAGAAAATGGAAATGCGGCAGAGCAGTTAAAACAGCAGATTGCAGATGCTTTTGGGGCAGCCTATGGTTTGAGCAGTGAAGTTGATTTGTACGATGGTGTCTGGCTGGAAGTGGAGGATATTGACCTTTCGGCGGTAGATTTTACCAAAGCAGGGGAGTACCCGGTTAAAGTACAGTTACAGATCAATAACGAACAGCAGGAAAACTTTTTCCTGTCAGAAGAAAACAAAACGGTGGAAATACAGGTTTATGTGGCAGAAGATCCCTGTGCAATGTATAAAATAGGAGAAATGATTCCCGGTTACACCGTGTTTTCGTGGATTGGAGAAAACGACAAAGAGATTAAAATTTATTATGCAGTATCCGATAAAGAATTGGCGCAGAATGAACTCGAACAGACCGAATTTACAGAGTATTCGGAAGACAATTATTGGTTGGACGAAATGGAAGAATTTCCGCTTCTTTATCTGAAAAATGAAAATTTGCAGGAAGACAAATATTATTATATGTATGTGGCCGCCGGCGAGGAAAAGTTACAGTATTTCCACTTAAAGAAAGAAAAAGATGTGGTGGAATTCAAATCGTATGAGGGAAATCGTGATGGTGGAGATGTTGAGGAAGAAAAAACGCGTCTGGAAGGGAAAATCCAGGAAAATGCAGAGCAGGTAAAGGCAGAAGGAAAGGAAACACAGGATACGGTAAAGGCATCTCCCGCAACGCGTGAATATACGGTGACAGACCATGGAGTGACCGTGTCGGTGCCATCGACAACGCTGGATGTTTCCGGGGAGGATGCCAAAGTCAATCTTCATGTAAAACATACAAAAACCGGGAAAATATCCATTCAGGCTACGAAGCTGGATGGTACGGCGATTGAAAAATTACAGGGAGCAAAAGTCCGTATTCCATATCCTGATGTGGGAGACACGGCTGTTTTGAACGTAAAAAACAAACAGGGCGATACGGTAGCGAAAGCAGAGTATCGGGAAGAGCAGGGAGTGGCTGAATTTGAAGTGAATGAACCCGGAACTTATGAGATTCAAACGGAATCTCAGAATCAATCCGTATCTTCGCAGGGAAGAAAGATGTATCATTGGATCTTTTATACTGCACTGGCGGCTGTCATGGCAGTGATCACAGGTGGTACGATTGTCGGAGTATGGCGGTACCGGAAACGCAGATAATAGTTAGAGAGACTGGAGGATATTATGCGGCAGGGAAAAGTATTGCAGATAACATTTTGTGTTGTGATACTTTTTTCCTGCGCTTTTTTTACCTTTTTATACTGGAATGACAATAAATATAAAAATGATCCCAATGAGGGAATCCAGTATCTCTATGATAACTGGGAATTTTATTATGGCGTGCTTCTGACCCCTGAAGATCTGAAAAACGGAGACACGAAAGGCGCCTATATGGAATATGCAACCATCGGAGAAGTGAATAATTATTCGAACCATAATCCATATCGGAAGGCGCATGGATGTGGGACGTATGTGCTTCATCTCAATCTTGCCTCGGAAAAGACACGCTATGCGATGGAAATTCCGGAAATATATTCGGCATACCGGTTTTATGTAAATGAAGAGCTTGTCGGCCAATGTGGTGATCCCGGGGGAAATGCAACTGACAATGATTACCGGGAAGGAATACAGACAAAAATGTATTCTTTTGAGGCGGCGGGTGAATGTACGCTGATTCTGGAAACGAGGGATGAATCGCATTACTACAGCGGAATGACGTATCCACCGGCATTAGGAACGGAAAGCGTGGTACTGCACCGTGTTTACCGACGTATCATTTTTTATACGACGATTGCCGTGCTGTGTGCGTTCAATATTTTGTTTACATTGTATTATTGTGCAAAGTTCCGGAGTTCTCTCAAGGAGCAGGAACAAAGGAAAAATGTCATGATCTTTACCGGAATTGCCTTTTGCGGTATTTTGTTTATGGGTTATCCGCTGGTGCACTACCTCTGGCAGTGTCAGGTGCATCCGTGGTACACGATTGAATTGATGTCCGGTTATGTGATAACATTTTTGATCGTACTTTTGCACAATCGTCTGACACAGACCAGACATATTGCTGAAAAAGGAGTTGGATACGGTGTAGCAGTGCTCGCAGCTGTCATGTGTGTGGTCGTACTTCTATATGGAAATTTTTCTTCGCATCTCACTCTGCGCATGGAAGTAGGATTTTCCTTTGTTGTATTCTGGTATAAGATTATCATTGCATTTTATCTTGTAGGACGATCCGTGCTTTCGGTTTACCGGCAGCAGACAGAAGGCGTTCCATTGTTGACAGGTTCACTGTTCTACGCTTGTAGTTATATGTGGGATCGACTGTATCCTAAATTTGAACCGATTTACGGCGGATGGTTTGCAGAGTGGGCGACGATCGTTATGATCTTTGCCAGCGGTTTTGTATTGTGGAGACGGCTTCTTCAAAATGCAAAGCAGGCGGAATTGCTGCAAAAGCAGTATGAGGAAATGGAAAAACAGATGAAAATACAGGTCCGCCATATGGAAAAGGTGAATGATACGGTAGAATACAATCGGCGGATCCGCCATGATTTCCGTCATCATCTTCATGCCATTGATACACTTGCCAAAGAGGGAAAGTCAGAAAAGGTTTCGGAGTATGTAGCAAACCTTAGTGAATACCATAAAAAGGGACGCAGTCAGGGAACTTTGTTCTGCGAAAATACAGTGATCAATGCGTTGTTGCAGTATTACGAGGATAATGCAGGGCAGAGTGAGATCGAAACCGTGATCCGTGTTTCTGCTGATGAACATTTGCCGGTTCCCGAAGTGGAATTTTGTATTATCATCGGAAATTTAATGGAAAATGCGATCGATGCTTCCCGTACACTTGCCAGCGAGAAACGGAAAATAGAATTTTATGGCAAACAGGAAGGTGCCATGTATCTGATTTCGACTATGAATTATTATGAAGGCGAGATTAAAAAGCGGGGAAAACGGTTCCAATCGTCTAAACATGCCGGTGACGGTGTAGGAATCTGGTCGGTAGAAAAAGTTGTGGAAAAATACGATGGCATGATGAATGTAGAAGTGGGTGAGGAGAAATTTGAAGTGAAGATTGCGATTCCGGTTGAGTAAAAATGAACATAATTAATGAAGGCACGAACCGAAAAGCAGGGTTAATAAGGAGGATACGAGCAACTGTCGCGTTTTATGAGACGACTGGGAAGTTCTATACGGACACATTCTTTGTGCTCTCCTTTTCTCTGGTCTAATAACAACATTAGCGCAAGGTGTGCCATCTGCTGTTTGGGAATATCAATGGTCGTCAGTAATGGGGATGTGCGCTCAGATTCCCGGATGTTATCAATGGATATGACCGAAGGATGGTATCCTCGCCTTTTCGACATTTTTATGGATTTTAATACGCCGACCGCAGTGCAGTCGTTCGCACAGAAAATTGCTGTGGGGCGGTTGTTTGAAGTTAAAATACGGTTCATTATCTGTACCCCCTCGGATTCGGTCTGGGTACTTGGATGCACAAAGTGATAATCCAGTGGAATCTGGTGGTTCAGTAATGCCTGATAGTAACCGATGTAGCGGGATTCATAGGTACAGTCGCCAATATAGGCGATTTTTTTATGACCAAGTGAGATTAAGTATTCGACGGCAGTTTTGGCAGCAGATTCCCCACTGCAAATTACTTCATCGTATTCATAGTTTGTTGGATTGCGGTCAATGCCGGCAATATAAGAATAACGTTTTTTTACAAAGGAGATTAATTCCGGTGGACATTTTCCCAAAATGATAAGACCCGTGTTTGATTTGCGGGAAATGTAAGCAGGGGTATCGGATCGTTTTTCCGTTTTAACCAATTCAGGTGTTTTGTATGGAATCATGCGTGGAGAAGGATCGGAGTTCATGTGAACAATATCAACTGTACTGAGCATTTCTCCTAAAAGACATCCATTTTTTTGAAGTTCATCCTGAATGTAAACATACAATTCATGGAAAAAAGGATCTTTATTAAGGGAGTCAAATCGTGTGAGAAAGATATCGACTGAAAAAGGAGAGGGGCGGGACGTGCTTCCTTTCCGTAGTTCCTGCGCTGCTGCATTGGGAAGATAATGTAACTCTTTTGCAATACGCCAGATGGTTTCTGAAAGACCGGGAGTCTGACAATGATGACCGGGGTCAGACAGCACTCTGGAGACGGTAGCGGGAGAAGTCCCTGCAAGTTCAGCAATTTTTTTAATCGACATGATAGTTCAACCTTCCCTTCCAAATAAAAATTTTTGCTTGATCCAAAATAGTATGAATGAATAATGAAAACGATTTCAAAAAAAT
>FR893954.1:186-602 GCA_000434115.1 Roseburia sp. CAG:309 | reverse complement strand
TTTTCAAACTTCTGTCTCCTCCATTTTTTATTATACAGATATGGTAGTAAAGAATCAGCAAAGAAACCTCACCTATCCATTTTATTTGGAAAAGAAAATCAGAGTTTCCCCGCAGGACCGCTTGCACTTAGAAGAACACACGTAACGGTGCATGAGGGCATACTACGCCCTCTACGCACCGACGGTGTTCTAAATCCCGCTTTGAAAACTCTGATCTCCTTTTCTAATTGAAACGATAGGTAACAATAAGGTACTTAATTTCCTTTGGTTAAAAAGTTCTGAATTGTTAAAATCGTTTATTTCACATTAAAGGCATTCATGCCCGGATATGCTGCGCTTTCGCCAAGTTCTTCTTCGATGCGGAGAAGCTGGTTGTATTTAGCTACACGCTCGGAACGGCTTGGTGCTCCGGTCTT
>FR893954.1:0-147 GCA_000434115.1 Roseburia sp. CAG:309 | reverse complement strand
TGCCACTGCAAGATCGGCGATTGTCGTATCTTCCGTCTCTCCGGAACGATGGGATGAAATTGCTGTGTATCCGGCTTTATGTGCCATTTTGATGGCTTCCAGCGTCTCGGATACCGAACCGATCTGATTCAGTTTGATCAAAATGCT
>FR893953.1 GCA_000434115.1 Roseburia sp. CAG:309 | reverse complement strand
TTTACGTACATACAACACTTGATTATACATTTGGTGTGTGCTAACATTTTTATATAAAAGGGAACAAACTATTGATAACGAACGCATGACGGGGAAGTTCTGAATCATTACGACAGCAGTTACACAAGGCGGGACTTATGATTCATACAATATTAAAAAACACATCAAACATTCCAGATCAAATCACCCAATACGATGAGGCAGCCAAAAAACCGGCAAAAGGCAAATCCATTGCACAGATTGCAGATGAATGTGAAGAAACGGAAGAACGGATACAGGAATTGATGAAAAAATTGTAGTTTATTCTTCCTGCAAATACCTCATAAAATTCTCTTTGTTTTCCAACGCCGCGGTGGTCGGTCGTCCAAGATCTTCGCGCGCCCCGATGGCACATTCTGCTTCTATCAATGTCAAAGCATTTCTCTGTTTTGCTGCCTGTAATTCCTTATCCAGCTGCTCGAAGTCTTTCACACAAACCGCATACGGATATCCACAGGCTTCTGCCATTTTTACCAGATCGAGTTCTGCTGCCACGGTAGGCAGTCCTCCCACTGTCTCATGTGCACCATTATTAATCACAATATGAACCAGATTGGATGGACGGTTGGCACCGATTACTGCCATTGCCCCCATGTGCATAAGCATTGCCCCGTCTCCGTCGATACACCATATCCTCTTATCCGTTTTTTGCAATGCCACACCAAGCGCAATGGAGGACGTATGCCCCATAGATCCTACCGTAAGGAAATCGTACTTATGACTCTGTCCATTTTTTTCCCGGATTTCAAACAATTCACGGCTGGCTTTTCCCGTCGTGGACAAAATAGGATCTTCTTTCGATACGTTTACTATATGCTCAATAATCTCTTCACGGCGCATATGATTTTTATTCGAATATTCCACATTTTTTCCAAAAGAAAGAGCCCCTTTTTTCACTACGAAAGCAACATCTTTTCCCTTAGCTAATAGGCTGCGAAACACCTGCATTTGCGCATCCAACTCTTCTTCTGTCGTCTCTTTCGTAACCACATATGCCGCTACATCCATATCTTCTAAAAGTTTTACCGTAACTTCGCCCTGGTAAATGTGCTGTGGTTCATCATGCACTCCCGGTTCCCCGCGCCATCCGACAATAAATATCATCGGAATCCCATATACTTTATCATTCAAAAGAGAAGCCAGTGGATTAATAATATTGCCTTCTCCGCTGTTTTGCATATATACCGCAGGCACTTTTCCTGTTGCCAAATGATATCCTGCTGCAAGTGCCGCACAATTTCCTTCATTTGCTGCAATCATATGATGTCTGGAATCAATTCCATAGGTATCCATCAGATAATTACATAACGGTTTTAACAGGGAATCGGGTACTCCTGTATAAAAATCAACATTCAACATATTCACAAAAGTTTCTACCTGCATATCTTTCTCCTTTTACCTGCTTTTATTTATCCTTTCAAGTTCTTCTACGGTGTCAATTTCAATAATCTGCCCTTCTTCTACCGGTTCAACGAGCAGATCCAGTTTATCCAGATTCCGATCGACTACATCGTCCCAAAATAATGTTTCAAATCCTGATACTCCATATGCTTTTTCAATCGCTTCTTTTAAAATTTTCGCATCCCGGGAAGTGAAATAAGAAACACCAACCATATTATAACAATCCGTACCACCCTTTCCTACCCGGGTAATCCTTCCCTTAGAATTCTGTTCAAAAACCCAGTCATCGGAAAAACCGGGTACCATTTTCCCAAAATAACAGGAATGCTCCAATTTCTTATCAAAAATCTTTACATCGCCAACATATAAATCTGCTTCGCAGATAAAAAAATCTGCACCATTATCAAGTACCTCTTTTACCGCATAAATAGAAGAAATATTATTTATGTTTTCATAGTCGATATTCTCGATGATATGTATATTACTGTATTTTTTTGTCAAATAAGAAAACTGATCACCAAGATATCCGGTAACCA
>FR893952.1 GCA_000434115.1 Roseburia sp. CAG:309 | reverse complement strand
AAAGAACATACAGAAGGCTCTTTATCCTGAGGACAAGGTACAAAAGATTTCTATGCAGTATGTCTGCGAAAAAGATAATACTTTGAAACGCGGCAATGTTAAATATATTGTAAAAGCAGAAACCGGAGAAGCGGTAGTTTATCTTTATAGTATGAATACCAAAAGTGTTTATCAGATGTATCGCTTAGAAGCTGCTTCCTACCTGGATAAACAAAAATCTCAGGATGAATTGGTGTGTGAAGTGGAAATTGATGGATAAATAAAAGTACAATGGTGAACATGTGTGCATTAATTATATAAAATGTTATAATGATGTATATGTGGAAGATACTAGGAGTGAGAAGAGAAAGTTTTCGTGATAAAAAGAAATACAAAAGATACAACGGTAGAAAATTATTTTTCATAATAGGTTGGGACAGAATCATACGATGCTTCTCGTGGAAGAAATTTGTTCGCTAAGGCAAAACAAAGAATAGAAAGAACGAGACAGCATAAAAAAGCGATAATTATTCGCTTTGCATAGAAAATATGAGTGTCCCAATAAGGCAGAGACTCAAAAAATAAGTTGTGCACTTCCTGCTTGTTTGCATGAGGATTATCTGCAAGATAATCCTCAATGCTTTCGCACAATGCCATGCTGCATTTTTTGAGTTCTGCCTTGGAACATTTATTTGTTCTTTTGTAATAGTGTTTACACTTTAAAAATAATAGCCAATGTGATTTGTATAGCATATTAACTGATAACTCCATTTTTACTGCATGTAAGGGTAAGTGTTTTGGTAGCAACTTTACCATTCTTTTTCATCTTTGCTGTTCCTGTAGCTTTATTGCCGCTTTTAGTAGCAGATTTTGACACAAAAGTCCATTCTGCAACATAGCGGGTTACTGTGTCAGAGCAGGATGTACAAGTTGCACTAACACCGCTGTTTACTTGAAAACTAGCAGTTAAATCGTATTTCCAACACAATTTATCGGTTGAGTCATAGTATTTTGCTGTCTTAGTTGCTGATTTTGTTGTAGAATATGTAGCTATTTCATTGGCGCAAACAGTTAGTGTTTCGACACAATAACTGCCGTCGGCAAAATAAGTTGTTTGTTCTGTTACCGAAGCAGCATCTGCATAGGAAACAGGGATACTTATTCCAAGTATTAAACAGACAAGTAAAATAGAGAGTATACGTTTCATGAGAAAAACCCCTTTCTGTAATTAATTAATGATTTCTAATGGTGTAGGCTCAGCATCAGGACTTTTGGTAGGCGCTGGAGTTGAGATATCTTTTATACTCTCAACATAGTATCCGTTTCTTCGCTCATAGCTAGTGCTAAAATGGCGAATACCAAAAAATAATGACGAACCTAAAACAATAAGAACTAACACAGCAACAATAATAAATTTATTGAAGCGAGTATGTTTGAGTTTGTCAGAATAAGTGGATAAAAAAGCATCTTT
>FR893951.1 GCA_000434115.1 Roseburia sp. CAG:309 | reverse complement strand
CTGCATCTCTTTGATCATCTGCTCGTCTTCTTCGGATGCTTTAATTGTGTTCACACCAAAGGCAACGATCTGAAGTCCGCGAAGTTTTCCCCACTGCTCCGACAATTCCTGATTCAGCGCATCTGCGACCTCTTTCGTATGTGCCGGAACTGCGCTGTAACGGATTCCAAGTTCTGAAATTCTCGCAAATGCCGGCTGTAATGCCGTCATAAGTTCGGTTTTTAACTGCGAATCAATCTCATCTCTGGTATATTCGTCCGTCACATTTCCGCACACATTGGTATAGAATAAGATCGGATCAAAAATTTTATACGAATATTCTCCATTGCAGCGCACCGAGATATCCACATCCAGTCCGATGTTCGTATCTACCACGCGGAATGGGATCGGATTGGCTGTCCCGTATTTATTTCCCATAATTTCTTTCGTATTAAAGAAATACACGCGCTGGTCTTTTCCGGTATCTCCGCCAAAGGTAAAACGTTTTCCAATCGTAGAAAATGTCTGTTTGATCGTATCTCCCAAATCTCCGCAGAACAAACTTGGTTCTGTCGAAGTATCATACATAAATTCGCCTGCTTCCGCACAAAATTCAACCACTTTTCCTTGATCTACAATAATCATACACTGGCCTTCATTGACCGCGATCACGGATCCATTGGAAATGATATTATCATTTCCTTTGTTGGATGTACCGAATTTTCCGCTTTTTCTCTTCTGTCCTTTCGTCACAAGGACATCCGCTTCCATCGCATCACAGTAAAAATATTCTTTCCACTGATCTGCCATCGTACCGCGGATCGCCCCTCCGATTGCTTTAATTAATCCCATTATGTATCCTCCATTTCATTCTTGTGGGTTTCCCCTTTTGTCTTGATACTATTATATCTTTTTTCGTCTGCGCTGTCTACAAAAAAATAGCCCTCCGGAGAATTTCCGAAGGACTATCTTTTTTACGATCTCATCGCAGGATTAGCCTTGACTAACGCATAGACTCTTCCTGTTTCTTGATCATCTGACGTACCATCTCGCCGCCGATACTACCTGCCTCTTTAGATGTGAGGTCACCATTGTAACCATCTTTCAAGTTTACGCCAAGTTCAGACGCAACCTCCATCTTGAATTTGTCCATAGCATCTTTTGCCTGTGGTACTTCCATTCTTGCTGTTTTACTCATAACATTTCACCTCCGTGTTTTTTAGTATTTATCGTAAGTGATAACGGAATGTCTTTTGTCTGAAAACATTCCGTCATCGAAACATTTTCATGTAAGCCACTCAGTTATCTGATACTATTGTACCCACGAAGGTTTATTTCATTCTGGTAATTACTGCCAAATTTTAACGCTGCTGCAAATCTCTCTGCAACGGTTCCAGATAATGCAAAAAGGTTCCCGAATACGTAGAGATCTCAAACTCCGGTTCCATCTCATCGATCGTGAAACTTTTCCGTCCGCCCTGCTCCATCCGCTGCCAGAATTCCAATAATTTTTGAAAACGAAGATACATATATTTTTCCCTGTTTTTAAAATAAATAAGCAAAAATGCAATGCCATCCTGACTTTCAAATTGTTCCATAAATTTCATCTGGTGTTCATGTACATTGCTGAGTGGAAAACGGTCTTCGATACATTCTTTGGCATCAAAACAGATCGGAATTCCCTGCACAACTCCGATATAATCGACCGTACTTTTCTGCTCAAAATACGCAAGTGTAATATGTCTCGTCGCCTGATCAATGTTAATCGGTTTGATCGGCGTCGGAATTTTCTGCACCAGCGCCAGATTCTGTGTCTGATATTTTTCATTGGTCATATTTACAAGTTCTTCCAAGAATGATCCACGCAGGCCACGCGAATTCCATGTTGGCATATTCTATCGTCCTTTCCTTCCTGATTTAAAAAATGTTTGTGATCTTTTTCTGTAATTCAGCATCAAAACCGGCATCTGCCTGAACTTCTTTTTCATCCAGTGCCTGATATCCCATCGGTCCATAAAGGAATTTTTGTGTCAGAATGCATTTTTTTCCATTTTTATCAACCACTTTCCAATACAATTCACTGTCATAGGCACTCTTCTCAGAATTATAGTTTCCATCGGTCAGACAAAATGAATTTTTCCGGCATTGCCCCAATATATCATACAAACTTTTTCCAATTTTTTCCTGATACACAGAACCTTCCGTTTCAGTATCTTTCCCGGATTTTTTCCTGCAATCCTCCACAAAAAACATCACTGCCTTCTTTTCAGTTTGATCCTCGGACAGATTATCTTTATTTTGCTCCGAAATCCTTTCATTTGTCAAGTATTTTCCCAAATTATCCGAACGGCTGGCGTTGTAATAAAAGTCGAGATATGCCTGCATTTCTGCCACCGTTTCCCCATTTCCCTGAATGTTCCGGATCACATAACTGCTGCGGTTATAAAAGAGCAGTTCCAAAAGGCTTTCTTCCTCTCCACACGTGATCGTAACACTGACATCATACCCGTTTTTTTCATACGCTTCCGGTTCACTGGCGTTTTCAGCGCCTTCATAGCAGATATCGTCCACCGTTACCGAAGTTTCTTTTCCGGCAAAAATTTTCTGCTGCAATTGTGTAAGGTGTGCCGCCACATCTTCGAAAAGTGCCTTTTGATTGACATACTGCTGGCTTGTCAGCTGTACATTCATCCCACCAAGAACTTTCTCTATCTCCCCATCGGCAAACTGTTTTGCAACTTTTTTTGCCTCATGCCCATACATCAGCTTGTCATAACTCAGGCACGGCAGTTCCGGAAAAATCTGCCCCACAGTCAATGTGCCAAATACCGCACACACCACAACTAACACCAGCACGGCGGCAATTTTTTTCATTCGGTTCTTTTTTAATACTTTTGAAATTTTTTGAAATGGCTCGATGTCCTTCATCCCTTCCAGATTTTGTAATTCCGTTTCTACTGTATCTTTCTGCATTCGTTCAAATTTTTCCAGACAACTGCTGCATTCCTTCAAATGCTTTTCAATTTCTTCTGCTGTCTCCGGCTGGCACATGCCATCTGCATACTCCGGCAACAAATCCTCTATTATATTACATTTCATGGTCTTTACCTCCCTGCATTTTCTGAATCTGCTTTTTCTCTCAATTTTTCTTTTGCCCGGTAATAGGTTACCCTTCCCCAGTTTTCTGACTTTTCAAATATCTCACCGATTTCATGGAACGATAACCCTCCCAGTGCCCGAAGCATCACCACTTCCTTATATGGCTCCGGCAAGTTATGTATCTGTTTTCGCAGCCACACTGCCTCCTCTTTTTTGACGATCTGCCCTAAAATCTCCTCGTCACTCTGCGGCTCATGCTTCTTCTCAAACGGTACATTTTTCCGTTCTGCCTTTTTACACAGATCCAGCCAAAGATTCCTCGCAATACGGCACAGCCATGTAGACACTTCGCATTTTCCTTCAAACTCCTCCGCATGCTCAATCGCCTTCAAAAAGGTTGACTGCACGATGTCATCCGCCGTCACAGGATCTTTGCAAAGCTGCAAAACAAACGCATAGATCATTTTAGCATACTTTCGATATATCTCATCAAAAGCTTTCTCTGTCAGTTTCATCTGTTGTTCTCACCACCTTATATTTATTGGGATTTATAAATTAGACGATTCAGAAAAAGAAAGATTACAAAAATGTACAATTTTTATATTATAATAGGACTGTCGCACTAAATAATTAGTATGGCAGCCCTATTTTCTATCCTCTTATACAACTATTCCGTTACCTTTATTCCTCTACATTGTGATATACTGCCTGTACATCGTCATCTTCATCGAGAAGATCCATGATACGGTTGAACATTTTCACGTCTTCGTCGCTTGTCAGTTCTACATAATTTTGCGGGATCATGGTTACCTCTGCCTGTGCCATCGGAACGCCTTCTTTTTCCAATGCTTCACGCACCTGACTGAAATCATCCGGATCGGTAAGGATTTCATAACTGTCCTCTTCCTCGTTAAAATCCTCTGCACCGGCATCCAGAGCGAGCATCATAAATTCATCGGCATCGGTTTCGTATTCTTCCTTGTCCACGATAATCTGGCCTTTGGTATCAAACATATAAGATACACAGCCTGTCGTTCCGACGTTTCCGTTTCCTTTGGTAAATGCGTTACGTACGTTGGAAGCGGTACGGTTTTTGTTGTCGGTAAGCGCTTCTACGATGATCGCTGTTCCGCTTGGGCCATATCCTTCGTATGTAATATTTACATAATTTACCGCATCGATGTTTCCTGCTGCCTTTTTGATACCACGGTCGATCGTATCATTTGGCATGTTATTCGCTTTTGCTTTGGCGATAACATCACGAAGTTTACTGTTATTATTTGGATCCGGGCCGCCTTCTTTGACTGCTACGGCGATCTCACGGCCGATTACGGTAAAGATTTTTCCTTTCTTCGCATCGTTTTTCTCTTTTTTATGCTTAATATTAGCAAATTTTGAATGTCCTGACATGGTTAGCCTCCTTAAACTTTGTTACCTTTGTATTCTATATCATACATCATTTTATCTGAAGAATCAAGTTTTGCAGATTTTCAATGACGTTTTGAACCATTTTTTCTGTTTTTACGGCACACATGATCGTGTCATCCCCCGCGATACAGCCGATAATTCCTTCGATTTCCATCGCATCCAGCGCCGCTGCAACCGCCATTGCCATACCAACTGCGGTTTTTATAACAAGCAGATTCCCCGCCTGTTCCATCGAAACGATACCATCTTGGAGAAGCGTCGCATACCGGTTTGCCGGCTGTGCTGCGGGATGTTTGATCTCCGCCGTTACCGGAATTGAACTCCGCATCGCATATTTTTGGCGTACCTTTTGACCCGGAACTTTTTCCAGTGACAATTCCCGGATATCGCGGGAAACCGTCGCCTGTGTCACGGCATATCCTGCTTCCGTCAGATATCTGGCAAGATCTTCCTGCGTCTCGACTTCATGATTTTGTATAATTTCAATAATTTGTTCCTGTCGCTTCTTTTTCATGCTGCCACTCTTCCTCTCATCATGTGCGGTTCAGTTTGCTTCGCATTTTCTGATAAAAGCCAACTTCTCTGACACATACCATTTCAAACGGAAGCTCCGCTTTCCGAATGCGGATCACATCTCCTGTCTCAATTGCCGCACACACTTCTCCATCACAGCGGACTGACGCTTCATCGACATAACTCTCTCTCGTCTTTTCCACTTTTACACAAATCTCCGCCTTCGAAGAAACCACCACACTCCGCTTGTTAAATGAATGCGGACAGATTGGCGTGATGACAACAGCTTCCATTGCCGGTGATAAGATGGGGCCTCCGGCAGACAGATTATAAGCGGTTGATCCTGTCGGTGTTGCGATCAGCACACCATCCGCAACATAACTGTCCATCCATTCGTCGTCTACCCAAACACTTGTCGTCACCATTCTACCAAAATCCCGTTTTCCAACGACGATCTCATTGACAGCGAAAAAAGTTTCTCCCGTGTTCTGCACCTCTGCTGACAATGCCATGCGTTTTTCAATGGTATAATTTCCTGACATCACAGCATCCAGTGCCGGATAGATCTTCGGTTTTTCGATTTCCGTCAAAAATCCCAGTGTACCCAGATTCACTCCAAGAATCGGAATTTCTTCGTCCGCGATCTTTTTCGCCGCCGCGATCACTGTACCATCTCCTCCAAGAACGATCGCCATATCCGCTTTTTCCTGAATGTCAATGGCATCGTGAGACTGAATGACGACGCGGTGTCCCGCTTCCTGCATATAAGCCTGTATCCCTTTTGCCACCTGGCATCCGGAATCCTTTTCTTCATTTACGATAAGATAATACATACTCATCCCGATATATCCTCCGCATGTTTTACGGCATGTTCCTGTGCCGCTTCGATTGTTTCATCCATCGTCTTCTGCCACTCATTCCACTCTTCTTCGGAAAATGTGGTTGCTCTATTTTCCATTTTCTGGATATATAATAAATATTCAATATTTCCTTCCGGCCCCCGGATTGGCGAAAAATCTAGTCCTTTGATAATAAAGCCAAGACTTTTCGCATAGGAAATGACGTGCTCCATCACTTCTTTGTGGACTGCCAGATCCCGCACAACCCCCTTTTTTCCAACTTTTTCTCTGCCTGCCTCAAACTGCGGTTTGATCAGACATACCATCTGCGCCCCGTCTTTCATCAGATGCCAGATTGGCTCCAGCACCTTTGTCAGCGAAATAAATGCCACATCAATCGATACAAAATCGACCAATTCTCCGACATCTTCCGGCGTCACATACCGGATGTTTGTTTTTTCCATGGAACGCACGCGCTCATCCTGCCGCAGTTTCCAGGCAAGCTGATTCGTACCGACGT
>FR893950.1:15412-22867 GCA_000434115.1 Roseburia sp. CAG:309 | reverse complement strand
GTAGATATAAAGGGAAAATGTTAGCTGAAAAGGGAAAAGAGTGAGTGTATATAATGCGATTTGGAATGTGATCTAGACAAGTGAGAGGTGAGATAAGATAATGGGAGAAATGCTTTTTACATTTTTAATGCTGGTTATGATGGTTTTTCTATTCTGTTTGCGGTATATAGTGCCAATTTTTATTTCGATTATTGGGGCAGTGCTGATTAAGAAGAAAAACAAAAAAATATATGGAAGTATTCTTTTAATCTTAGGGCTTGCAATTGAGGCAGTTAGCATAGCAGTGCAGGTCTACAGTTTCAGATAGGGAATAGAACCATATGAAATCAAAATGTACAATGCTTCCAGAAATTGTACCAATTTTCGTCAGGTGGAAGGTTTTGATGTAGACAAAGCAGAGGGTGAGAGATTCATTTAGGAATATAGATTGTGAAAGTTTGTGAGGTGATTTCAGAATGAAGTTAAAGACAATATGCAACATTGCTTTGTTTGTTTTGTGCGTTAGTGGTATAGTAATAAATCATTTTTTTGAGCAGTACAAAATATTGAGTAGTGCATGTTTGTTAGGAATCGGAGTAATTGCGATTATTAAAGAAAGAGTAAATTTAAAAGACAAATGAGAAGCTTGATGAATACAGATTATATTTTAAGATTGGAGCGTGGACAAAATGAACAAAAAAGTATCCTATGGATGAATGTTGTATTGGTAGCTTCCTTTATTGGAAACTGTGTATTTGTTATAAAGAAAAAGTCAAATAAAAACCAGCAAAATAGGTATATTCCCATTTTGCTGGTTCTTTTATGTTCTAATTTTCTAATTACTTACCGTTCTTATTTACTTCCTGCATTTTCATTGCACGGACTTTGGTTGACAGACCAAACAATGTGATGAATCCGTCAGCGTCGTGGTGGTCATAAAGGTCACCGGTTGTAAAGGAAGCAAGGCTTTCATTGTACAGGGAATATGGAGAAGTTGTTCCTGCTTTGATAATGTTTCCTTTGTACAGTTTAAATTTTACTTCGCCGGTTACATACTGCTGGGTAGACTCGATGAATGCCTGAGTAGCTTCACGAAGTGGGCTGAACCATTTTCCTTCGTATACGATCTGAGCGAGTTTGTTGCCCATTTCCTCTTTTACAGCGTAAGTATCGCGGTCGAGGATCAATTCTTCCAGCTGCTGATGTGCTTCATAAAGAATGGTTCCACCCGGTGTTTCATATACACCACGGGATTTCATACCTACAACACGGTTTTCTACAATATCAATGATACCAATTCCGTGTTTGCCGCCGAGACGGTTCAATTCGCGGATGATATCAGAAACTTTCATGGCTTTTCCGTTGACTGATTTTGGAACACCTTTTTCAAATGTCATTGTGACGTATTCGCCTTCATCCGGAGCTTTTTCCGGTGTGGTGCCAAGTACGAGAAGATGTTCGTAATTTGGTTCGTTGGCAGGATCTTCCAATTCCAGTCCTTCATGGCTGATGTGCCATAAGTTACGGTCACGGCTGTAACTGGAATCTGCAGCAAAAGGAAGGTCGATACCATGTGCGCGGCAGTATTCAATTTCGGATTCACGGGAATCCATGTTCCATTTGTCATTTCTCCAAGGAGCGATGATCTTGATATCAGGAGCAAGAGCTTTGATACCGAGTTCGAAACGGATCTGGTCATTTCCTTTTCCGGTTGCACCGTGGCAGATAGCGACAGCGCCTTCTTTGCGGGCAATTTCCACGAGACGTTTGGCGATGACCGGACGAGCCATGGAAGTACCAAGCAGATATTTATTTTCATAGATTGCATGACCCTGTACACAAGGAACGATGTATTCGTCACAGAATTCATCGATAACATCTTCGATGTAGAGTTTGGAAGCACCGCATGCTTTTGCACGCTCGTCCAATCCATCGAGTTCGCTTCCCTGTCCACAGTCGATGCAGACGCAGATAACTTCATAATCATAATTTTCCTTCAGCCATGGAATGATCGCTGTCGTGTCCAGACCGCCGGAATAAGCAAGAACAACTTTTTCCTTCATAATTAAACCTCCGTAAATGTGATATAGAAAGGGTTTCAAGGTCGCAGCCCTTCCCATGCAAGCATGGACGTTGTCGGGGAACTTTGAAACCAACGGCTTGCTCCGTTGCTGGCGCAACTGTCGCAATCCTGCGAATATTCGAACTACGCGCGATGCGCTTCGTTCTCATATTCGGCGGGTCTCAAGGTCACAGCCCTTCCCATGCAAGCATGGACGGTCTGTGACTTTTCGACCCTGTTATCATAAATATACAACATAAATGAATATTATGCAAGAGGAAATGTGGATTTTATGTTTTCTTTTGATGAATTGTGAAATTGTACTTGCGTAAATGAGTACACAGGTGTATAATAAATATGCATTTGCATAAAAGATGCATGTTTATGCAAAATATTCATCAAATTGTGCATAAAAGGAAATGGAGGACATATTTATGAAGAAAGTAAGAGCGGTGATAGTGTGTCTTATGGCGATGGTTATGTTGACCGGATGCCTGGGACTTAATATGGAGATGACGGTAAATGAAGACGGTACATGTGGTTATACCCTTACATATTATTATGAACAAAGTACTTTTGAATTAATGAAAGAAGATGCAAAAAACAGTGTGCTGACATGCGGAGATTTTGCGCAGGACACAAAAACGATAAATGGAAAGACCTATCAGGCATTTTCCAAAACGTTTTCCTTTGCGTCCAGAGAGGAATTGAAAAATTTTCTGACAAATGATGCGGTTTATCTTGCAAAGTTTAAGCAGGATTCCAAGGCAGCGGATAAATATACAGCAGATAGTTTTCATGCACCATTTAAAAATGTGACATTAACGGCAGATACATTTATTGGTGAGGCGGGAACGAACAATTATACTTCGATGTCAACAAAGCAGGCGCAGGCATCAAAAACACAAAATAATGCGCGGGCGCTTGATGTCGCACAAGTGTCTTCCCAATTAAAAGGAAAATCCGTAAATGAATATTATAAGGCATTGGGACTCACCATGGATATTTCCATCGTTCTGCCAAAGCCTATTAAGGAATCCAATGGTGCAGCAGAAGGAAATAAAGTAACGTGGAATCTGGATAATTTACCGGATGATTCCAAACTGATCGCGACATGCGGAGATACGCCGATCATATCCGGCGATAAAGAAGCCCCAAAGATTCAGGGTGTAAAAAATAACGCACTTACGAAGAAAGCCGTGCTGGTAAAAGTGACAGATAATGTGAGTGTAAAAGAAGTGACAATTAATGGAAAACGTTTTAATGTGTCACAGTTCAAATTGGCAAAAAGCGGACGGTATACAATAAAGGCAGTAGATGCCAATGGAAATGTGTCGGTATTGAAATTTACAATTGATGCCAAAGCACCCGTTTTCAAGGGCGTACGACATGGTAAGGTATATCGGAAAAAGGCGACAGTGAAAGTGTCGGATGCCAATGGAATCCGTTATATTAAAGTAAATGGCAAAAAACAAAAAGCCAGAAAAAAACTTGTTATCCGCAAAAAAGGTAAAAATACCGTGATTGCCTGTGATAAAGCAGGAAATCAGTCAAAAGTTGTATTTACCATTAAGTAATAGAAAAGAGGCTAAATGATGATTAAAGTAGGTATTATCGGCTCGACCGGTTATGCGGGCCAGGAATTGGTAAGATTGTTATTGCAGCACAAAGAGGCAGAAATCGTATGGTATGGTTCACGAAGCTATGTCGATGAAAAATTCAGTGCTGTTTTTGGAAACATGTTCCAGATCGTTGAAAATGTGTGCAAAGGTGATGATCTTCATGAGTTGAGTAAGCAGGCCGACGTGATCTTTACGGCGACGCCGCAGGGATATCTGGCATCGGTTCTCGATGAAGAAATCTTGTCAAATTGTAAAGTGATCGATCTCAGCGCAGATTTTCGTATAAAAGATGTCGATGTATATGAAAAATGGTATGGCATTGAACATAAGAGCAAACAATTTATCGGAGAGGCCGTATATGGTCTTTGTGAGTTGAACCGCGATAAGATCAAAGGGGCGCGTCTGATCGCTAATCCGGGATGTTATCCAACTTGTTCCACACTTTCCATCTATCCGATGGTAAAAAATGGATACATTGATACCGATACGCTGATCATTGATGCCAAATCCGGTACAAGCGGAGCCGGCCGTGGAGCAAAGATTCCAAACTTGTACTGTGAAGTGAATGAAAATATTAAGGCATACGGGGTAGCGACACACCGTCATACACCGGAGATTGAGGAACAGCTTGGCTATGCGGCAGGAAAGCCGGTAATGATTAATTTCACTCCTCATTTGATCCCAATGAACCGTGGTATCCTGATTACGGCGTATGCTAAATTAAATCCGGGTGTAACGAAGGAAATGGTTCGGAAAGCCTATGAAGAAGCTTACAAGGATGAATATTTTGTGCGTGTGTTAAATGACGGTGTCTGTCCGGAAACACGCTGGGTAGAAGGAAGCAACTTTGTTGATGTCAGCCCGAAAGTTGACGAGCGTACCGGTCGTGTCATCATGATGGGGGCTATGGATAATATTACCAAGGGCGCAGCAGGACAGGCGGTTCAGAATATGAACCTGCTGTTTGGTCTGGATGAGGCAGAAGGTCTTCGTCTTGTGCCGGTATTCCCGTGATAAGAAGTATTTGACACGTTATGTTAAAACTTAGATAGAAATGAGGTAATCGTATGCAGACAATCGATGGTGGTGTCAATGCACCAAAAGGATATGAGGCGTCAGGAATAGAGGCTGGGATTAAATATGAAAACCGAAAAGATATGGCTCTTGTATTTTCCACGGAACCGGCAAGTGCAGCCGGAACATTTACTACAAATGTAGTAAAGGCGGCACCGGTTCTTTGGGATAAAGAAATCATTGAGAGAGGACATCATGTTCGCGCAGTCGTTTTAAACAGCGGAATTGCAAATGCGGCGACCGGAAAAGAAGGAAAAGAGTACAATTATGAGATGGCATCGGAAATTGCAAAGGTACTTGGCATTGTGCCGGAAGAAGTTATGACGGCATCCACCGGAGTCATCGGAATGCAGCTTCGTATGGCACCGATCCGCAAGGGAGCACCGCTTTTGAAAGATGCCCTGACAGCTGACCGTCAGGGGGCGAAAGACGCAGCCAGAGCCATTATGACGACGGATACGATTCCGAAAGAATGTGCCGTTACCTTTGAACAGGACGGCGCGACAATTACCGTCGGGGGAATGAGCAAAGGTTCCGGTATGATTCATCCGAATATGGCAACGATGCTGAGTGTCATTACGACAGATGCAAAAGTAAGTCCGGAGGTGCTTCAGGGAATGTTGCGCGAGATTGTGGCAGATTCCTTTAATATGATCTCGGTAGACCGCGATACTTCTACCAATGACACCTGTGTACTTTTGGCAAATGGAGCAGCCGGGGCAGAGGAGATCAAAAAAGATACAGCTGCTTATCAGGCACTTTATGAAGCGGTTTCTTATGTGGCAACCGATCTTGCCAAGAAAATGGCAGGCGACGGCGAAGGATGTACCCGCCTTTTGGAAGTGATTGTAAAAGGAACAAAGACCAAACAGGATGCGGTTACCTTGAGTAAATCGGTGATTTCTTCGAACCTTGTAAAGACGGCGATTTATGGGAAAGACGCAAACTGCGGCCGTGTGCTTTGCGCGCTTGGCTATGCCGGTGTAGATTTTGATCCGGAAGTCGTAGATCTGACATTGCAGGCAGGCGGCGAAGAAATGGTCTGGATCAAGGATGGCGTACTTACCGACTATTCGGAAGAAAAAGCCACTGAAATGATGGGAATGGATAAAGTGACGCTGGTATGTGACATGAAGCAGGGCGAATGCAGCGCGACAGCGTGGGGCTGTGATCTTACGTATGATTATATTAAGATCAATGCAGACTACCGTTCTTAATACTGTTAAAATATGGAAGAAAGGCAAGAGGAAATGGACGATAAATTAAATGATGTATTGATAAAAGCGGAGACTTTGATCGAGGCACTGCCTTATATCCGCGATTTCAACAATAAAAAAGTCGTTGTAAAATACGGCGGAAGCGCGATGCTGGATGAAAAACTGCAGCAGAGTGTGATCAAAGACGTGGCACTTTTGAAGTTGGTGGGAATGAAGCCGATCATTGTACATGGCGGCGGAAAAGAAATCAGCAAATGGGTGCGCCTGATGGGAAAAGAACCGGAATTTGTCGAAGGACTCCGAGTGACAGACGATGACACGATGGAAGTGGCAGAGATGGTTTTAAATAAAGTAAACAAACATCTGGTACAGATGATGGAGAAACTTGGTGTGAAGGCAGCCGGCATCAGCGGAAAAGACGGTGGAACCCTTCGCTGTGACAAAAAGACAGCAAATGGCAAAGATATCGGTTATGTCGGAGATGTCAAAGAAGTGAATTCGGAATTGATCGACACCCTTTTGGAAAATGATTTCGTGCCGATCATTGCACCAATCGGACTTGGCGACGATTATAAGGCGTACAATATCAATGCAGACGATGCTGCCTGTGCAATCGCAAAATCCATGAAAGCAGAAAAACTGGTATTTATGACGGATATCGAGGGCGTTTGTAAAGATGCAGATGATCCATCGACGCTCGTTTCTGTGCTTACGCTGGACGAAGCGCATAAAATGATTGAGGACGGTTTTATCGGCGGCGGTATGCTTCCGAAAATACGTAACTGTATTGATGCCGTAGAACAGGGCGTAAACCGCGTACATATTTTGGACGGAAGAAGAGAACATTGTCTCCTGCTTGAGTTCTATACGAAGAAAGGTATCGGAACGGCAATTATTGGAAATGAGACAAATTTGTACCATCATGAGACAGAGTAAAGGAGCAGACGTATGAATACATTAATTGAAGAATCTGAAAAATATCTGATTCATTCCTACAATCGGTATCCGGTAGCAATGGATCATGGCGAAGACGTGTATCTGGTAGATACCGAAGGAAAAAAATATCTTGATTTTGGCGCAGGAATCGCCGTATGTGCGCTTGGCTACAGCGATGAGGAATTCAAAAATGCACTGAAAGACCAGATTGACAAGGCGACACATTTTTCCAATTATTTCTATTCGGAGCCATTGATGCAGGCAGCAAAATGTCTGGCAGAGGCGACCGGAATGGACAAAGTGTTTATGGCAAACAGCGGTACAGAGGCAAATGAGGGCGCTTTGAAACTGGCGAGAAAATATGCGATCATGCAGGGACACGAAGAACGCCATGAAGTCATTTCCATGAATAAGGCATTTCACGGAAGAAGTATGGGTGCCTTGTCCGTAACCGGAACGGAAAAATACCGTGCGCCATTTGCACCGCTTATTTCCGGCGTTCATTTTGCCGATTACAACGATCTGGATAGTGTAAAGAGTTACATTAATGACAAAACATATGCCA
>FR893950.1:0-15366 GCA_000434115.1 Roseburia sp. CAG:309 | reverse complement strand
GGGCGAAGGCGGTATTTATCCGGCAGACAAAGAATTTTTGCAGGGAATCCGCAATCTCTGTACAGAGCATGATATCATGATGATCTGCGATGAGGTACAGTGTGGTATGGGAAGAACCGGAAAAATGTTTGCTTACCAGCAGTATGGCATTCAGCCGGACATCGTAACGATGGCAAAAGGAATTGGAAACGGAATCGTTGTTGGTGCTTTTGCGGCAAAGACAGACGTGGCAAAAGCCCTTGTACCGGGAGACCATGGTACGACATTTGGAGGAAATCCTCTGGCAAGTGCTGCGGTCGTAGCAGTAAATCGCATTTTTAAAGAAAAGAATATCCTTGAAAATGTCAATCGTGTCGGCGAGTATCTTGGCAAAAAGTTAGAGGAGATCGCAGCCGGAAGCAAAGTGGCAAAGGAAGCCCGGGGAATGGGACTGATGAGAGGACTTGAGTGCGACGCGCCGGTCGGCGAGATCTGTGCGAAAGCATTGGATAAAGGACTTCTTCTTTTAACCGCCGGAACCAATGTCATCCGTTTTGTACCGCCATTGGTTATCAAAGAGGAACACGTAGATCAGATGGCAGAGATCTTAACGGAAGTTTTGAAAGAATTCGAGTAATCAAACTTTATTTTTTAAAGTTTTTAAAGTTTTTTATTAAAAAAACAAAAAAGTGCTTGATTATTGAGAATAAATATTATATAATGTCTTTAGACAAAGACGTCAAAGGGAGATGTGCCCTAAATTGCACATCTTCTTTGACGTCTTCTTTTTTTACAAACAAGCCGCCTCAGAGCAGAACTCGTTTTCTGCTTTAGAGCGGCAAACTAACGTCAAGAATGGAGGATTACTATGAGTGGTCAATATGTAGAAGAGTCAAAACGAAAAGCGCTCGGTATGTATCACCCGAGATTTGAACATGACAATTGCGGTATCGGAGCGATTGTAAATATAAAGGGAAAGAAAACACACGATACCGTTAAGAATGCGTTGGAAATTGTAGCACATCTTGAGCATCGAGCAGGAAAAGATGGCGAAGGAAAGACAGGAGACGGAGTAGGAATCATGCTTCAGATCTCACATAAATTCTTCAAAAAGATTGCCACCCGGATGGGAATAGAGATTGGCGAAGAAAGAGAGTATGCGGTAGGAATGTTCTTCTTCCCACAGGATGAGCTCCGCAGAAATCAGGCAAAGAAAATGTTTGAGACAATTGTAGATAAAGAGGGACTTGAATTTCTAGGATGGAGAAAAGTACCGATCGCTCCTTCGATTTTAGGAAAAACAGCGGTAGAATGTATGCCTTACATCATGCAGTGTTTCATTAAGAAACCGGAGCAGGTGGAAAAAGGACTGGAATTTGACCGTAAATTATATATTGCACGAAGAGTATTTGAACAGTCCAATGAAAATACGTATGTAGTATCCCTTTCGAGCCGCACGATCGTATACAAAGGAATGTTTCTGGTATCCCAGCTCCGATTGTTCTTTGATGATCTGCAGGATGTAGACTATGAATCGGCAATTGCTATGGTACATTCCAGATTTAGTACGAACACACAGCCAAGCTGGCAGCGTGCCCATCCAAACCGTTTTATCGTACACAACGGAGAAATCAATACGATCCGTGGTAACGCCGATAAGATGCTCGCCCGTGAAGAGACGATGGAATCCGATCATTTGAGAGGAGAACTTCACAAAGTCCTTCCGGTTGTGAATACCGAGGGATCGGACTCCGCAATGTTAGACAATACGCTGGAATTTTTGGTAATGAGTGGGATGGAACTTCCGCTTGCTGTCATGATAACCATTCCGGAACCATGGGCAAATAACCGTTATATCAGTGAAAAGAAAAAAGACTTTTATCAATATTATGCAACCATGATGGAGCCATGGGACGGACCGGCTTCGATCCTTTTCTCCGACGGAGACATTATGGGTGCCGTGCTTGACCGAAATGGTCTTCGTCCATCAAGATATTATATTACAGACGACGATCAGCTGATTCTTTCTTCCGAAGTCGGAGTAATGCCAATCAGCGAAGAGCATGTTATCAAAAAAGACCGTCTTCGCCCGGGAAAAATGCTTCTTGTCGATACGGTCAAAGGAAAATTGATCGATGACGATGAATTAAAAGAAAAATACGCATCCAGCCAGCCATATGGAGAATGGTTAGACACAAATCTGGTTCGTTTGAAAGATCTTACGATTCCAAATAAACGAGTAGATTCTTATAACCATGAAGAAAGTCTCCGCCTGCGCAAGGCATTTGGTTATACGTATGAAGAAGTGAAAAATGAAATCCTTCCAATGGCAAAAAATGGAACAGAGCCAATCTCCGCGATGGGACATGATACGCCGCTTGCTGCACTCAGCAAACAGCCACAGCCATTGTATAACTACTTTAAACAGCTGTTTGCACAGGTAACCAACCCGCCAATCGATGCAATCCGTGAGGAAGTCGTTACTTCGACAACGGTATATATCGGAGACGCCGGTAACCTGCTCGAAGAAAAAGCAGAAAACTGTCACGCATTAAAGATTGAGAATCCGATTTTGACAAATACCGACCTTTTGAAGATTAAATCCATGAAAGTGGAAGGTTTCAAAGTCGCTGTCATTCCGATTACGTATTATAAAAACACATCTTTGAAAAAAGCAATCGACCACTTGTATTTGGAAGCCGACCGTGCTTACAAAGAGGGAGCCAATGTGCTGATCCTGTCCGACCGCGGTGTGGATGAAAACCACGTAGCGATCCCGGCACTGCTTGCGGTATCTGCGATGCAGCAGCACCTTGTTACAACGAAAAAGAGAACCTCTCTTTCCATGATCTTAGAGAGTGCAGAACCAAGAGAAGTTCATCATTTTGCAACGCTTCTCGGATTTGGTGCGACAGCCGTCAATCCATATCTCGCACTGGATACGATCAAAACGCTCATCGACAATGGTATGCTTGACAAAGATTATTATGCAGCCGTAGACGATTATAACTCAGCAATCCTGCATGGTATCGTAAAGATTGCTTCCAAGATGGGTATTTCCACGATCCAGTCGTATCAGGGAGCAAAAATTTTCGAAGCTATCGGATTGTCAAAAGATTTTATTGATAAATATTTTACCGGAACGGTTTCAAGAATCGGTGGACTTGGTATCGAGGATATTCAGAATCAGGTAGAAATGCTTCATGATAAAGCATTTGATCCATTGGAACTTGGTACGGATATCACACTTGATAGTATTGGAAACCACAAGAGCCGCAGTGGAAAAGAAGAACATCTGTATAATCCGAAAACCATTCATTTGTTACAGGAAGCAACAAGAACCGGTAACTATCAGATGTTTAAAGAGTATTCCGATGAGATTGACAGAGAGGATCTGTATATGAACCTTCGAAGTCTTCTCACCTTTAACTTCCCGAAAAAGGGAATTCCACTTTCCAAAGTAGAAAGTGTGGATGAGATCGTGAAACGATTTAAAACCGGTGCGATGTCCTACGGTTCTATTTCACAGGAAGCCCATGAGACACTGGCAATCGCGATGAACCATCTCCATGGAAAATCCAATAGTGGAGAGGGCGGAGAAAGTTTGGAACGACTAACCATCGGAAAAGATGGCGTAAACCGCTGCTCTGCGATCAAACAGGTGGCTTCCGGACGTTTTGGTGTAACTTCCAGATATCTCGTAAGTGCCAAAGAGATTCAGATTAAGATGGCACAGGGAGCAAAACCGGGTGAAGGCGGACATCTTCCGGGTAAGAAAGTATATCCATGGATCGCCAAGACGAGACATTCGACACCGGGTGTATCCCTGATCTCACCGCCACCTCATCATGATATTTATTCGATCGAGGACTTGGCGCAGTTGATCTATGATTTGAAGAATTCAAATCAGGATGCAAGAATTTCCGTGAAACTGGTATCGGAGGCAGGTGTAGGTACCGTCGCTGCCGGTGTAGCGAAGGCGGGAGCCGAAGTTGTGCTGATCTCCGGATACGATGGTGGTACCGGAGCAGCTCCGGGAAGTTCCATTCATAATGCCGGACTTCCTTGGGAACTTGGTCTGGCAGAGACACATCAGACCCTTTTGATGAACGGACTTCGTTCGAAAGTAGTGATCGAGACAGACGGTAAATTGATGACCGGCCGCGATGTCATGGTAGCAGCCCTTCTTGGTGCCGAAGAATTTGGTTTTGCGACAGCACCACTTGTCACGATGGGATGCGTTATGATGCGTGTATGTAACCTTGATACCTGTCCGGTTGGTGTGGCAACACAGAATCCGGAACTTCGGAAGCGTTTCCGTGGAAAACCGGAGTACGTAGAGAACTTCATGAAGTTTATCGCGGAAGAAGTTCGAGAGTTGATGGCAAAATTCGGAGTACAGACGCTGGATGAACTGGTAGGACGTACCGATCTTTTGAAGGTAAGAGATGACCTTGATATGGAACGTGCCGGCAAACTGGATCTGTCCGCAATCATCAACAACCCATTTGTGAAAGAAAAGAAAAACAAATTTAACCGCAAAGACATTTATGATTTCAAATTAAATAAAACGATTGACGAGAAAGTTTTCTTAAAGAAATTTGCCGAAAACTTAAAGAGCGGCGAACCAAAGACCATTCAGGCAAAAGTTACCAATACCGACCGTTCGCTGGGAACGATCCTTGGATCCGAAATTACAAAGCAGCTCGGCGACAATGTCGAAGAAGATACGTTTGTGATCGAGTGTCAGGGAAGCGGCGGACAGAGCTTTGGAGCATTTATTCCAAAAGGACTGACATTGCAGCTCGAAGGAGACAGCAACGATTACTTCGGAAAAGGCTTGTCCGGTGGTAAATTGATCGTATTCCCACCTTCTCATGTCCAGTATAAAGCGGAAGACAACATTGTCATCGGAAACGTGGCATTGTATGGTGCGACAAGTGGTACCGCTTATATCAACGGTGTGGCGGGCGAGCGTTTCTGTGTAAGAAACTCCGGTGTACACGCTGTTGTCGAAGGAGTGGGTGACCACGGATGTGAATATATGACGGGTGGATGTGTGGTTATCCTCGGACCGACCGGTAAAAACTTTGCCGCTGGTATGAGTGGTGGAATCGCTTATGTTTTGGATGAAAACAGTGACCTGTATCTGAAACTGAACAAGACACTGGTTTCCTCCGAAGCAGTTTCCAACAAATACGACGTTATGCAGCTGAAAGATATGATTGAAGCCCATGTGAAAGCAACCGGCTCAGAAAAAGGAAAAGAGATTTTGGAGAACTTCAAAGATTACCTTCCGAAGTTCAAAAAGATCATTCCACATGATTACAAAAACATGATGCAGCAGATTGCGATCATGGAAGAAAAAGGTCTCAGCAATGAGCAGGCATTGATCGAAGCGTTTTATGCGACACAGAAGCAAAATGCGTAAAAATAGTTGCAATATCACTTCAAATAATTTATAATAGAAAGGGTTGAGATGAAATGGGTAAACCAACCGGATTTTTAGAATATGAACGTAAAGGAAACAAAGAGATCACACCACTTGAGAGAATAAAGAACTTCAATGAATTTCACGTTCCGATGTCTCATGAGGAGAGAAAGGCACAGGCAGCCAGATGTATGGATTGTGGTGTCCCGTTTTGCCAGTCCGGCATGATGATCGGAGGAATGGCTTCGGGATGTCCGTTGAACAATATGTGTCCGGAATGGAATGATCTTTTGTATCTGGATAATTACGAAGAAGCATTGGGAAGACTTCTGAAAACAAACAATTTTCCTGAATTTACTTCCCGTGTGTGCCCGGCACCTTGTGAAGCCGCATGTACCTGTGGTTTAAATGACAGCCCGGTCACGATTAAGGAAAATGAAAATGCGATCATTGAATATGGTTATGCCAACGGCTTGATGGAGGCAAAACCTCCGAAAGTGCGGACAGGCAAAAAAGTAGCCATCATTGGCTCCGGTCCTTCGGGACTGGCAGCGGCTGACCAGCTCAATAAACGTGGACACAGTGTTACCGTGTTTGAACGCTCCGATCGGCCGGGCGGACTTTTGATGTATGGTATTCCGAATATGAAATTGGAAAAAACTGTAATTGAAAGAAAAGTAAACGTGCTGACCGAAGAAGGCGTCGTATTTAAGACCGGTGTGAATGTCGGTGTGGATGTCAAAGCCAAACAGCTGTTGGAGGAATTTGACCGCGTGATCTTGACATGTGGTGCATCCAATCCTCGTGATATCAAAGCACCCGGCAGAGAAGCCAAAGGAATTTATTTTGCAGTAGATTATCTTACTCGTGTTACCAAACACGTATTAAATCCGGAATTTACGGATTTTGTAGATGCCAAAGGGAAAAATGTACTGGTTATCGGTGGAGGAGATACCGGAAACGATTGTGTCGGATCTTCCATCCGTCAAGGTGCAAAGAGCGTTGTCCAGTTAGAGATGATGCCACAGCCGCCGAAAGAACGTACGGAGAGCAATCCGTGGCCGGAGTGGCCGAAAGTCTTAAAGACCGATTACGGCCAGCAGGAAGCAATCGCTGTGTTTGGAAAAGATCCTCGAATCTATGAGACAACGGTCAAAGAGTTTATCAAAGATGACAAGGGTGTTCTCAAACAGGTAAAATGTGTAAAACTTGCCTGGGAAAAGGACGAGAAGACAGGCCGCATGAAGATGAGTGAGATTGCCGGAAGCGAATATGTACTGGATGTGGATCTGGTATTTATCGCGGCAGGATTCCTTGGAACACAGGATTATATCGCCAAAGATTTTGAACTGAAACTGACGGAGCGTACCAATGTAGCGACGAAGCCGGGACAGTATAAAACAAGCGCTGACCGTGTGTTTGTAGCAGGAGATATGCACCGTGGACAGTCTCTTGTCGTATGGGCAATCCGCGAAGGACGCGAAGTTGCCAAAGCAGTGGATCAGGATTTGATGGGGTATTCAAACCTCGGATAATAGAGAAGGCAAATAGGAGATTAGGGGCTGGCACCGAGTACAAGAGATGTCAGTCCCTATCGTGCGAAAAAAGCGCAAAATAATATGCAGAAATGAGGATTACTATGGCAAATTATACAAAGCAGGATATCTACCGTTTAGTAGAAGAGGAAGATGTAGAATTTATCAGACTTCAATTTGTAGACAGTTTTGGAGCATTGAAAAATATCGCGATGACGGCGAATCATCTGGATCGGATCTTGGAAAACCGCGTCGTATTTGATGGAGCTGCCATTCAGGGATATGATACTAAAGATTTGTCAGAGTTTATCCTGGCACCGGATCTTGACACATTTACCATTTTCCCGTGGCGTCCGCAAAGAGGCCGTGTGGCACGATTTATCTGTGACGTGCTGAACCCGGATGGAACGCCATATGAGGCAGATCCGAGACGGATTTTAAAAAATGTACTTGAACAAGCAGAAAAAGAGGGATATACTTTTAACGTAGGACCGGAAAACGAATTCTTTTTATTTGATACGGATGAAGATGGGCAGCCGACGACAAATTCCAATGAAAAAGGTGGATTTTTTGACATTGGGCCGCTGGATTCCGGGGAAAATGCAAGACGTGACATGGTCCTTTCTTTAGAGGAAATGGGATTTGTCATGGAAAGTTCCTACCACTCCAATGAAGTGGCACAGCATCATATCGATTTTATGTTTGATGAGGGACTTCGTACGGCAGATAACATTATGACATTTAAACTTACGGTCCGCACAGTGGCAAAACGCCATGGACTGCATGCGACCTTTATGCCGAAACCAAAATACGGCTTAAAGGGATCGGCGATGAGTTTGAATATGTTTTTATGTAAAGATGGAAAAAATATATTTACCGATACTTCGGCAGAAGATGGACTGAGTAAAGAGGCTTACCATTTTATGGCAGGAATCATTCAGCACATCAAAGGATTGACATTGATCAATAATCCGATCATCAATTCCTACAAGAGACTGGTTCCCGGTTACAATGCACCGGTGGACATTACGTGGTCGCGGACAAACCGTACACCGCTGATCCGTCTGACCAATGTCGGAACGATCGGATCTCGTGTCATCTTACGAAGCCCGGACGGAGCAAGCAATCCGTATCTGGTGCTGGCAGGATGTCTCGCGGCGGGATTGGAGGGAATCCGAAAGGAACTCGAGCCGCCGGTATGTATGGATGATGTATCCGAAGAAGACAAGGTAAAATTTGACATTTTGCCGCGAAATCTGAGAGAGGCAATACGCGCCTTTGAAGAAGATGAATTTTTGCAGCAGGTAATCGGAAAGACACTTTCCCAGATCATTATCAACGAAAAAACAGAAGAATGGGAAGAATTTTCACGACAGGTAACTGCCTGGGAAGTGGAAAAATACCTTGACCGTGTCTGAGAAATTGCTTCGTTAAAAAATGTTCGTTGTAAAGACCCAACATTCGATAAGGAGGCAAAAAACCAATGCGGATTATTGTGGCATTTCCCAAATTAGAAGATGCAAAAAATCTGAGAAATGTTTTGATTCGAAACGGATTTGATGATACAATGGCATATAATAATGCAGCCCAGACAATCGGAGCAGCCAATGATTCTGATGGCGGCGTGGTAGTTTGTGGATACAAACTGCCGGATATGCATTACAGCGAATTGTATGGCTATCTTCCGAGAGAATTTTCGATGCTGCTTGTCGCCAGTCCTTCGAGGCTGGAAGATTGTATCAGCTCAGATATTGTTTGTTTGTCCATGCCCATCCATAGCCGTGAATTTGTAAGCACGGTGCAGATGATGACAATGGACATCGCGAGGGAACTGAAACGAAGAAAGAAAACACAGCCCAAGCGTCGTACTGCCGAGGAAGAAAAGATCATCAATAAGGCAAAAGCTCTTTTGATGGAGCGAAACCAGATGACGGAAAATGATGCACACAAATACATTCAAAAACTCAGTATGGACAGTGGAAACAACCTAGTGGAAACTGCCGAGATGATTTTGACTTTTGAATAAAAGAACATGGAGGTAATTATGAAAGCTTATTTAATTCTGGAAGACGGAACCGTGTTTACCGGGGAAAGCATCGGAAGCACAAGAGAAGTTATCAGCGAAATTGTATTTAATACGTCAATGACAGGATATCTGGAAGTACTGACCGATCCAAGTTATGCGGGACAGGCAGTCGTTATGACATATCCTCTTATTGGCAATTATGGAATCTGCCGGAAGGATATGGAATCCAAATTGTCCAATGTGGATGGATTTATCGTACGTGAGTTATCCCGTCTGAGCAGCAATTTCCGTAATGAGCAGAGCATTCAGGATTTTCTTGTAGAGCAAAACATCCCTGGTATCCAAGGCATCGATACACGTGCCCTCACAAAGATCCTTCGTGAAAAAGGTACCATGAATGGCATGATTACAACCAATGCCGATTACGATCTGGAAGAAGTAAAGAAAAAATGTAAAGAATATAGCGTTTCCGGTGTCGTTGACAAAGTGACGACAAAAGAAGCAGTTTCTTTTAAACCGGGAGATTTAGATACAGATAGCAACATTCCGGTAACAAAGAAGGTTGCTATTCTTGACGTTGGAACAAAATTTAACATCGCCCGCTGCCTGTTGAAACGCGGCTGTGAGGTAACGATTTATCCGGCAAGAACCAATCCGGAACTGATCTTAAAAGAAAATCCGGATGGCATCATGCTGACAAATGGCCCGGGAGATCCGAAAGAGTGTACAGAGGTCATTGAAAACCTCAAAACACTGTATGCTTCGGAAATTCCAATTTTTGCCATTTGCCTCGGACATCAGCTCATGGCACTTGCCAATGGAGCGGACACAGAGAAAATGAAATACGGACACCGCGGTGCCAATCATCCGGTTAAGGATCTGGAGACAGGAAGAGTTTACATTTCCTCCCAGAACCATGGATATGTTGTAAAAGAAGATACGATCCCTGCGGATGTGGCAGAAGTTGCTTTCGTCAATGTCAACGATGGCACAGTGGAAGGTCTGCGGTATAAAAATAAAAAGATCTTTACGGTGCAGTTCCATCCGGAAGCTTGTGCCGGCCCGAAAGATTCGGAAGTATTATTTGACCGATTTATGCAGATGATGGAACAGTAGAGGAGGATTTGAACTATGCCAAAAATAGATGGAATTAAAAAAGTACTTGTGATCGGATCCGGTCCGATCGTAATCGGACAGGCGGCAGAATTTGACTATGCGGGAACACAGGCATGTCGTTCGCTGAAAGAAGAAGGAATGGAAGTAGTATTGATTAACTCCAATCCGGCTACCATCATGACAGATAAAGATATCGCAGATAAGGTTTACATCGAGCCGCTTACGGTAGAAGTGGTGGAAAACCTGATCAAAAAAGAGAAACCGGACAGTGTACTTCCTACTTTGGGAGGACAGGCTGCATTGAATATTGCGATGGAACTGGAAGAATGTGGATTTTTGAAAGAGCAGAATGTTCGTCTGATCGGTACCACTTCACTGACAATCAAAAAAGCCGAAGACCGTCTTGAATTCAAGAAGACAATGGAAAAAATTGGAGAACCGATTGCCGCCAGCGAAGTCGTTGAAAATGTAGAAGATGCGGTTGCCTTTACGAATACGATCGGGTATCCTGTCGTTATCCGTCCTGCGTATACGTTAGGAGGAAGCGGTGGCGGAATCGCACACGACGAGCAGGAACTGCGTGACATTTGTTCAAACGGACTTCGTCTTTCCCGTGTGGGACAGTGTCTGGTCGAGCGCTGTATCGCCGGCTGGAAAGAAATCGAGTACGAAGTGATGCGAGACAGCAACGGAAACTGTATTACGGTATGTAATATGGAAAACCTGGATCCGGTTGGTGTACATACCGGAGACAGTATCGTCGTAGCACCGTCGCAGACATTGGCAGATAAAGAGTATCAGATGCTCCGTTCTTCTGCTTTGAACATTATTACAGAATTGAATATTACCGGTGGATGTAACGTGCAGTTTGCCCTGCATCCGGAATCATTTGAATATTGTGTTATCGAGGTAAACCCTCGTGTCAGCCGTTCTTCCGCACTGGCATCGAAGGCGACAGGATATCCGATCGCCAAGGTGGCAGCAAAGATTGCACTCGGCTATACATTGGATGAAATTCCAAATGCGATCACCGGAAAGACCTATGCAAGTTTTGAGCCGGCACTGGATTATTGTGTAGTCAAGATTCCGCGCCTGCCATTTGATAAATTTATCAAAGCAAAACGTACACTGACAACCCAGATGAAAGCGACCGGAGAGGTTATGAGTATCTGTACGAACTTTGAGGGTGCTTTGATGAAAGCCATCCGTTCTCTGGAGCAGCATTTGGACAGCCTTGACACCGGAAGATATACCGACCGTTCCAAAGAAGAACTGCTGGAGCGCGTACGTATCGTCGATGACCGCCGAATTTATGTTATTGCAGAGCTGATCCGCAAAGGGGCATCGTATGATGAAATCCATGATATTACAAAAATTGACAAATGGTTTATCGATAAGATTGCCATTTTGGTTGAGATGGAACAGCGTCTGAAAAATGAAAAACTGACACCGGAACTTTTGGCGGAAGCAAAGAGAATTGAGTTCCCGGACAATGTGATCGCAAGATATACCGGTATGACCGAAGAAGAAGTACGTGCAATGCGTCTTGAAAATGGCATCACGGCTTCGTTTAAGATGGTAGATACGTGTGCGGCAGAGTTTGCGGCAGCGACACCATATTACTACAGCTGTTTCGGAAGCGAATGTGAAGTAGATGCGACGCGTACGAAGAAAAAAGTGCTGGTACTTGGTTCCGGCCCAATCCGTATCGGACAGGGTATCGAATTCGACTTCTGTTCGGTTCACAGTGCATGGTCTCTTGAAAAGAGCGGCTATGAGACAATTATTGTAAATAACAATCCGGAGACCGTAAGTACGGACTTTGACGTGGCAAATAAATTGTATTTCGAACCGTTGACACCGGAAGATGTACAAAATATCGTAGATCTTGAAAAACCGGATGGTGCGGTGGTACAGTTTGGTGGTCAGACGGCGATCAAATTGACGGAATCCCTGATGAAGATGGGTGTACCAATCTTGGGAACAAGCGCCGAAAATGTCGATGCAGCAGAAGACCGTGAATTGTTCGATGAGATTCTGGAGCAGTGCGGAATCCCAAGACCAAAGGGTCATACGGTATTTACGGTAGAGGAAGCATTGAAGGCAGCCAATGAACTTGGCTATCCGGTTCTTGTACGTCCATCCTACGTTCTCGGCGGACAGGGCATGCAGATTGCCATCAATGACGATGATATCCGCGAATTTATGACGATCATTAACCGTCACGTACAGGAGCATCCAATCCTTGTAGACAAATACCTGATGGGAAAAGAAGTGGAAGTCGATGCGGTCTGTGACGGCGAAGACATCCTGATCCCCGGAATCATGGAGCATATCGAGCGTGCCGGAATCCATTCCGGAGACAGCATCTCGGTATATCCGGCACAAAGCATCAAGCCGGAAGTCATCGATACGTTAGTAGATTATACGAGAAAACTGGCAAGATCCCTTCATGTTATCGGATTGATCAATATCCAGTTTATTGTAATGAATGATGAAGTGTACGTCATCGAGGTAAATCCTCGTTCTTCACGTACCGTACCTTACATCAGTAAAGTTACCGGTATTCCGATCGTGAAACTGGCATCTCGTGTCATCCTCGGAGAGAAGATCACAGATCTTGGTTATGAGACCGGACTTGCAAAACCATCGGATTATATCGCGATCAAGATGCCGGTATTCTCCTTTGAGAAACTGCGCGGCGCAGAGATCAGCCTCGGACCGGAGATGAAATCAACCGGTGAATGTCTCGGAATCGCGAAGACATTCAATGAAGCACTCTCCAAAGCGTTTATGGGAGCCGGTATCAATCTTCCGCAGCACAAGAAGATGATCCTTACCGTAAGAGATCAGGATAAAACGGATGCCATTTCGGTAGCAAAACGTTTTAAAGCACTTGGCTACGAAATTTATGCGACACGAGGAACCCAGAAGGCGTTGAAAGAAGCCGGCGTGGATGTCATCGGCGTCAATAAGATTGAGCAGGAATCTCCAACACTGATGGATCTTCTGCTTGGACATGAGATTGACCTTGTCATCGACATTCCAAAACAGGGTGAGCATTCTCACGATGGATTCCTCATCCGCCGTACTTCCATCGAAACAGGCGTTACCTGCCTGACATCCCTGGATACGGCAAATGCCCTTCTGACAAGCCTTGAAAATGTCGATAAATCGGAGCTTTCGTTGGTAGATATTGCGACGATTGAAGGAAGAGGAAGAGCATAGTTTTATAGGAGGGATTCCCTGCTTTCACAGAAAAACCCCCTGCTTTCACAAATAGGGACCGCTTGCGCTTAGTGAACACACGTAGCGGTGCATGAGGACAGAAAACGTCCTCTATGCACCGACGGTGTTCAAAATCCCTCATTGTGAAAGCAGGGGGTTTTTATATAGCGAAAGATTAGGGGAAAATTCAAATCAACAGAGATATTATAGATTGCTTCTGCATAATCAAAATAGGTAGCAACTTTTGTATAACCAGCTGTACATCCCTTATTAGTACAATAATATCTTCCATAATCTCTGTCATATTGAAGATTGGTACTTCCACAGTTAAGACACTGTACTCCATGATTTGGTGAAGATAAAGAGCCGACATACTGTGGATTATTCCCTACACCCACTGAACCATCATCGTTATAGACATTTAATACAATCAGGTAACCATTGATAAGACTATCTAATGCTTCTTTTATAGAAGAGCATATCTGCAATTTATAATAATAGTCCTGTGAATTATTTAACGGTGGATACTGCTCAGCCAATTGTTCGGAATCCAAACAGTAATACAAAGAAAATACCTGATCCTCTAAAAGAGATTTGATATTTGTGGACGGCGCGTTTATCGGAGCGTGAGCACTCGCGTAATGTAAACTTTTCCGACAAATTACAATATAAACGAAAACAACAACTAATCCTTGACAACTTTGTAATCACTTGTTATAATCTTATTAAAAAGATGTAACAAATTCGTAATAAATCAGGAGATGATATTTTGAAGTTCGATAGGAAATATGTGAAATATATTGCAGCGGGGGTTCTTGCGGTAGGAATTATCGCGGTGCCGGTAAGTGCAGCGATGGTTGCAACGGATAAGCCTTTGAGTGGTGCCGCTGTAGTAGTTGATGAATATTGTGATCAGGTGGCAAATGGAGCAGTGACGAGCGCAGCGGTTTCCGCAACACCGGAACCGGTGGTGGAAGAGCCGCAGCCGACAGCAGCACCGGAAGAAACGAAAAAAGAAGATGAGCATGTAAAATTAAATTTGAATTACAGCCGTCTTGGTGTGGCTACGAAAGTAGATACGTATTTGAATGTACGTAAAAAGCCGTCTGAAAATTCAAAAATAGTTGGTAAAATGACAAAAAATGCCGGTTGTCACATTTATAAGATAAAAAAAGGCTGGGCAAAGATGGTTTCCGGAAATGTAACCGGATGGGTCAAAGCCAAATATCTTGTGACGGATGAGAAAGCAGAAAAGGCGGCTACGAAAGTGGGACGTGAATGCGTCGAGATTACAACCAATTCGCTTCGTGTACGTGCCCTTCCAACGACAGATGCGCCGATTTATTCGGTCGTTTCCGAAGGAGAAGAATTTGTTATCCGCGAAAACAATCTGACGACAGAATTTGTAGAAAAAGTAATTAAAAAACAGAAAATTTCCAAAGAGGCAATCAAACGTGCCGGTGGAATGGACGCTATTAATGCAGATCTTGCAAACTGGGTATGTGTTACAGTAGATGATGATTATGCCTTTGTAGCAAAAGAATTTGTCGAAGAGCAATATTCTTTGAAACGTGCCGTGAAAGTGGGTACGGTATCCGCAAGTTCTTCCGATGGCGTATCCGAAGGACAGGCATCCATCGTAGAATATGCAAAACAGTTCCTTGGAAACCGTTATGTATGGGGCGGTGCAAGTCTTACCCATGGTACTGACTGTTCCGGATTTACGATGAGCCTTTATGCAAAATATGGTCATTCTCTTCCACACAATGCCGCAGCGCAGGCAGGAGTTACCAGAAAAGTTTCTTCGCCAAAACCGGGAGATTTGTTCTTCTACAGCAACGGAAGCCGGATTAACCATGTAGCGATGTATATTGGAAGCGGACTTGTTATCCATGCAAGTAACCCAAGTGATGGTATTAAGATTTCCAATGCTTACTATCGTCATCCGGTTAAGATCGGACGAGTTATGAATTAGTCCTGAATAGTTATAATTGTGTATAAGTAACTATTCCGGACACCCCTCCCCGCACATTCGCATTTCGAACACTTCG
>FR893949.1:2066-4682 GCA_000434115.1 Roseburia sp. CAG:309 | reverse complement strand
GGAATCCCGGTTACTCACCGGGAGACAAGCCGCAGTTTTCACGTATTTACCGGGCACACAAAAGCCGGCGATGAGACGAGCCTTGAACATATTCATCCGCAGGAGGGGACAAGCCTGTTTCTGATGGGAATATCGCATCTTGCGGAGATCGCGGACAAATTGATCCGTGAGGGAAAGGCTCCGCAGACACCGGCGGCGGTAATTGCCAATGGCTGTATGCCGGGCGAGCAGATCGTGCGCGGAAGCCTTGCGACGATTGCCGGAGACGTTGCGGAAGCCGGGATCAAGCCACCGGCGATCATTGTCGTCGGCGAGACGGCGGGATACGATTTTATCTCTTCCGACCGCGGTGCCTTGGCGGACAAAAAGGTCGGAATCATCGGAACATTTGCCTTGCAGGAGCGGATGCGCAGACGGCTTTTGGAAAAGGGCGCGCGTGTGTATACGGTATGCGAGATGAAAGTGGAAGAGACGGCAGAAATCCGCGAACTGGATAAAGAACTGGAAAAACTTTCCAAATATTCTTGGATCGCGTTTACAAGCCAAAACAGCATTCGCCTTTTCTTTAC
Organism: Roseburia sp. CAG:309; assembly: GCA_000434115.1. Lineage (GTDB taxonomy): Bacteria > Bacillota > Clostridia > Lachnospirales > Lachnospiraceae > Eubacterium_F. Next base: position 4,113 of record FR893949.1, on the reverse strand, counting down.
CCACGTTTTCCGTGAAAAGATCGATCTGCGGCAATTTGCCGGCATTCGGTTTGCGGTCGTGGGAAGCGGGACGAGAGATGCCCTCCGCGAGTATGGGTTTGAAGCGGATCTGATCCCGGAACGCTACACAACAGAAGCACTGGCGGAGAGTCTTGTGAAAGCGATGAAGCCGGGAGAAAAATTGCTTTTGCCGCGAGCTTTGCAGGGAAGCGCCCGCATGGTTGAGATACTGGAAGAAAATGGAATTAACAAAACGATTCTTCCAATCTACGATGTGCAGGGAAAAAAGACTGAGAACTGGAAATATCTTTTGGACTTTGACGTGCTGACATTTGCCAGCGCATCGGGGGTCGAAGCATTTATCAAAGAACTTGGTGCTGAAAATGCAGCGAAATGGGAGCGTGACCGCAGAAAGAAGCCGACGAAGATTGGGGCGATCGGCGCGGTTACCGCGGAACGACTGGAAAAATATGGAATACATGCAGATGTCATACCGGAGCAGTGTGATATCGAGCATTTGATAGAAGAAATGGCAAAGGAGCGAGAAGAATGATTCGTTTAAGACGACTGAGAAATAATGAAACCATGAGAAATATGATACGTGAGACGAGCGTATCGGTGAATGATTTGGTATATCCGGTTTTTATTAAGGAAGGAACGGATGAGAAAATTCCGGTGGATTCGATGCCGGGCATTTTTCAATATACGATCGATCGTTTTCCGGAAGAATTGGATCGCATTCAGAAGGCAGGCGTGCCGGCAATCCTGATCTTTGGAATTCCGGAACACAAAGATGAATGTGGAAGCCAGGCTTATGCGAAAGATGGTATCACACAGCGCGCCATCCGCCAGATCAAGGAGTGGGCACCGGATCTTCTGGTGATCGCCGATGTCTGTCTTTGCGAATATACGTCGCATGGACACTGTGGTCTGGTTCACGACGGAAAGATCTTGAACGACGAGACGCTTCCACTTCTTGCAAAAATGGCGGTGTCGCTTGCCAAAGCAGGCGCAGACATGATCGCGCCTTCGGATATGATGGACGGTCACATCAAAGTGCTTCGGGAAAGCCTCGACGAAAACGGTTTTACCGATACGATCGTTATGGGGTACAGTGCCAAATTCGCTTCCGGATATTATTCGCCGTTTCGCGATGCAGCGCATTCGGCACCGGCATTTGGTGATCGCCGTACGTATCAGATGGATCCGGCAAACGGAAGAGAGGCACTCCGCGAGTGTCAGGCGGACATTGATGAGGGAGCCGATATTATTATGGTAAAACCGGCACTTGCGTATCTTGACATCGTGCGGCAGGCGAGAGATCTTACGAGGCTGCCCCTTGCGGTTTACAATGTAAGCGGCGAGTATTCGATGGTTAAGGCAGCAGCACAGAATGACTGGATTGATGAAAAACGGATTGTCATGGAAAATATGATCGCCATGAAACGGGCAGGGGCTGACATTATTATTACGTATCACGCCCTTGATGTGGCAAAATGGCTGGAGGAAGAACGATGACAAGATCAGAAGAATTATTTGAAAAGTCCAAACAGAGAATCCCGGGCGGTGTCAATTCGCCGGTCCGCGCCTTTCAGAGTGTCGGAGGGACACCGGCATTTATAAAAAAAGCAAAGGGTTCACATATTTTTGATGTGGATGGAAATGAATATATTGACTACGTTTGTTCGTGGGGGCCGGGAATCCTTGGCCATGCGTATCCGTCAGTGATCGACGCGGTAAAGAAAGCGTGCGACAATGGGTTGACATTTGGTGCACCGACGGAAAAAGAATATGAGATTGCCGAGCTGATCGCGGAAATGATGCCTTCGATGGAATTGTCGCGGATGGTAAATTCCGGAACGGAGGCAGTAATGAGCGCGATCCGTGTCGCAAGAGGCTTTACGCACCGCGACTATATCGTGAAATTCCGCGGCTGTTACCACGGCCACTCGGATGGTCTTCTTGTGAAAGCCGGTTCCGGGGTGCTTCAACAGGCGGTGCCGGACAGCGCCGGAGTTCCGGAAGGATATACAAAGGACACGCGGAT
>FR893949.1:0-1957 GCA_000434115.1 Roseburia sp. CAG:309 | reverse complement strand
CGCTGCCAATATGGGCGTGGTTCCGCCGAAAGCCGGCTTTCTGGAATTTCTGCGGGAGATTACGAAGGACAATGGCGCACTCCTGATCTTTGACGAAGTCATCACCGGATTTCGTCTGGCGCAGGGCGGCGCAAGTGAATATTATGGTGTAACGCCGGATCTTACAACGCTTGGCAAGATCATCGGCGGCGGCATGCCGGTCGGAGCCTACGGCGGACGCCGCGAGATCATGGAATGTGTCTCCCCGGTCGGAACGGTTTATCAGGCAGGTACGTTATCCGGCAACCCGATCGCAATGACGGCGGGACTGGAAACCTTGAAATTGTTACGAAAAACCCCGAATATCTACCGGAAATTGGAAGAAAAAACAAAGTTACTCGCAGACAGCGCAAGAAAAATATTTGGTGACAAAGTATGGGTAAATCAGGTGGGATCCCTGATGAGCATTTTCTTTACTTCCAAAGAAGTGGTAGATTTTGACAGCGCAAAAACATCCGATACCGAGGCATACGCGGCTTATTTCAATGCGATGCTGCACGCGGGCATTTACCTCGCGCCATCGCAGTTTGAGGCAATGTTTGTCTCTGCCGCACATACGGATGAAGAGATTGAGAAGACTTGTAAAGAAATGAGGGAATATTATGGCAGCTAGAAAAGATTTGGTAATTATTGGAAGCGGACCGGCGGGCTTGTCGGCAGCAGTCTATGCACAGCGGGCAATGCTTGACCAGGTTGTGATCGAGAAAGAGCCATTTAGCGGCGGTCAGATCATTACGACGGAGCGCATTGACAATTACCTCGGACTCTATGGAATGGGCGGTTATGAGCTGGCAATGAAATTCCGCGAGCACGCAGACGCACTTTCGGTTCCGTTTTTGGAAGGCGAAGTGACGGCGATCGCAGACGATGGCGAAGGGAAGAAGATTACACTTGCGAGTGGAGAAACGATAGAGACAAAAGCGGTGTTATTTGCGACGGGTGCGCGTCACAAGACACTTTCCGTTAAGGGCGAAAAGGAACTTGCCGGTGCCGGGGTTTCGTATTGCGCGACATGCGATGGCGCGTTTTTCCGTCGAAAGACGACGGCTGTTGTGGGCGGTGGCGATGTGGCTCTGGAAGATGCTTTGTATCTTTCTAATATTTGCGAAAAAGTCTATCTCATCCATCGGCGCGACGGACTTCGTGGGGCGAAGGTACTCCAGCAGAAGATCAAGGAGACAGAAAACATCGAATTTCTGCCATTTTACGAGGTGCAGGAGATCTGCGGCGACGGCAAAGTGGAGAACGTCATTTTAAAGCAGAATCAGACGGGCGAAACGAGAGATCTCGAATTGTCCGGTATCTTTATCGCCATCGGAATGGATCCGCAGAATGAAGCGGCCAAAGGACTTGTCGATCTCGATGCGACAGGTTACATCACAGCGGGCGAGGACTGCCGGACAAGCCACTCTGGCATCTACGCTGCCGGCGACATCCGCACCAAGCAGCTTCGTCAGGTAGTGACGGCAGTAGCGGACGGAGCGACGGCGGTCGCGTCCATCGAACAGGATTTTAATTGTTAAAATATGGCAAAGGAGGAAGCAAAGAATGTATATTACGAGAAAAGGACAATACGCCTTGTTTTTTATGATAAATCTGGCAATCCATGCGGGCGAGACGGTTCCGGTCAAACAGGCAGCAAAGGAATATGATCTGTCAGAAAAATATCTTGAGCAGGTTGCTTCCAAACTTCGTCATGCAGGTCTTGTCAAGGTGATCCGCGGCAACCGCGGCGGCTATTATCTTGCGAAGCCGGTTGCCCAGTACACGGCAGCGGAGATCATTGATGTGATCGAAGGGCAGCAGAACGCGGTGGACATTGACATTTACAAAATCAGCGAAAACAATAAGACGATGAACAGCATCGTACACGACCTCGGACAGTCGGTGGACAAAGCCATCGACGGGGTTCTCGACC
>FR893948.1 GCA_000434115.1 Roseburia sp. CAG:309 | reverse complement strand
AAAGTAATTGGTGTTATGCCGCTTTATGATGATGAAAAAGAAAGTTATTGGATGCTTCCGGGATATATGAAAATGTTGGAAGCGGAAAATGCGATTCCTTTAATGCTCCCACTAACAGGTAAACCAGAGGAATTGGATTATTTTCTTGAAATATGTGGCGGCTTTTTGCTGACTGGTGGACATGACGTGTCCCCTGCTGTCTATCATGCAGAGACAAAACCGTGGTGCGGTTCAATCTGTGAATTACGAGATAAAATGGAACGGTATATTTTAGACAGAGCGATAGAAAAGGATAAATCTGTGCTGGGAATCTGCCGAGGCGTTCAGTTTATGAATGCCTGCTACGGTGGGACGCTGTATCAGGATTTAGAACGGGAATATAACAGCAGCATCGATCACCATATGAAACCGCCGTATGACAGGACAGCACATCAGGTTACGATACAAAAGGACACACCTCTTTATCATATTTTGAAAAAGGAACAGATGGGAGTAAACAGTTATCACCATCAGGCAGTCAAAACGCTGTCGCCTGATTTTCAAAAAACGGCAATTTCCGAAGATGGATTGATTGAAGGGATATATATGCCTTCCCGTAAGTTTATAATGGGTGTTCAGTGGCACCCGGAATTTTCCTATGAGGTGGATGAAAACAGCAGGAAAATCATCCATGCTTTTGTAAGGTCAATTTGATAAATAACGAACAAAAGGAGAGGACAAGCGATGGTTATTAGAAAAATGAAAATAGAAGATTATGATAACGTATATGATTTATGGATGTCGTGCGTTGGAATGGGACTAAATAATCTCGATGATTCGAAAGAGGGCATCGATAAGTTTATTCAAAGAAATCCGGATACTTGTCTTGTGGCTGAAAAAGATTCCCAAATTATAGGAGTAATCATGGTGGGAAATGATGGAAGACGTGGTTATATATACCATACGGCGGTTCGCCCTAATTATAGAAGGATGGGAATTGCGGGCAAATTGGTTGATAAGGCAATGAATGAATTATCGGCGTTAGGAATCAATAAGGCTGCTCTGGTGGTATTTGACAGAAATAGTGCAGGAAATGCGTTTTGGGAAACACAGGGATTTACCGTAAGAGATGATTTGATATATCGGAATAAGGCACTGACTGAAATTGTCAGAATAGATACCTGATTGCAATTAGCCAAAAAGAAAAACACATTGAGTAAAAATTGAGGTGATGCGGGTGATAAAAGCAGTAATATTTGATATGTATGAGACGCTTATAACTCTTTTTGACAGCCCCTTGTATTTTGGAACGCAGATGGCGGCAGATGCCGGTATTCCGGAAGAAAAATTTCAGAAAATATGGCGCACGGAAGAAAAAAACAGAACGATAGGAAAAATTACTTTAGAGGAACTATTGGAAAAGGTACTGAGGGAAAATAACTGCTTTTCTGAGGAGAAAATGAATACCATTTTGAAAAAGCGCATTCATTGTAAAGAAGAAGCGTTTGAACACCTGCATATAGAAATTATTCCAATGTTAAAGGCATTAAAAGAAAAGGGAATATTAATTGGATTGATCAGCAATTGTTTTTCCGAAGAGGCAATGGTTATAAAGAAGAGTGTTTTGTATCCGTTTTTTGATGCTGCCTGTTTATCTTTTGATGAAGGAATACAAAAGCCGGATCCTGCCATATTTGAAAGATGTATTGAAAAACTGGGTGTCAAAGCAGATGAGTGCCTGTATGTGGGAGATGGTGGAAGTTATGAACTGGAGGCAGCGCAGACATTTGGAATGCAGGCGGTACAAGCGGTGTGGTATCTTAGGGATGGAACAAGCCAGCCCTCGCAAA
>FR893947.1 GCA_000434115.1 Roseburia sp. CAG:309 | reverse complement strand
GACAGTATAGAATACTGGTGTGCGACACTTCCGTATCCGACAATGCTGCGTGTGGCAGTATCTATTATTGGGTATGCGCTTAGACCAATCAATATATGCTATGTGATCATTCTTTCCTGTGGTAACAGAGTGTCGCAAAAGTTTAAGAAATTTATTGCGCTTCCGGGAATTCTGAATACGTTGATCGCTCTCACTGCGTTATTTTCAGGTGTTTGTTTTTCCTACTCGGATAAGAATGAATTTGTGCGGGGGCCACTAGGATATTCGGCATTTGCTGCCTCCGGTTTTTATTTAATTCTGTTGGTTATCCTGACTAATAAGTTATATAAGACGGAGCATACATACGAAGCGCTGATCGCAATTTTCATTGCGGTGACGAACACGATAGCTGCCATTCTGGAGGCGTTTTTCCATTATGACGGACTCATCAATACCACGGGAGCTGTGAGTATTGCATTTTATTATATGTATTTGACGGCACAGCAGTTCAAGCGGGATCCACTTACGCATGCGCTCAACCGTCGGTGTTTTTATCTGGATGCGGATCATTTGATGGAGAGCAAATGTCTGACAGCGGTAATTTCCATTGATTTAAATGATCTGAAGAGGCTCAATGACGAGAATGGCCATGCGGCCGGGGATACGGCTTTGTGTACGATTGTAGCGTGCATTCAAAATATACTGCCGAGGGGATGCCACCTGTATCGAACCGGTGGTGATGAGTTTATGATCTTATGTTCACGGGTTTCAAAAGATGATGTCCCTGCTCTGATCGATCATATGCGGAGGGAGATTTCTAAGACTCTTTATTGCTGCGCCATTGGTTTTGCCACGCCGGATGCAGACGAGGATTTTGAACATATATGTTCTATTGCAGATGCAGCCATGTATGCAAATAAAAAACAATTAAAAGGCGAAGATACGATACGCTAGTAATTAAAGTAGCAGAAGGTCATATCAGCCATGTTTTATTGGCAAGAGAGTCCAGTCGTCCAATGGG
>FR893946.1:1783-1956 GCA_000434115.1 Roseburia sp. CAG:309 | reverse complement strand
TTCCTTTCCCGTTTATTCATCTTTTCTTTTATACTACTTTTTCTTTTTATATGTTGCATTATACCTAGCAAATGTGTTTAGTTTGTGAATATCTTATTTTTATATTGTGAAAATGGAAAAAATATCATATAATGATATCAGGGCCGAAAAGTCAGACACCGATTGTGCTTGCA
>FR893946.1:0-1737 GCA_000434115.1 Roseburia sp. CAG:309 | reverse complement strand
CCCGTCAAACATGAGAATGCAGCACAACGTGCGAAATTCGAATGGTTGTAGAATTGCGGGAGTTGCGCCAGCAACGGAGCAATTCGTAGATATCATTGCGTAGCCAATGGCAATATCATACCAATCCCTAATTTGAAAGGATGAAAGATTTTGATCAAAGGAAACCAAAAATTACTTAATATTATACGATTTATCATAGATGTGCTGATTTTAGTATTTTCATTTATACTTGCTTATAAATTACGTTTTGACGAAGAGCAGAGTATCCTGATCCAATGGCAGATTATTGAGGAACCGATCGGACTTTACGGAACACTGGAAGAATACATGCAGATGCTTTTCCTGCTGATTCCATGTTACCTCGTGTCCTACTATGCTTTTCATCTGTATGACCCAAAACGTGTTACAAGCCGTAAATCACAGGCTTACAATATTTTCAAGGCAAATGTCGTAGGTATTTTGTATTGTACCGCCGGTCTCTACTTTATTAAAAGTGGAAACTATGCTCGTCTGTTTATTGTAATTTTTGTAATTACAAATTTTATATTGGAATTGATCTTCCGCCTGCTGATCACGACCATCTTACGCCGTTTCCGCAAGCGTGGGCACAATTTAAAGCATGTCCTTCTCGTCGGTTACGGCCGTTCGGCAGAGGGCTATATCGACCGTATCTTTGCACATCCCGAATGGGGATATGTCGTACACGGCATTTTGGATGATCAGAAGAAAAACGGTAAATCTTACCGCGATGTGCACGTTATCGGCGATATTGACGATCTCGAAGAAGTACTTGCTTCCAACTCTTTTGATGAAATTGCGATCACTCTTGGCATTGATCAGTACAAACGGCTCGAAGGAATTGTGGCAATTACGGAAAAATCCGGTGTTCATACAAAATTTATCCCGGATTACAATAATATCATTCCGACACGTCCTTACACGGAAGATCTTGACGGTCTGCCGGTCATTCACGTGAGAAATGTACCGCTTACCAACTCCTTTAATAAATTTATCAAACGTACCGTAGACATCATCGGATCGATCTGTTTGATCATCTTGTTCTCCATTCCGATGCTCGTTGTCGCCATTTTGGTAAAGGCAACTTCCGAAGGACCTCTGATCTTTAAGCAGGAACGAATCGGACTTGGCGGAAAACCATTTTTAATGTACAAGTTCCGTTCGATGGCAGTACAGAAGGCTACGGAAGAACAGAAAGCCTGGACAACCCCAAACGATCCGCGTGTTACACCGGTTGGCAAATTTATCCGTAAAACCAGTTTGGACGAGCTTCCACAGTTTTTTAATGTATTAAAAGGAGATATGAGTCTTGTCGGTCCAAGACCGGAACGGCCATTTTTCGTAGAGAAGTTTAAAGAAGAAATTCCACGCTATATGATCAAACACCAGGTTCGCCCGGGCATCACCGGCTGGGCACAGGTCAATGGCTACCGCGGTGACACTTCGATCCGTATGCGGATCGACTGCGATCTGTATTATATCGAAAACTGGACTTTGATGCTGGATATCAAAATCCTGCTGCTCACCGTTGTGACTGGATTCATCAATAAAAATGCGTATTAACACAAAGAGGGACTTCCTAAAAATGGAAGTCCCTCTAAGAGAATAATAGCGTTCTGTTCTAATCTAACTTTTTGTCAATAAATTCATCCCAGCGTCCGTCGTCGTCATCTTCCTCTTCATCCTCGCCAAATTCTTCTTCGTCAAGCATTTCATCAA
>FR893945.1 GCA_000434115.1 Roseburia sp. CAG:309 | reverse complement strand
CAGCCAAATTTCAAGTGGCCCGTTCATTTATTTCTTGAATTTATATTTTCCCTTTCCATGACCGGATACCGGTTCAATAATATCCGCCTGCACCAAATTGGAAAGAAGTTTCGAAGCACCTGAACCTTTCAGCTCAAGAAGTTCCATAACTGCACTTCTTCCAAATACTCCATCAAAGCCAAACTTCTCAAAGAGTCTATGGATATGAACCGTCGTTTTTACTGTGAAATCGCTGCCTTTTGCGGAAAGCACGCTTTCAATATCCACTTTTGCGTCTTGAATGTCCACTTTCACACCTTGAATGTCCACTTTTTCTTTGTTCAGAAGTCCGCTTATATGAAGATTTCGATTTTGAAGTTCATTTTGCTCGTTCAAAAGCAGGTTTCTTAGAAACAGTTCCAGATATTCTGTTGTTTCGTGAATACCTTTTTGCAGGTTCGTATAGTTTGCACGGACAAGTGCATTTCTGAAATACCATGCATTTTCCGCAAAAATATCATTGGTTGCAGCAAAGCCCAGTGTTCTCAAATATTTAATAAAAAATACTGCTGTTGTCCTCGTATTGCCTTCCCCGAAGATATGAATTTGCCATAACCTTGAAATAAATACTGCAAGATGATGGATAATCTCATCCATTGAAAGACCTTTATAGCTAAAATCTTTCTCCTGTGAAAAATCATATTCAAGCGTTGCTTTCAGTTCAGAAGCGCTGCCGTACATAACGGTTGCCCCATCAAGGACCCATTCTTTCTTTGTGATGTTATAATCTCTAATCTTTCCAGCATGGTTGTAAATCCCCTGAAAGAGTTTGCGGTGGATAGCAATATACTCATTTGGCGAAAATGAGAACGCAATTTCTGAAAGGATTTCTGCAATACGTAAAGAAACCTTATCCGCTTCTTCGGTACGCTCATCGTCTGATAAATGCACTGGTCTTTCTTCATAGTAACTGTCAATAAGGTTCTGCGCTTCTTTCATTGTGATTTTGCCTTCAATATTCTGAATGGCAGTATCAATCAGATATTTAGATGGTTTGAGTCCGTCCACCGCCTGAAGTCCGATTGCTGTACTCCAAGCATAACCCTTATGCGCTTTATCCGGTTCAGATTCTCTTAAATATTCCTTAAATGGGTCTTTTTCCATATCCACTACCTCGTTTTCCATA
>FR893944.1:295-28034 GCA_000434115.1 Roseburia sp. CAG:309 | reverse complement strand
TTTGCTGCGATACAATAAAGAGGGTTGCCCGTTTTGGACAACCCTTTGATTTTATTCTTCTACATTTTCGTCTTCGCTTGTTTCTTCCGGTTCTTCGCTTTCCTTAGAATCTAAATATTCGCCGTAGCGTTCATCCACCAGCTGATCGATGTATCCCCGGCTGAACAATGGAAATGCTTCGGTCAATTCGACTTTTAACCGGTCCGTGATCATCAGGAAATTTTCCTCGTCACTCAGGCTTTCATCCGATGGAAGAGAAGCAAAATAGTCGTCGGTAAAATGTTCCGCGATGTAGTTTTCGACGTCTTCCAGTACATTTTCTTCTTCGGAAACAAGCGTTTTAATGCTGTTTGCTTTATGTATGGAAGAAATTCCGATAATCATAAAAACAGTAAATACAATCGTCAAAACAATGACGGAAAAAGTGTTAAATATTGTAAATACGCCTAAGCCGTTTAAAAGTGCAAAAAGATAGCCAAGGACAGCAAAAATGATAAAACTGATTCCGCTGAATTTGAAATCCGAATACGTATCTTTTTTATTGACATAAACGGTACTGGCTTCCGTACGAAGATCGGAGAGAAGTTTATTTGCTTCCTCATCCTGAATTTCAGCATATTTTTCTTCGAATTTTGGAAGCAGAAGTTCCAGATCCAAAGGTTCCTCTTCGTCGGCATCTTCCGTCAGGCCGTCAAAGAGCTGATGGATGTAAACCAGTTCTTTTCCTGCGACGATAATATCGTAAGCAGGGATTTCTCCTTCTTCATTTTCCGGCTGTGGACGGACAGCGCAGCTGAGCAGACCGGCACGGTTTAAGTAACCGACAAGTTTGGAAGCCGTTTCTTCACTGGCAAGAGAGCCGATGGCAACCGGTTCATTTTCGTCGATTTCTTCCGAAAGTTCTTCGACCAGATCGCAGCCGCAGTCTACACAAGTAGTAACTCCATTAATATATTCATTTCTACATTTTGGACACCACATAATAAACTCCTTTCTTAAAGCATAATTCTAGTCATAATTTTATCATAGCAGGCAAAAAAAAGCAATTTATTCTTGTAGAGAATTTTCAAGAATGTTATAATGAAAAAGTGACGAACTTTAAGAACAGGAGCAGATTGCATTATGGCTTTGAAAAACAGACGTTTTTTGGCACTTTCCGATGAAATTTTGATGAGTGTCGAAAAGCCTGCCAGATATACAGGAAATGAGATCAATATGGTAAAAAAAGACCCGGCATCCGTAGATGTCCGGTTTTGCATGTGTTTCCCGGATGTGTATGAAATCGGAATGTCGCATCTGGGGATCCAGATATTATATGATATGTTTAACCAGTGGGAAGACACGTACTGCGAGAGAGTCTATTCTCCGTGGCCGGATCTTGACAAAATTATGCGGGAAAGGCAAATTCCGTTATTTGCGCTTGAAAGCCAGCAGCCGATCAAAAATTTTGACTTTTTAGGGATTACATTACAGTACGAGATGTGTTATACCAATATTTTACAGGTACTGGATCTGTCCGGGATTCCGTTATATACGAAAGACCGCACGATGGACGATCCGTTTGTTATCTGCGGGGGGCCTTGTACGTATAATCCGGAACCGATCGCAGACTTTTTTGATCTGGTTTATATCGGTGAGGGCGAGACATCGTACCGTGAACTTTTGGATAAATATAAAGAATGGAAAAAAATAGGAAAATCCAGACGGGAATTTTTGGAAATCGCGGCGACAGTAGATGGGATTTATGTGCCGTCGTTGTATGATGTTACGTATAATCCGGATGGTACGATCCATGCGATGGTGCCAAACTGCGAGACAGCGCCGGAAAAGGTAAAAAAACAGGTTGTCAATGATCTGACCCATACGTATTATCCGGAGAAGCCATTGGTCCCTTATATTAAGGCGACGCAGGATCGCGTTGTGCTGGAGATTCAGAGAGGATGTATCCGCGGATGCCGTTTCTGCCAGGCGGGAATGATCTATCGTCCGATCCGTCCGAGAGACATTGATTATCTGAAAAAAATGGCAGTTACGATGCTCGATAATACCGGATATGAGGAAATCACACTGAGTTCTCTGAGTTCCAGTGACTATAAAGAATTATCGGAATTGGTATACTTTTTGATCGATGAGTGTGACGAGCGAAAGATCAATATTTCGCTGCCGTCACTGCGAATCGATGCGTTTTCGCTGGATGTTATGAGTAAAGTGCAGGATGTCAAAAAGAGCAGTTTGACGTTTGCACCGGAGGCAGGATCCCAGCGGATGCGCAATGTCATCAATAAGGGACTTACCGAAGAAGTGATCTTGTCGGGCGCATGGGAGGCATTTCAGGGCGGCTGGAACCGTGTAAAATTGTACTTTATGCTTGGACTTCCGGGCGAGCGGGAAGACGATATCGAACAGATCGCGGTATTGGCGGATAAAATCGCTGCCAAATATTTTGAACTACCCAAAGAAGAACGTCATGGACGGCCGGAGATCGTGGCAAGTTCGTCCTTTTTTGTACCGAAACCATTTACGCCATTCCAATGGTCGCCGATGAATACCGCAGAACAATTTGAGTCGAAGCGGCGTTTTCTGCTCGGAAAAGTGAAAGAGCAGTTAAACCAGCGCTCGATCCGTTATCAGTGCCACGATGCCGTCACTTCCGAGTTAGAGGGAATCTTTGCCAGAGGCGACCGCAAACTGTGCAAAGTGATCGAAGATGCGTACCGCAGAGGGTGTATTTTCGACGCGTGGACAGATTATTTTAGAGAAGATGTATGGGAACAGGTAATGGATGAAAATGGTGTTTCGCGCTATTTTTATAATTACCGGGAGCGCGGCAAAGATGAAATTTTCCCGTGGGATTTTATTGACATTGGAGTTTCCAAGAATTTCCTGTATCGCGAATATGAAAATTCCCTGCAGGAAAAAGTGACCCCGAATTGCCGGGCAAAATGTAGTGGATGTGGAGCCGCCAAATTTGGTTCAGGTGTCTGCATGGAATGGAGGCAGGCATGAAAACAAGATTTCGTTTTACAAAAACCGGTTCGATCAAATTTATCGGACACCTTGACTGTATGCGTTTTTTCCAGAAAGCACTTCGGCGAGCGAAGATGGATGTGGCTTATTCACAGGGGTTTAACCCACATCAGATCATGAGTTTTGCTTCTCCGTTAAGTGTCGGATTGACGAGCGACGGAGAATATATTGATATTGAATTTGTATCCCTTCCTTCGGAAGATCCGAACGAAGTTGTAAACTACTTAAATACATGTATGACAGACGAATTGTTTGTGACAGAAATGAAAGTTCTTTCGGATAAAACCAAGACATCCATGGCATTATTGCACGCCTGCGATTATATGATCACGGTGAAAAAAGGCGATTATTTTTGGAAAAATATGGTAAGAGAAGAGAGCGGCGCTGCCTGTGAATTTCCTTTGCAGGAAACCTTTGAAGCGTTTATGCAGCAGCCACAGATCGTCATTTTGAAAAAGACAAAAAAGAGCGAAAAAGAGATGGATATCAAACCGTATATCCAGCAATACGCATTTGCCAAAAAAACATTTGAGGAAAAGACGGGGGAATCCCTTCCGGAACTTCATAACGAATTTGACAGTGAAGACAGCCTGTTTTTGCAGCTGACTTCCGGCAGTTCGATCAATATCAAACCGGAGCACGTTATGCTGGCATTTGAGCATTATGTGCAGGCGCAGTTTCTGCCGTATTCTTATCAGATTCACAGACTTCAGATGTATTTTATGGCTGAGGAAGGAGCCGCTTCCGAATGATAGAAAGACAACTTGCTGTAATTCACTATAAAAACCATCTTTTGTCTGCTGTATTTCAGGGGAATGAACTGTATGATATCATTGTGGAACCGGCAGAGGCAGAGCAGACAATCGCAACCGGCGACATTTATCTTGCCAAAGTAAAAAATGTGGTTCCGAATATTCAGGCGGCATTCTTGGAAGTAACCAAAAACAATATGTGCTATCTGCCATTGAAAAAAGAAGAGTTTTCCGAGGTTATGCAGGGAATGGAATTTCCGGTTCAGATCATAAAACCGGCGGTAAAGAGCAAACAGCCGGTCTGCTCACGAAAACTGGAACTGACAGGGATGTACGCGGTCATCACGACCGATATTACGACAAAAAATATTTCCAAAAAGATAACTGACTCTGCTACAAGGGAGAGAATGGAACGTATTCTCGAAACGTTTGCCGGTGTAGAATATGGTATCATCCTGCGGACAACATGCCAAAATGCCGATGATGAAACGATTATAAAAGAATGTCATGTATTATTGGAACAGATGCGCAGTCTGCGGGAAAAAGCACCACATCGAACCTGCTTTTCCAAATTATATAGAGCAGAGCGGGAAGTGGTAAAATACATCAAATCCAGCGGAAAACATTATTTTGACCGTATTATTACCGATCAAAAAAGCATCTTTGAGGAATTAAAAAAAGATCCGCAGTTACAGGACGAAACGATCTGCCTGTATGAGGACAATTATCCATTGGACAAGTTGTTGGAAATTTCTTCCAAATTGGAAAAATGTTTTAAAAAGCATGTCTGGTTAAAAAGCGGAGGCTCTCTTGTGATCGAACCGACAGAAGCACTGACGGTAATTGATGTCAATACCCAGAAGGCGATTCAGGGAAAACGCAATAAAGAACATACCTTTTTTAAACTCAACAAAGAAGCCGCTATCGAAGCGGCAAAACAGATACGTCTTCGCAATCTTTCCGGGATCATTTTGATTGATTTTATTGATATGGAAGAAAAGGACCATGTCGAGGAACTGCTGAAATTGCTGGAACAGGAGATGACAAAGGATCGTGTGCCGGCAAAAGTCATTGACATGACCGCTTTGGGACTAGTAGAAATTACCAGGAAGAAAGTGAGAAAACCATTGTATGAACTTATTGAAAGGGGCGATTGAAACCATTATGAATTTGATAAAAGACCGGATCCGGACATGGGATAGAAAACAGGCATTATCGACAGCAAAAGAATTAGGGATTCTTGCAGCTGTCATCAGCATTATTTCTCTGCTTGCTTACGCAGTCAATGGAATTTATCCATTTGGCGAACAGTCGATCGCAAGAGGAGATATGGTACAGCAGACCATTCCGAACGGAATGTATTATGTATGGGATATTCTTCATGGAAAAGTCAGTCCGTTTTTTACATGGAATTCCGCTTTTGGAATGGATCTTTCCGGAGCATGTTCGTTGAGTTCCATGTTATGTCCGTTAAATTTACTTTTGTTTTTCTGCCCGAGAGGCGCAATCTATTATTTTGCTAACTTTTTTGTTATCTTAAAAATGATCGGAATTGCCTTTGCGATGTGTTTTTACCTTCGCAGATACAAATTACCGGCAATCCTTCCTATCATAGGAAGCGCGGTGTATGCATTTGGAGCAGCAAGTCTGGTTCATTTTCAGATCATGATGGTAATGGATGCCGCCTTTTTCCTGCCGCTTTTAATGATCGGTCTGGACCGGCTCATTGAATTAAAGCGCAGCCGCTTCTTTATTATTACACTTGCATTGGCGATGATCTCAAATGTGTATACCGGTTGTATTCTCTGTGTTTTTCTGTTTATGACAAGCGGTCTTCGGATTCTTGCAGCGCCGTGGGAGCAGGAGGAAAATCGCAGAAATACTGTGTTACGTCTGTTTCTGGCAGTTCTGGCGGGCTGTCTTCTAAGTGCTGTTGTGGCAATTCCGGCATTACATAGCATTACAAGCACATCCCGATACCAGACAGGTGGTCTTTTCCAGACCTACCAAAATGTCTTAAAAGCTACATGGAGTGACTGGGATTGGAAATCGGTACAGCGAATGGTCGTAAATATGTCTCTGCCACTGGCAGCGATCGTCTATTTCCTTTTTACCGGAAAGGGTACGATAAAAGAAAAAGAGAGGAAGTACCGCGCCCAGATTTGGCGGTTGATATTTCTTGCCGTTTCTGTTATTGTTCCGGGAACCGAACTTTTGTGGCATGGGGGAAGCCGTGCTATGTGGCCCCTCCGGTTTATTTACGTAATTACCTTTTCACTCATTGATTTTGCATTTCGTCTTATCGCGGATAATAACGAAAAAAATACGATTCCAGCTACCAAAGAAGTTCGCAAAAAAAGATGGTTGTATCTGGCGACAGCAGCCGGCGCTGTGACCATTGTCATGGCATTTATATGGAAAAAACTGTATACCGGATACTGTGAGAATCCGGATTATGCTACGTTGCAGGATGGGTATCTGTGCATTGCGGTAGAGATTATTTTCCTGCTTGTGTATATTGTATTCTTCAAGATCAAACAAGCGCGATGGGTCATTGCACTGCTTTTGTGTACCGAACTTGTCGGTACCACCATTATCAGTTATGCGCCAAATAAAGATAATTACACGGTTTTTGACGCCACCTATCTGGAGGCTGCCAACAATCTGGGAAATAGTCTGGATGAGGATACCGAACCATTTGAGCGCATCAAAAACATGGATTACAAAATCGATCATATGGAATATTCCATTGTGGCAGGCAAACAGGCGATTTCCAATTACTGGCATGTGATAAATCCGGATCTTCAGCCGATGTTTTCCTCCCTGGGGTATACGATCAACTGGACGCAGCTTCTGGATACCGGCGGAACGATATTCAGCGACAGTTTATTCCAGATTAAAAATGCCTTTAGCGAGAGAGAACTGCCGCCGCTTCTTTATGATAAAGTAAAGGATGTGGATGGCGGCGAGAACGATTCCTTATCTCTGTATAAATTGAAACTTCAATTTCCGTTTGCCGTTCAGAGCAATGTCGGATCCTTGGAAGCATCATATGATAAATTTGCTACACAAAATGATCTGTTCCATGCCGTTTCCGGAAATGAACAGCCTCTGATCACAGACATCAGCGGACAGATTCAAAATGGAGCAGCAACTTTGACAATCGGAGAGACTCCACAGGTATTGTATTTCTATGGAACCAATACATCAGAAAATCCGGTGATCGTTTATGTGAACGGAAATCCGGTAAAAATACCGTCTTCGAGTAATTACGAAAACGAACAGTATCCGAGTGATTTCTGCAATGGTTTGGTTTGTCTGGGTGCTTTTCAGAACGAAACGGTTTTGATACAATTTGCTTCGAATGCTGCCGTTACAGACTTACACTTGGGAATGCTGGACTATACACTGCTGGAACAAACTGCCGATACGATAAAAAGTCAGGGAATGCAGATATCTGACCTGAAACAGAAACACAGCGGGGCATCGTTTACGGTAAAAAAAGCCAAAGAAGGTTCGGTATTTATTCCGGTTGGGTATGACGAAAACTGGAAATGCAAAGTAAACGGAGAGGATGTGACAGAAAAAGTTTCTTCGATTGATGGAATGATGACAATTCCGGTAAAGGAAGGCACAAATGAGATTTCTCTTCATTATCAGGCTGAAGGACGTACTTTGGGTGGAATTATTACCGTTGTCACAATTTTGATCTGTCTGGGAGCATGGTTCCTCCGGCAAAAAGAGGGATTTGGTCTTCCTCTGCGTAAGATCCGGAATGGTGCTGCATGGCTGGTATTTATTGTATTTGTATTGGCATTTGCCGCCTTTATTCTGGCTATGTTTGTGATTCCGGCAGGATATTACAGGCAGACCTTATCGCAAATGGAAGATGTGAATTAGCGAAAATGTACAATTTTTTTCAAAAAGAAGACAAAATTTGTGCATTTTACAATAATTTTGATAAAATGACAAAAAAAACTTGATGAAAATGAATTATATGGTATAATGAAAAGCGGTGTAGTGAAAGCCATTGCGGTTTTTCTACTCAAATAGTTATCGAAACTGCCTTTTTTCTAGTATTACATAACTCGTACAAAGAGAGCAGATCGAATAAAAACAGAATTTGGAAGGAGCAAATGAAAATGGCAAACATGAATGATTGTCCAGAAAAGCTGCCATTGACTGATGAGTATTTGGAAAAAATGAATGCTTATTGGCGTGCAGCAAACTATTTAGCAGCAGCTCAGCTTTACATGCTTGACAACCCTCTTTTACGTGAGCCTCTCACAAGAGATCAGGTAAAGAAAAAAATCGTAGGTCACTGGGGTACAGTTCCGGGACAGAACTTTGTTTATACGCATTTAAACAGAGCTATCAAAAAATATGATTTGGATATGGTATTGATTTCCGGTCCTGGTCACGGTGGAAACTTCTTCGTAGCAAACTCCTACTTGGAAGGACACTACAGTGAGATTTATCCAAACGTAAGTGAAGATATTGAAGGTATGAAGAGACTCTGCAAACAGTTCTCTTTCCCGGGCGGTATTTCCAGCCACGTAGCACCTGAAACACCTGGTTCTATCAACGAAGGTGGTGAGCTTGGTTACTCCATTGCTCATGCATTCGGTTCTGTATTTGATAACCCGGGTCTGATCACAGCTACTATCGTAGGTGATGGTGAAGCTGAGACAGGTCCACTTGCTACAGCTTGGCATTGTAATAAATTCTTGAATCCTGTTACTGACGGTGCGGTTCTTCCAATCCTTCACTTAAACGGATACAAGATCAGTAACCCTACTGTATTCGCACGTATTTCTCATGAAGAAGTAGAAGACTTCTTTAAAGGATGCGGATGGGAACCAATCTTTGTAGAAGACAACAAAGATGATGCAAACTATATCATGAACATGCATCGTAAGATGGCAGCTGCTCTTGATAAAGCAATCGAGAAGATCAAAGACATCCAGAAAGATGCTCGTGAAAATGGTAATACAGAGCGTCCAATCTGGCCTATGATCGTTCTTCGTACTCCTAAGGGATGGACAGGTCCTAAATTTGATGATGACGGAAATAAGATCGAAGATTCTTTCCGTGCTCACCAGGTACCTATCACAATGGAGAAACCAGAACATTTGGAACAGTTGAAAGAATGGTTGCTCAGCTACAAACCAGACGAACTGTTCGATGAGAATGCTCAGTTGATCCCAGAATTGAAAGCACTTGCACCAGTTGGCGATGCACGTATTAGTGCAAACCCACATGCAAATGGTGGTCTTTTGCTGAGAGATCTTCGTCTCCCAGACTTCCGTGAGTATGGTGTAGATGTACCAAAACCGGGCTCTGTTGAAAAACAGGATATGATCGAACTTGGTGCATTTGTACGTGATATCTTCAAATTGAACGAAGAGACAAAGAACTTCCGTATTTTCGGACCGGACGAGACAATGTCTAACCGTCTGTATCATGCATTTGAAGCTACAAACCGTGACTTCATGGCTGAAAAATACGATGATGATGATAAACTTGCAAACGATGGACGTATCATGGACTCTTACCTGAGCGAGCATATGTGCGAAGGATGGTTAGAGGGATATCTTTTGACAGGTCGTCATGGATTCTTCGCTTCTTACGAAGCATTTATCCGTGTAGTAGACTCTATGGCTGCTCAGCATGCAAAATGGTTGAAAGTTACATCCGAACTTCCATGGAGACAGAAGATTGCTTCCTTGAACCTTCTTCTTACATCCAACGTATGGCAGCAGGACCACAACGGATTTACACATCAGGATCCTGGATTCCTCGATCACATCGCTAACAAAAAAGCAGATGTTGTTCGTATGTATCTGCCACCAGACGCTAACTGTCTGCTTTCCTGCTTCGATCACTGTATCAGAAGTAAGAACTATGTAAACGTAATCGTAGCATCCAAGCATCCAAGTCATCAGTGGTTGACAATGGATCAGGCTGTAAAACATTGTTCTCAGGGTATCGGTATCTGGGAATGGGCAAGTAACGATCAGGGCGAAGAGCCGGATGTAGTTCTTGCATGCTGCGGTGATACACCTACAAAAGAGGCTTTGGCTGCTGTTACAATCCTTCGTGACAACATTCCTGACCTCAAGATCCGTTTCGTAAACGTAGTTGACCTTATGAAGCTGGAATCCAACTCCAAACATCCTCACGGATTGACAGATGCAGAATATGATGCTATCTTCACAAAAGATAAACCAATCATTTTCGCATTCCATGGATACCCAACTTTGATTCATGAGTTGACATACTATAGAACAAACCGTAATCTTCATGTATTTGGATATCAGGAAGAGGGTACGATCACAACTCCATTCGACATGAGAGTTCAGAACAAGATCGACCGTTTCAACTTGACAAAATCTGTCATCGAGAACCTTCCACAGCTTGGAAACAAAGGTTCCTTCTTGATCCAGAAGATGAACGATATGCTCGTAGCTCACAAACAGTACATCCACGAAGAAGGTATCGATCTTCCGGAAGTACGTGACTGGGTATGGCATACACCGGAAGATAAATAATTTGAAAATTATTGTAACTATTCAGGATCAATGTATGAAATTCAGATTCCCGCAGGCCGTTGTCTGCGGGAATTTTAAAATATTTTGTAAAAACTGATATTTTATAAAGAAACCCCCTTGACAATACTAAAACACAATGGTATATTATAGAAGTATGCCGCACAACGAGGTTATAGTTCTGCCTATTTTTACATAAGGCAGGCACCGTAGTTGGCGAGTAAATTTATAGGAGGTGCTATATGTACGCAATTATAGCAACCGGTGGTAAACAGTATAAAGTAGAAGAAGGCGACGTGATCAAAGTTGAGAAACTTGGCGTGGAAGCCGGACAGACTGTTACTTTTGACCAGGTATTAGTAGTAAGTGACAAGGAGACGAAAGTAGGTACTCCTACCGTAGACGGTGCTTCTGTTTCTGCAACAGTAGTAGCTGAGGGCAAAGGTAAAAAGGTTATTGTTTACAGATATAAAAGAAAAACCGGATACCACAAAAAGAATGGTCATAGACAGCCATTTACTCAGGTAAAGATTGACAAAATCAATGCATAAGCTAGGAGTAGACACTTTTTAAAAAGAAGGTGAGTCTATGATAGAAGTTCGAGTAAAAAAGTCTGATAGTGGTGACATTATTGGATTTCATATGTCCGGTCATGCAGGGTATGCAGAATATGGTTCAGACATTGTCTGTGCAGGTGTTTCGACACTTGCCATAAATTGCATTAATTCCATTGAGGAATTTACTGACACCAAGTTTGATCTGGTGCAGAATGACAACGATGGATTGCTTGATTTTACCTGCAAGGAACCGCTGGACAGTGGTGCCGTGTTACTTCTGAAGTCCTTATTTAAAGGAATTCAGGGGATACAGGAGTCGTATGGAAAACAATATGTTACATTTCATTAATTTTTGTTAGGAGGGAAATGTCATGATGAAAATGAACCTTCAGTTGTTCGCTCATAAAAAAGGAATGGGTTCTACAAAGAACGGCCGTGACTCTGAGTCCAAGAGACTTGGTGCAAAAAGAGCAGATGGACAGTTCGTTTTAGCTGGTAATATTCTTTACAGACAGCGTGGTACTAAGATTCATCCGGGTACAAACGTTGGAATCGGTGGAGATGATACACTTTACGCTTTGGTTGATGGTGTGCTTCGTTTCGAGAGAAAAGGAAGAGACAAAAAACAGGCTAGTGTATATCCAGTAGATGCTGAATAATTTTGACAATTTCGGGGCTGTCATGTCATGAGATGTGGCAGCCCCTTTTACCTTTTATACTCAATTTGAAAGGGAGATACGTATGTTTGCAGATCAGGCAAAAATTTATATTCGTTCCGGAAAAGGCGGCGACGGCCATGTCAGTTTCCGAAGAGAATTGTATGTACCAAATGGCGGACCGGATGGCGGCGATGGCGGCCGCGGGGGCGACCTTATATTTGAAGTGGATCCGGGAATCAATACCTTAAATGAATTTCGTCATATTCGTAAATATTGTGCCGAGGACGGCGAACCGGGTGGCAAGAGACGATGCCACGGAAAAGACGGTGCGGACCTCGTAGTAAAAGTTCCGGCGGGAACCATTGTAAAAGAAGCAAGTTCAGGACAAGTCATCACCGATATGTCCTATGATAATACAAGAGAAGTGATCTTAAAAGGAGGCCGTGGCGGCAAAGGAAACCAGCATTATGCAACGCCGACGATGCAGGTACCAAAATATGCTCAGCCGGGAAAACCGGCGACGGAACTGGAAGTGATTTTGGAATTAAAGACGATTGCAGATGTCGGATTGGTTGGGTTCCCAAATGTTGGAAAATCCACATTTTTGTCCCGTGTAACCAATGCCCAGCCGAAGATTGCCAATTATCACTTTACAACATTAAATCCGAATCTTGGCGTGGTAGACCTGGAAGGAACCGATGGATTTGTGATCGCGGATATTCCGGGATTGATCGAAGGGGCTTCCGAGGGAATCGGATTAGGGCATCAGTTTTTGAAACACATTGAGCGTACCCGTGTCATGATCCATATGGTAGATGCGGCTTCTACAGAAGGACGTGATCCGATCCGGGATATCAATATCATCAATCAGGAGATCCGCGCTTACAGCGAAGAGATCGCTGCGCGTCCACAGGTTATCGCAGCCAATAAGATCGACTGCTTTTACGGAGATGAGGAAGAGACGGTTCTGACATTACTCAAAGAGGAATTTGAGCCGAAAGGAATTAAAGTATTTCCAATTTCTGCCGTAACCGGAAAGGGCGTAAAAGAACTTTTGTATTACGTCAAAGGTATGCTGGATGAGATCAAAGAAGAAAAAGTTGTCTTTGAGAAAGAATATATGATAGAAGAACCGGATTTCCAGAACGAACCATACAATGTGTATGCGGACGAGAAAGAAGAAGGCGTATATCATATCGATGGACCGCGTGTGGAACGTATGTTAGGATATACAAACCTAGATTCAGAAAAAGGATTTGAATTTTTCCAGAAATTCCTTAAAAATAACGGAATGCTGGAAGAACTGGAGGCCCTTGGAATCGAAGATGGTGACACCGTAGAGATCTACGGATGGAGTTTTGAATATTACAAATAGAAATGAGGAAATACGATGACAAGCAAGCAGAGAGCTTATTTGAAAAGTCTGGCAATGAAAATTACACCGATCTTACAGATTGGAAAATCTTCGGTAACGCCGGAATTGATATCCGCAGTCGATGAGGCATTGGAAGCAAGAGAATTGATCAAAATGCACATCTTAAAAAACAATTTTGATGATCCGAAAGAGATCGCACAGGTAATTGCGGAACGTACCCGCTCAGAAGTGGTACAGGTGATCGGAAAGAAGGTTGTGCTTTACCGTGAATCCAAAGACAATAAAAAGATTGAACTTCCAAAACCATCAAAGAAAGCGTGATAAATGATGAAGATTGGTATTATGGGAGGGACATTTAATCCCATTCATAATGTACATTTGCTGATGGCAGAGGAAGCTGCGAGGCAGTTTGAACTGGATGAAGTCTGGTTTATGCCATCGAAAAATCCACCGCATAAAAAGGGGACGGATATTGTTTCAGCCGAACATCGGAGCCGCATGATCTGTCATGCAATTGACGGAAATCCGAAGTTTGTATTTTCAGATCTGGAGCTTCACCGCGAGGGAACCACGTATACAAGTGATACGCTGGAAATCATCGAAAAAGAAAAGCCGAATTGCGAGATCTATTTTATTTTGGGCGGTGATTCCCTGCGCGAGATCGAAACGTGGCATAAGCCGGCATTTGTGATGAAACATTGCCATATTCTGGCAGCTGACAGGGAAGATGAAACAGGAAAACAGCTGAAAGAAAAAGCGGAAGAGTTAAGGGAAACATATAAGGCAAAGATTTCCTTTATCAAGATGCCGCTGATCGATATTTCTTCCAGTGAACTGCGTGCGCAGCTGCAAAAAGGAAAGTCTGTCGATTATCGAATTCCGGATGCGGTAATGAAATATATCCGTTTCCATAATTTGTATGGCTATGAAAAACCGCTTTTTAAGAAAAAAGTTACAACACCAAAGATTTTAAGTTATTTAAAAGCCACCCTGCGCCCCAAACGGTTTCGCCATACATTAGGTGTGGCATACACCGCGGCAAATCTTGCTGCTGTTCATAATGCAGATGAGGAAAAAGCATTTCTTGCCGGGCTTTTACATGATTGTGCGAAATTTTATGAAAAAGAAGAGCAGATTATGCTTTGTGAAGAAGCCGGGATTTCTTTGACGGAGATGGAACGGCTCAATCCCGCTCTCATTCATGGAAAATTAGGGGCTTTTTATGCGAAAACAAAGTATCAGGTAGAGGATGAAGAAATTTTATCCGCGATCCGTTATCATACGACAGGGCACCCCAATATGACAGTATTGGAAAAGATTATTTATCTTGCCGATTATATTGAACCCGGGCGTGCGATGGACTGCAAACCACATTCGCTTCAGGAAGTCCGGACTGCCTGTTTCCAAAATCTGGATAATGGAATGCGCTTTGCATTGGAAAACGGAATTTCTTATCTTCGGGAACAAAATCAGCCCATTGATACGATTTCACTGGAAACGTATGAATGGTATCAGAAAGGAATAACACTATGACATCAAAAGAAATGGCACGTATTGCGTATGATGCGTTGGATGAAAAATTAGGAGAAGACATTCGGATCATACAGATTGACGAAATTTCCGTGATCGCGGATTATCTGATCATTGCCAACGGAAAAAACAGCAATCAGATCGCTGCTTTATCCGACAATGTAGAGATGCGTATGCACCAGAATGGCATTCATAATGAACGGATCGAAGGAAATAAAAATTCCACTTGGATCCTGATGGACTATAAAGATGTTATCGTCCATGTGTTTTCGCCGGAAGACCGCTTGTTTTATGACCTTGAGCGCATCTGGCGTGACGGCAGAAAGATCGACCGGGATCAGTTATAAGAATTCGGAGCCACCGTTGTCTGCGAAGATAATTGAAAGACATCGGTGGATTTTCCTATGACGACGATATGATCATCGGATCCAAATACATAATTGCCTGCCGGCATCGGGTCAATGACCGTGCCGTTTTTTATTGCAATAATATTGACTTTATATTTCTGCCTTACATTAATTTCCAGTATGCTTTTCCCTGCCCACGAAGGGATGATCGGAATTTCAAAGATGGAGCAGTCCGATGTTAATTCGATATAGTCAAATATATTTGTCGCATTGTAACGTACTGCCAGTTTTTCAGCAATTTCTTTTTCCGGGAAGAAGACTTCATCGGCTCCGATCTTTTTTAAAAAATCTGCCTGTCGTTTTCGCTTTGCTTTAGAAATGACACACCGCGCACCCTGTTCTTTTAATATGGAAGTGATTTCCAGTGACGCATAAAAATCTTCACCGATCGCGACAAAACAGTAGTCAAAATTGTTGACACCGATGGATTTTAAAACCGCCGGATTGGTACAGTCGCCGGACAGGGCATCCGGGAAAACCGTTGATAATTCCTGGATTTTATCTTCGTCGCGGTCAATCACCATAACATCGTTTCCAAGTTCCTGCATACGGGCTGCCAGACATTGTCCCAGCATTCCCATTCCAATAATAAGAATTGACTTCATAATAATCTCCTTTATCCAATCAATATATTTTCTTTTGGTCTTCGAAGCGGCGGCTGCTTGTTTTGCTTTCCGAGGATGAGCATCAATGTAAATCCGCCAATTCGTCCACCATACATTAAAATGATCAAAATAATATGTGACATGGCGCACAGATGCGGGGTAATCCCTGTTGTTACGCCAACGGTGCAGACAGCCGAAATGACTTCAAAAAGCACATTAGACATCGGCAGTCCTTCAATGTGGCAGATAAGCATAGTTCCTGCCAGAATGTAAACAGCATACACCAAAATGATAACGGCCGCCTGTTTGATCAAAATTGTGCTCACCCGTCGTTTGCCGATTACGGTGTCCGATTGTCCACGAAGCATCGAAACCATCGAGAGAAACACAAGCGTGATCGTCGTGATCTTCATTCCACCGGCAGTCGAACCGGGACTTCCGCCGATCATCATCAAAACGTCAGATAGAAGGGAGGCAGAAGGCGACATGCTGGCATAATCAATCGTATTAAAACCGGCCGTACGCATTGTCGTCGAGGCGAAAAACGATTTTAGGATCTGTTCGCCGATGCCATTTCCCTGAAGGGTATAATTCTGCTCAAATACAAAATAGCCGAAGGCTCCGCCAACTAATAAAACCGGTGTTGTCACAAGAACGATCTTTGAATGAAGGGAATAATTCTTAAAAGACAGGCGGTATTTCAAAATATCATCCCATACTAAAAATCCGATCCCTCCGATGATAATCAAAAGCATTACCGTGATATTTACGAGGACATCGGAAGCATACCCCGTCAATGAAGAGAAGGCTTCGTATCGTCCCATCAGATCAAAACCGGCATTGCAAAAAGCAGATACTGCGTGAAATATGGCATAGTATAATCCCTGACCAAATCCCATGCGTGGGATAAAACGGAGTGCAAGCAGAAGAGCGCCACATCCCTCAATCAAAAACGTACCGGATACAATACGCCGAACCAGTTTTACCATACCGCTCAACTGTGTATTTCCGGCAGCCTGCATCAAAAGCATGCGCTCATGAAGCGACAATTTTCGTTTCATAAATATGAAAAACATGGAGATAAAGGACATGAGTCCGATGCCTCCGATCTGAATCAGGATGAGAATGACAATCTGCCCGAACAAGGACCATTTGGTAAACGTATCTGCAACAATAAGTCCCGTTACACAGGTAGCACTTGTTGCTGTGAAAAGAGCATCCAGTGGGGACGTAAAATTACCATCCCGCGCGGAGACCGGCAGACACAATAAAAAGGTACCGGTAAGTATCAAAATAACAAAACTCAGTGCGATCAACCGGGAAGGACCAAGTTTCCGTGACCATTTTCCTAACATAAAAAACTTCCTTTATTGTTGATATTTTGTAAATCTTGTAGTACGCTTTCTATTATACAAAATATTTTAAAAAATACAATTATATTTTGAAAAAAACTTTACAAAAAAGTTAAATTGTGTTAAACTGATTCCGTTAGACAACCAATACTCAGAGCGTGGAACACTCCAACCCGTTCTTGGTACTTGGCTTTTAAAAATTTTATGGAGGTACATCGATCATGATGACAACAGAAAGAAAAGCAGAAATCATTAAAGAGTATGGAAGAACACCAAGCGACACAGGATCACCTGAGGTTCAGGTTGCCCTTCTTACAGAGAGAATCAATGTTTTGACAGAGCATTTGAAAGAGAACAAAAAAGATCATCATTCCCGCCGCGGTCTTTTGAAGATGGTTGGTAAGAGACGTGGTCTTCTTGACTATCTCAAAAAGAATGACTTGGAAGGTTATCGTGCGTTGATCGCAAAACTTGGAATTCGTAAATAATGATGCTGCTCATTATGAGCTGAATGAAATGGTACTGCTGATATGCTTTTACCCGATATCAGTAGTATCATTTTTGACTATGTGGAGGATAAATTATGAAGAGAGATCGAAGTCAGTCCATGGTGATCCGTGGCAACCGCATCTTATTGGTAGAACACCAGCTGTTTGGAAGAGATTTCTTTAATCTGCCGGGCGGCGGGATTGAAGAGAATGAGACGCCGGAGCAGGCAGCACTTCGTGAATTGGAAGAGGAGTGTCAGGTGAAGGGAACCTTAATCCGTCCGTTGACGGTAGAATACAAACCGGATTTGGAAAGCCGGGTATTTACCTTTTTGGTTGAAATTCCGGAAGATGCCGTGGCGCAAAAGGGAATTGATCCCGAACTTCCTGCGAATGAACAGTCTATCATCGGAGCTAAATGGATGCGTCTGGATGAGATTGCAGAGCGCGACCGTGCCTACCTTTTCGGAGCCGGGCTGATGCGTGTTCCGTATTTTCATGATGAGGTGCTTATGTGGGATGGAGAAGACATCAGTTATCCGATCAAAAAAATGATATAAAAAGAGGTTTGCTTTATACCAAAGATATGATATAATGAAGTGTGTTGATACACACGCAGGTCATCAAGCTACGCTTGGTGACAAATGTTATAATGAAGTGTGTGCATTAAAAAAGGGCATTATCCGAGACTTCTGAAAAGCCGATTTATTGCAGGGTAAGTAGGTTTTTCAGTTGTTTCGGACGCTCTGTAAAATGATAAATAAAGGAGACTATAAGTATGTACAAGACATTTTCAATGGAACTTGGCGGACGTACTCTTTCCGTAGATATCGGACGAGTTGCCGCACAGGCAAATGGTGCAGCTTTGATGCATTATGGAAACACCGTTGTGCTTTCCACAGCAACCGCATCGGAGAAGCCAAGAGAGGGAATTGATTTCTTCCCACTTAGCGTAGAATATAGCGAAAAGATGTATTCTGTAGGAAAGATTCCGGGAGGATTTACTCGTAGAGAGGGAAAACCTTCGGACAATGCGATCCTTACAGACCGCGTTATCGACAGACCGATGCGTCCGTTGTTCCCAAAAGATTACCGTAACGATGTAACACTGGAAAACCTCGTTATGTGTGTAGATCAGGACTGCAGCCCGGAACTTACGGCAATGCTTGGTTCTGCTTTGGCAACCTGCATTTCTGATATTCCATTTGACGGACCGACGGCAGCAACACAGATTGGTCTCGTAGATGGAGAACTTGTAATCAACCCAACTTCCGCACAGAGACAGGTTTCTGACCTTGCTCTTACCGTGGCTTCTACCAGAGAAAAAGTTATCATGATCGAGGCCGGTGCCAATGAAGTGCCGGAAGACAAAATGATCGAGGCAATTTATAAAGCACACGAAGTCAACGGACAGATCATCGAATTTTTCGATAAGATCGTAGCAGAATGTGGAAAAGAAAAACACGAATATGAACATTTCGATATTCCGGAAGACATGTTTGAAGATATGGTCAACTTCGTTACACCGGAAGCGATGGAAGAAGCGGTATTTACCGATGTAAAACAGGTTCGTGAAGAAAATATCCGTCAGATCAAAGACAAATTGGAAGAACGCTATGAAGAAGAGCATCCGGATTGGTTTGCTCTGATTGACGAAGCAGTATATAAATTCCAGAAAAAGACCGTACGTAAGATGATCCTCAAAGACCACAAACGTCCGGATGGCCGTGAAGTAACACAGATCCGTCCATTGTCCGCAGAAGTCGATGTACTTCCTACCGTTCATGGCTCCGGTCTGTTCCAGAGAGGACAGACACAGGTTCTCAATGTTACAACACTGGCGCCTCTTTCGGAAAAACAGAAAATTGATGGCTTGGATGAAAATGTAACTTCTAAGAGATACATTCATCACTATAATTTCCCATCCTATTCGGTTGGTGAAACCCGTCCAAGCAGAGGTCCGGGACGTCGTGAGATCGGACATGGAGCTTTGGCAGAGCGTGCCCTGCTTCCGGTAATTCCTTCCGAAGAGGAATTCCCATATACCATCCGTACGGTATCTGAGATCATGGAATCCAATGGTTCTACTTCTCAGGGAAGTATCTGTGCTTCCACATTGTCACTGATGGCTGCCGGCGTACCGATCAAAGCACCTGTTGCCGGTATTTCCGTAGGACTTGTTACCGGAGAGACCGATGACGATTATCTGATCCTTACCGATATCCAGGGACTGGAAGACTTCTTTGGCGATATGGACTTTAAAGTTGCCGGAACACACAAAGGTATTACAGCCATTCAGATGGATATTAAGATCCACGGTCTGACTCGTGAGATCGTAGAAGGCGCGATCCGCCGTACGAAAGAAGCAAGAACATATATCCTCGACGAAGTTATGAGCAAAGCAATCGCTGAACCTAGAAAAGAAGTAAATGAATACGCTCCGAAGATCAAACAGATCATGATTGATCCTGCGAAGATCGGAGAAGTAGTCGGACAGCGTGGTAAGACGATCAACACATTGATCGAGCGTACCGGCGTGAAGATTGATATTACCGATGACGGAGCAGTTTCTGTATGCGGTACTGACAAAGCAATGATGGATGAAGCCATCCGCCTGATCCAGATCATCGTATCTGACTTTGAAAAAGGACAGATCTTGGAAGGAACCGTCGTAAGCATCAAAGATTTCGGTGCATTCATCGAATTTGCTCCGGGAAAAGAGGGAATGGTTCATATTTCCAATATTTGTCAGAGAAGAATCAATCATGTGGAAGACGAACTTACGTTAGGTGACAAAGTTAAAGTCGTATGTCTTGGAAAAGACAAGATGGGAAGAATTTCTTTCAGCATGAAAGATGTGAAACAATAAATCCTGGAGATGAGAACAGAGTGAAGATTGCACTTACCAATATGGACATTACCTGGGAAGATAAGTCTGTAAATCGGGATAAGTGTTTGGAATTGATAAAGCGAGCTTCGAAATGCGGGGCTCGCCTTATCCTTTTTCCGGAGATGACACTGACCGGATTTACGATGAATCCGCAGGAATACGGTGAGCCGGCGGGCGAAGCTTCCGAGACAGTGAGTTTTTTTAAACAACGGTCAAAAGAATATGCCATCGCGATCGGTTTTGGCTATATCGAAAAAGGAGAAAAAGACGGTCTTGCGAAAAATCATATGGCAGTCGTAGATACCGGAAAACTTCTTGGAGATTACGTGAAAATTCATCCGTTCTCCTACGGAGAGGAAAACCGGCATTATTGCGGAGGTGACCGTTTGGTTACCGTTTCCGTCGATGGCGTAACTCTGGGGTTATCCATCTGCTATGATCTGCGGTTTCCGGAACTTTATCAGGCTATGCGGAATTGTGATGCGATTGCTGTGATCGCAAACTGGCCGAAAGGGCGTGTCGCACATTGGAATGCCCTGCTTCCGGCAAGAGCAGTAGAGACGCAGTCATATCTGTTGGGTGTCAACCGGATTGGCAGGGATGTGTCGCTCGATTATGAGGCTTCCAGTGCTGCGTACGATTATGATGGCAGACGGCTTTCTGTCGCTTACAAAGCGACCTCTTATGGAGATGAATGCCTTATGATAGAGATAGAACCTGACCGTGTCCGGTGCTGGAAAAAAGATTTTCCGATAGCAAAGGATCGTAAACCGGCCTTATATACATCCTTTCTCCAAAATGACGTATAGGATCTGCAAAAAACTGTCATACTACTTCTTAACAGGAGGTTATGACATATGAATACGGATCAGATCAAAGAATTTGGAGAATGCCGCATCGGAGGCATTGAGATCATTACGATCATTGGAGAGATTGAAGGACATGAGGGCAGTTCCGGAACTGCCAAAACGACAAAATATGAACATTTGCTGCCTATGTTAGCGGCTTATGATGAAAATAGTGAGATTCAAGGGATATTATTTATTCTTAATACGATTGGCGGTGACGTTTCCTGTGGACTGGCACTTGCCGAGATGATCAGCGGATTAAAAACTCCAACGGCGTCTTTTATCATAGGAGACAGTCATTCGATCGGAGTTCCCCTTGCGGTAGCGACAGATTTTTCCTGTATCGTACCGAGTGCGACGATGATCCTTCATCCGGTGAGGATGAGCGGCATGATCCTTGGGGCACCGCAGAGCTATGATCAATTTGAAAAAATTCAGGCGAGAATCGTTGATTTTATCGTCCGAAAACGGGGAATCAGCAAAACCCATGTGGAAGAGTTGATGATGAACACTTCCATGTTTGCCAAAGATCTGGGAACGCTCCTTGTCGGTGAGCAGGCCGTGAAAGAGGGGCTTGTAGACAAAGTAGGAACGCTTTCCGACGTGATGGATTTCTTGAAAAAGGGTCCGCAATAAGTACCCCCAGAAAACAAAGCGAGGTTTGAAAGAGTATGGCGTCAAAGACAAAAAATTCAAAAACAAAAAAGAAAAGACAAAATTCAAAACAAACAAGTTCTCCATTAGCAAAAGAAATCACATTGCTTGCGATCATTATATTTTCCTTACTGGCACTGCTTAGTTTATTTGGAATGTGCGGACCGGTAGGAAATCTGATTGGAAGTCTTTTGTTCGGATTATTTGGAATCACCGCTTATATCTTTCCACTGGCATTTCCGATTGGAAGCGGTTTCTTTATCTCCAATCCCGAAAATCCGGAAGTGCGGCGCAAGATCATTTATCTTGCCCTCCTTTACATATGTTTATGTGCGATCTTTCAGTGGGTGATCGATCCCGATATCTCAAACCTGATCGACATTTTTAAAGAATCCAGTTCCGAGCATATCGGCGGTGGATTTATCGGCGGGATTCTTTCGACATTACTGGGGACACTGCTGGGAAGAGCCGGGGCGATCATTATCATTTTAGGACTGACCCTTCTTTTTGTCATGCTAACGACGAGAAAACTTATTTTTTCAGCAATCCGCGAATTGTATGTGGAACATAAAGAAGACCAGGAAGAATATATCGAATATGAAGAACCGGATATCCGTTATCAGGAAGACCATGAGCGTACCATGCAGACCCATACTTTTGCAGACAGAAAA
Organism: Roseburia sp. CAG:309; assembly: GCA_000434115.1. Classification (GTDB taxonomy): domain Bacteria; phylum Bacillota; class Clostridia; order Lachnospirales; family Lachnospiraceae; genus Eubacterium_F. Next base: position 5,671 of record FR893944.1, on the reverse strand, counting down.
CGTCGTAAGAAAGCAGATAAGGGAAAAATGAAAGAACTTTCCGAGCCGCAAAAAACGACAGAGAAATCTTCTAAGGAGATGCCGGTAAAAGAGGAAAAATCTGCCAAAGAGAACATTCGGGAAATCTCAATTATTCGAGAGGGACAGCAGGAGCCTACCGTTTACAAAGAAGAACTAGAGACAAAATTTGGAAAATCAAAAACGGAAAACCCGGAAAAAACAGAGCGAAAAGAATCCTCTGCTGTGAAAAAAGAACTTCCAAAACCGGAAAAACAGGAAACCATTTCGGCAGATTCAAAAAAAGCGGAAGTGAAATCGAATCTCAAGCCGCCGTCAGCACCTTCGCAGGATTCCGAATATAAATTTCCATCGCTTGATCTGCTTTCCAAGCCAAAGAAGGGAAGCAATGGACAAAGCGACCGGGATTTGCTGCAAACAGCGAAAAAACTTCAGGATACCCTTGACAGTTTTGGGGTTAAAGTAAAAATGGGAGATGTCAGCTGTGGCCCTAGTGTCACCCGGTATGAACTGGTTCCTGAGCAGGGGGTTAAAGTAAACAGTATTACCCGTCTGGCAGACGATATCAAACTCAGTCTGGCGGCCTCCGATATCCGAATCGAAGCACCGATCCCGGGAAAAGCAGCAGTCGGAATTGAAGTTCCAAACGCCAAAAGAAACACGGTTACTTTGCGTGAACTTCTGGAAAGTCCGGAATTTATCAATGCAAAATCCAATGTGACATTTGCTGTCGGAAAAGACATCGGTGGAAAGACGATTGTGACCGATATCGCAAAAATGCCGCATATGCTCATTGCCGGAGCTACGGGTTCCGGTAAATCAGTATGTATCAATACACTGATCATGAGTATCTTATATAAGGCAAACCCAAATGATGTCAAATTTATCATGGTTGACCCGAAAATGGTTGAATTGACGGCGTATGCCGATATTCCGCATATGCTGATCCCTGTCGTGACGGATCCGAAAAAGGCATCTGCCGCATTAAACTGGGCAGTTCAGGAAATGACGGTTCGTTATGAAAAATTTGCTGCACTTGGTGTCCGCGATATCAAGAGTTATAATAAAAAGATCGCCGGTTTGAAGCACAATGAGGATAATACGTATGAAAAGATGTGCCAGATCGTCATTGTGGTTGACGAGTTTGCCGATCTTATGATGGTTGCCTCCAATGAAGTGGAAGATGCCGTTTGTCGTCTTGCACAGCTTGCCCGTGCAGCGGGAATCCATCTGGTACTTGCTACGCAGCGTCCGTCCGTCAATGTTATCACCGGACTGATCAAGGCAAATATCCCATCACGTATTGCCCTTTCTGTATCCTCCGCGATTGATTCGCGGACAATTATCGATGGTTCCGGAGCAGAAAAACTGCTGGGAAATGGTGATATGTTGTTTGCTCCACAGGATTATCCAAAGCCGGTCCGTGTACAGGGAGCGTTCGTCTCTGACGAAGAACGTGATCAAGTCGTTGCGTTCCTGAAAGAACATATGAATGGCCCGGCTTACAATGAGGAAATCAGCAAACATATCGAAGAAAATCCGGTCGGCACAAAATCCACGGGAGCCTCCGGTGCTGTCGTAAGTGGCCCGGAACGCGATGAATTATTTGTCGAAGCTGCCAGATTTATTATCGAAAAAGACAAAGCTTCTATCGGTATGTTACAGCGTGTGTTCCGCATCGGCTTTAATCGTGCCGCAAGAATTATGGATCAGCTTTCCGATGCCGGTGTCGTAGGACCGGAAGAAGGCACCAAACCTCGTGTGATATTGATGTCAATGGAACAGTTTGAAAATTATCTTGAGGAAGAGGGCTAAATTATGTATGGCTGGATCATTGTAAACGGCTTTTTATATACGTCTAAGTTTTCCGAATTAACGGATCTTTTTATGGAGGCAGCCAAAGAGCATAATATAGATCTTTTCGTGAAAACGAACAGTGAATGTTTCTTGGGAATGTTTGAACTGTCAACGGAAAAAAAGCCGGATTTTGTTCTCTTTTGGGACAAAGATATCCTTTTAGCAAAATACTTTGCTACATGTGGCATTCCGGTATACAATCCGGCGGAAGGGATTGAAATCTGCGATGACAAGCGGAAGACCGCATTGGCACTTTCGATGCATGGTCTGCCGCAGCCGTTGACTTTCCCGGCACCAATGACCTATGAAAATATTGGTTTTCCACAATTGGATTTTCTATCGCAGATTCAAAGCAAATTACATTTTCCAATTATTGTAAAAGAAGCATTTGGATCTTTCGGACAGCAAGTGTATCTGGCAAAAGATCATAAAGAGTTATGTGCTTTAACAAAAAAACTGGAAACCGTTCCGTTTTTATATCAGCAGTTTATCCGGGAGAGCAGTGGCCGTGATATCCGTCTACAGGTTGTCGGAGACGAAGTGGTTGCCGCGATGGAGCGAACCTCAGAAACCGATTTTCGTGCCAATATTTCCAACGGCGGCACAATGAAAGCCTATCAGCCGGATCAAGAAGCTGTCACGCTTGCTGTAAAAGCATGCCGCGCTGTGAAATGTGATTTTGCCGGTGTTGATCTACTGTTCGGATCGGACGGCTATCTTGTATGCGAAGTAAATTCCAATGCGCATTTTAAAAATCTTTTGGATTGTACGGGGGTAAATACTGCCTGGTATATTCTACAATACATAAAGAAACAAGGAGAACAGCCGCATGTCGAATGAATTATGGATGATTTATGACAAGGCAGGTCTTGATCGAAATTCTACATTTGTCGAAATGTTTGCCGAACGAGGAAAGCCTTATAACATTGCGGTAAAAGCGGTTCTTGATACCGAATATCTTTCGCTGCTGAAAAAAGGAATAAGGCCATGTGCAGTTCTTGTCCGTGCGATTTGTCCAGCGATCAATGCCGAATTTGAAAACCGGAAGATTCCTGTATGGAATTCCTCGTTTGTCAGTGGGATCTGTAATCACAAAGGAAAGACACGAGAGTATTTGAAAGATACGGTGTTCTGCACTCCGACGGTTACCTGCAATAGTGACAAGGTAAATGAAATTTTAGATTGTTCTGTGGAAGAAGTCAGACAGTATTTATTAGAAAATATGGATTTTTCTTCCAAATTTAAGGAGCAGGAAAAAGCAAGAATCGGTTCTGCCAAAGATTTTGTTATTAAGACCGCAGATGGACACGGTGGAAGCGAAGTCTATTCGTTCCAAAACGAAGCTATCAAACTGAAAAGGGCACTGAGAGAGACGGATTATGTTATCCAGCCTATGCTTCCTGTCGGAAAAGAGAGCCGGGATATGCGTGTCTATGTTTTGAAAGATCAGATTTATGCTGCCATACTGCGGCATTCTGACGAAGATTTCCGCGCTAATTTTTCACGCGGCGGCAAAGTGGAGGCGGTTTCCCAAGATCAGATTCCGCAAAAAGAGGTCGAAGCCATTTTGAAAAAATTTTCCTTTGGCATGGCAGGGATTGATTTTATTTTTGAGGAAGACGGAACCCCTGTTTTCAGTGAGATTGAGGATGTCGCCGGTACACGAATGCTTTACCGGTGCTGCCCGGAACTGGACATTGTAGCAAATTATATGAAAGAAATACAGAAAATACTTTCCGCTGAATAAATATTATGTTATACTTATTAAATACACGATTCTTTTAGGAGGAAGTTGAAATGAAATCAGATATTGAAATCGCTATGGAGGCAGATCTGCTTCCGATTCAACAAGTAGCTGAAAAATTAGATATTACTATGGATGATCTGGATCTTTACGGAAAATATAAAGCAAAGATTACCGATGATCTTTGGGATCAGATCAAAGACCGCCCGGATGGAAAATTGATCCTCGTAACAGCAATCAATCCGACACCGGCAGGAGAGGGAAAGACAACAACGACCGTAGGTCTCGGTCAGGCAATGGATAAAATTGGAAAGAAAGCCATCATTGCTCTTCGCGAACCATCTCTTGGACCGTGTTTTGGATTAAAAGGCGGTGCCGCAGGCGGTGGCTATGCGCAGGTCGTACCAATGGATGAACTGAATCTTCATTTTACCGGAGATTTTCATGCCATTACCTCTGCCAACAACCTTCTGGCAGCAATGCTTGACAATCATATCCAGCAAGGAAATGCTCTTCGCATCGATCCAAAGCAGATTGTGTGGAAACGCTGCGTCGATATGAATGACCGTGTTCTTCGTAATATTACCGTTGGACTGGGAAGAAAAGTAGATGGAGTAACCCGTGAAGATCATTTTATCATCACAGTAGCTTCCGAGATCATGGCAATCCTTTGTCTGGCTGACAATATGAAAGATCTGAAAGAACGTCTTGGACGTATTATCGTTGCCTATAATTATGATGGGGAACCGGTAACAGCGAAAGAGATCAACGCAGTTGGGGCAATGGCTGCTCTGTTAAAAGAAGCATTGAAGCCAAACCTGATCCAGACACTGGAGCACACACCGGCACTCGTACACGGCGGTCCGTTTGCTAATATCGCGCATGGCTGCAATAGTGTAAGAGCAACGAAAACAGCCCTTAAATTAGCAGATTACACAATCACGGAAGCCGGATTTGGAGCAGACCTCGGAGCTGAAAAATTCTTTGATATCAAATGCCGTATGGCTGGTCTGAAACCGGATGCTGTAGTTCTTGTCGCTACCGTGCGTGCCCTCAAATACAATGGCGGCGTAAAGAAAGAAGATCTTGGTGCAGAAAACTTAGAGGCTTTGAAAAAAGGGATTGTGAATCTTGAAAAGCACATTGAAAATGTATCCAAGTACGGCGTGCCTTGTGTCGTGACATTGAACCAGTTTGTGACCGATACCGAAGCGGAATTGAATTATGTAAAAGAATTCTGCGAAGAGAGAGGCTGCGAATTTGCATTGTCACAAGTATGGGAAAAAGGCGGCGAAGGCGGTATTGAACTGGCAAATAAAGTGATCGATACCATTGAAAACAAAGAAAGCAATTTCCACTGCCTGTATGAAGATTCCAGATCTCTGACGGAAAAAATAGAGACGATTGCCAAAGAGATTTATGGAGCAAAAGATGTGGTTTATGATAAAGAGGTAGAAAAAGAACTGGCTAGACTGGAAAAATTAGGATTTGGCAATATGCCGGTCTGCATGGCGAAAAATCAATATTCGCTTTCCGATGATCCAACGCTGCTTGGTCGTCCGAAAGACTTTACGATCCATATCCGTGAGATTTACGTATCGGCAGGTGCCGGATTTGTTGTGGCAATTACCGGAACGGTTATGACTATGCCTGGACTTCCAAAAGTTCCAGCAGCAGAGTGCATTGATGTCAATGACAATGGACAGATCACCGGATTGTTCTAAAACAGAATTATCGAATACTTAATATAAAAAGGC
>FR893944.1:0-166 GCA_000434115.1 Roseburia sp. CAG:309 | reverse complement strand
GTTCGAAGATTTCTTCCGGCGTGCCTTCTTCTAAGATCACACCGTCTGCCATAAACAGTACACGATTGGCAACTTCTTTTGCAAATCCCATTTCGTGGGTTACGACGACCATCGTCATCCCTTCTTTGGCAAGATTTTTCATAACATCCAGAACTTCACCGACCAT
>FR893943.1:20829-21394 GCA_000434115.1 Roseburia sp. CAG:309 | reverse complement strand
CCCAGACCAAAGCCACTATCTATCTCCGACCGTTCGTCGCAAAAAACGACCGTTTGTCGCAAATGAGTTGTAATAATATGTAAATGAATGATATCATGAATAAAAATTCAAAACAAAGGAGATTGATTTATGAAAGGTTTAAGTTTGTTTATAAAGGAAAAGAATATTTCTTATTAACTGGAAAAACGTATAAACTTACTGCTGATGAATTAAAGAAAGCAAAACAAACTGCTAAAAAACAGAATAAAAAATTAAGTCAGGTTATTCCATATTTTTGTACACAAATTGCATGCATAAAATATAATGCCGGAAAGAAAACAGATGTAAAGAATTGTGGAAGATTGGTTGGAGTTACGTATTCTAATAAAAAGCGAGCTAAATTTGGCAGACTGAATCGGGTAGATATAGGTTTAAAAGATGATAGCCGGATTGTTATCTGGAAACGAAGAAAATCTGATTCGGCAGTCCAGGTATCTACATTTGCGTTTGATAATAAGATTAAACAAAAATTAGTGGAAAAGAAAAAGGTATCTTTTACAAATAAAAAGCTACTTCAGTTTAAAAC
>FR893943.1:16294-20661 GCA_000434115.1 Roseburia sp. CAG:309 | reverse complement strand
CTGCAAAAGAATCCTATGCAAAGCCAGATGTGACGAGCGGTAAATGCGGAGAAGACGTTTACTGGAATTATGATGAAGATACGTTTACGTTAACGATATCTGGAAAGGGAAAAATAACTTCCAATCCATGGCGTAGGTATTTTGATGAAGGGCAGATTGGGGTGAATCTGGTAATAGAAAAAGGGATTACTTCAATCGGTAAAAACATATTTGCGTTTAAGTGGCTTGGAAATGTAAGCATAGGTCCTGATGTGGTTGAAATTGAACAATCCGCATTTAGTGATGCTTATATCGAAAAATTGGAGCTTGGTGATTCCGTAAAAAAGATTGGTGAATCTGCTTTTAATTCCGGTGGCAGATTAAAGGAATTAAATTTAAAAAATGTCGAAGAAGTAGGGGAGTGTGCATTTGAAGGCTTTACACACTTGGAGAAAGTGACTTTTGGTAAAAATCTAAAAAAGATATCAAAAAGTGCTTTTGAAGGATGCCTTTCTTTAAAAGAAGTTGAGTTTCAAGGGGGTGCACCCAAGATAGCAAAAAATGCATTTAAAGATGACCGCTTTCTGAAAGTGATTATAAATCATTCGGAAAGCTCCATACCGCTTGGAAAATTAGATAAAGATCTGACTTGGTATCAGGAGGGGAAGAAAGTTACAACGATTTCTCCCGGAAAGACAGCAAAATGTAAAGGACGGCTGTTTAAGGTAAAGTACAAAGATTTGAAAGGAACGTTTGAGGGAAAACTTCCGAAAACTTACCGATATGCAGAGGATAAATACCTGCCGACAAAAGGAAAGCGAAAAGGATATTTTTTCTATGGATGGAGTGATAATGGATATTATTGGCTGAGTGATCTATGTGATCTGCGGGGAAATATTACATTAATGCCAATCTGGATTCGATACAAGGTTAAGAAAATGAATGCTACCACCAGAAGATTTTCTTATTCTATAGAGAAAAAATATGATTATTTCTATAGCAGGACAGCTCAGATTCGTTACTCCGAGGATAAAGGAATGAAAAAAGCAAAAACGCTTTGGTGTGACAATCTTTGGAAAGGAAGTTTTACAATTAAAAATCTGAAAAAGGGAAAGAAATACTATGTACAATTTCGAACCAGAGATGAAGATTCCAAATCGCCATGGAGCAATCCTATTAGGATTTAGGGTAAAGAACAAACGAAAGTGAGGTGGGGAATGATGACCTATTCGGCTTATACATGGCTTGAATTTTGGAAAAAATGGTTTGGAAAATAATGGAGAAATTAGCTGCCTCTCGGACCGGTGGAAAGTTACCGTGTAAAATAGAAGAGAAATAAGGCGATACGAAATGAGGTAAGTTGTTTTGTGTCGCTTTTTTGTTTGTACCCCTTGACATTTTCCATAAAACCATGGAAAATAAAGATATCAACACAGAGTTGGAAGCTTGGCTTACTTTTTTAAGCACAGATGACCCGGAGCAGATTTATGATCTTATCCGGAAATTTCCAATGTTTAAGGAAATGTACGAAGACATTTTCCAGCTCTGCCAAAACACGGAGAAGGTGATGAACATGTATTCCAAAGAATTAGCCCAACTGGACCACAATACCGCTGAATATATGGTTGACGAAATGCAGAAGGATTTGGATGAAGCAAGGAGCATCATCCGGGAAAAAGAGGATGAACTTGCAAAAGCCTATGCTTTGATTGAGGAACTGCAAAAAAATCAACAATCTAATAAATAAGAAGTCTGCATAAATTATAAAATCTCTTCTTTCGTATCAAACTTGGTATGCAAAGGATAGATTTTATAGTTTACGTAAGGCTGTATGAAAGATAATTTGACATGATTTTATGTTGCTTTTTGGCAAAAAATGGTATGGTATTGAGATAAGTTTTTGTGAAAAAAACATTATAAACGAAAGGAAACGGCTATGAAAAAAGTTTTTTTGGCAATTGCCATAATGGGTATTATTTTGTGTGGATGTGGACGAACTCTGGAGGAAAGCATAAAAACAGAGAGCAGCGCTACACAAAATGATAACGGGGTAAGAATACAAAGTTGTGAGTTGCCGTATGATGGTGACAAGGAGATGTATATAGATAGTGTATACTTACAGGATAAATTACAAGTTTTGAGTCTGGCAATGGAAAATGATGATTTTGTTTTAAAAAGAAGTGTGATGAGTGAAGTTGGGGTGTGGGAGGAGCACAAAGAAGAACTGGATGGGGAAATTAAGAAACACATTGGAATTTCAGATGACGATGTAGCATATATTACCAAAATTCATAAGGAATCGGAAGATACGCTATTTGCTCTTTGGCAACAGTGTAAATTAGTGAATAATGAAGACGATGATAGTTTGACGCGTACCTATGTCAAATTCGGAGTTGTGAAGATCGATGTTCAAACCTGGGAAATGAAAATGCTTTGGACAAATGATATGGATGAAAAAGATGCGAATGCAGGAGTGACCGACTTTGGGATAACAGATGTCGGTGATTTTATGTTGTATTTTGGGCAACAGCAAAAAATAGTAAATTATAATAGTCAAGGCGAAGCAAAAGCTGAGTTTGATATGAAAAACTCTTTTAGCGGGGTGGCACAGTTTAATGGAGACGATATTTGGGCTTTGTCAAAGGAAACGAAGGCAATAACTCGGTATAGTTATGCAGAGGGAAAGGTTGAAAAGCAATCAAGTACACCTTTTGAAATGGAAGAAAATGCACAAATGTGGAAGATTTTTGGGGATTTGGATGAAAAACTATATTTCTTTGACAAAGGAGAGTTGTATATAGTCAAGAAATCCAAGGAATTGGAAAAGGTGTTTCCGAATGAAAAGTTACCGGTGGCTTTTACGGACTATGTAAATTCGGATACAGAAAGTAAAAGCTATTTAATTGGACCGAAAGTGATAGACGGGGGAGAAAAGAAAAATGACAATTCGATCCAATTGCAGGTATATGTAATTGTTTAAAAATTAACAATCTATTTGCATTTTTTCTCGCAATGTGCTATTCTATACGATGAGCGGTATTCGTAGGAAACTGCATCAGATGATTATGCGTCACCACACCACGGAAGTAAGGAGGCGGTGACATGCAGATAGGTTTTATCGGCGCGGGAAAAGTCGGATGTTCGATCGGAAAATATTTGAAAGAACATGGCAGACCGGTTGCCGGGTACGTTAGCCGACATATCGAAAGCTCGGAATTTGCTGGGACTTTCACAGATACGAAGGCATTTGAAAATTTACAAGAAATGACAGAAAATTGTGATATTCTGTGCATTACGACGACCGATCGGGAAATTGGAAATGTATGGAACGAGTTGCAAAAACAGGATTTAAAGGACAAAATAATTTGCCATTTTAGTGGCTCATATTCATCTGCGGTTTTTCAGGGAATCGACGAAAAAAAGGCATTTGCCTGCTCGATTCATCCTATGTGTGCGTTCAGCGACAAATCCACAAGTTACCGACAATTGAATGACGTAGTATTTACAATGGAAGGCGACGACAAAGCCCTTGCTGTCATGCGTCCGCTTTTTGAGCAAATGGGAAACCGGGTGCTGCAGATCGATTCGGACAAGAAAGTACTTTATCATTGCAGCGCTTCGCTTGTCAGCAATTTTATGATCGGGCTGTATCAAATGGGACTCGACTGCATGGAAGACTGCGGACTGGCGAAAGAAGAAGCCGAATTGCTGCTTGGTCCTCTGGTGCGCGGAAATATCCATGCGCTGCTTGAAAAAGGACCGGCGCAGGCGCTTTCCGGACCGATTGAGCGAAATGACGTGTCAGTCATTTCCAAACATTTACAGGCACTCGGCGAAGAAGACGCGCAGTTGTATCGGCTTGTGGGGAAAAAGGTTCTGGAAGTTGCGAAATTGCGCAATCCGGATGAAAATTATGAGGAATTAGAGACACTATTATAGAAAGAAGGAAAACAGCATGAAAAATACAGTATTAACATTTCAGCAGGCAAAGGAAAATGGCGAAAAATTGACAATGTTGACCGCTTATGATTATTCTACGGCAAAATTGATCGACGAAGCAGGCGTAAACAGCATATTGGTCGGTGATTCGTTGGGAAATGTGATCCTTGGATACGAGGACACGATTTCCGTTACGATGGAAGACATGATCCATCACGGTGCAGCGGTAGCACGCGGGGCTAAAAATGCGCTGGTTGTCATCGATATGCCATTTATGTCTTACCAGACTTCGGTTTATGATGCCCTTGTCAATGCCGGCCGTCTGATGAAGGAAGGACGCGGCGATGCGGTTAAACTGGAAGGCGGCGTGGAAGTATGTCCGCAGATCAAAGCAATCGTAGATGCCGGAATTCCGGTATGCGCACACATTGGTCTGACCCCACAGTCCA
>FR893943.1:5642-16243 GCA_000434115.1 Roseburia sp. CAG:309 | reverse complement strand
GGAAAGAGCGAGGCAGCAGCAAAAAAACTTCTGGAAGATGCGAAAGCAGTGGAAGAAGCGGGTGCATTTGCTGTCGTGATCGAAGGTGTGCCGGCGAAGATTGCAGCGCTTATCACGGAGCAGCTTCATATCCCAACCATTGGAATCGGAGCCGGAAAAGATTGTGATGGACAGGTTCTCGTGTATCAGGATATGCTTGGAATGTTCTCTGATTTCACACCAAAATTTGTCAAACGCTATGCAAACATCGGAGAAGTGATGAAGGAAGCATTTCAGAATTATATCAAAGAAGTGCAGGATGGCGTATTTCCGGCAGAAGAAAACACGTACAAAGTGGACGACAGTGTCATTGAGAAACTGTATTGATGAAAATGTGTGGCGAGGGGTGATCGTATGAGAAATATTGGTAAGGCCAAAAAAGAAGATGTGGAAAGGATTTTGAAATTATACAAATCCCAGCTTGGCGAGCCGTTTTGTGCCTGGGATGACGGGTATCCGTGCGCAGAAAACATTGCGGATGACCTTTCCCGAGAGTCGCTGTTTATTATGAAAGACGGAAATGGCGATATTTTGGCAGCGATTTCAGTGGATCAGGACGAAAATGTCGAAAATCTCACCTGTTGGACCCCGGAATTACAGCCGGGAGCTGAATTGTCGCGGCTTGCGGTGCGGCTTGATCTTCAAAACGGAGGCATTGCCCGCGAAATGATTCGTTTTGGAATGGACGAACTGCGGAAACGCGGGAAAAAGAGCATTCATTTTCTTGTAAACAAAGCCAACCAAAAGGCAATACGGTCTTACGCACCATTTCATTTTCATGTCGTCGGTGAATGCGAATTGTATGAGCAGACATTTTTGTGTTATGAAAAAGAATTGTGATGCCAACACGCCGAAAAAATCTTACCAACACGCCGAAAAATTTCTCGGCTGCTTAAAAAATTAACTGGTTACCGAACCAAATTGGAGGAAGAAAAATGGAAATTATAACAACAGTAGACGGAGTAAGAAAACAGGTAAAAGAGTGGAGAAAAGAGGGACTTAGTGTAGGACTTGTACCTACGATGGGCTACCTTCACGAAGGACATAAAAGTTTGATCGATAAGGCAGTTGCTGAAAATGACCGTGTGGTTGTCAGCGTATTTGTCAATCCGATCCAGTTTGGACCGACAGAGGATCTGGCAAGTTATCCAAGAGATCTTGACCGCGATGCTGAGCTTTGTGAGAAGGCCGGTGCAAATGTCATTTTCCATCCGGAAGACAGCGAAATGTACTTTGATGATTTCTGCACCTATGTGGATATGGACGATCTGACCAAGGGACTTTGCGGAAAGACAAGACCGACACATTTCCGCGGAGTATGTACGGTGGTTTCCAAATTGTTCCATATTGTTGCGCCGGACCGCGCCTATTTTGGACAGAAAGATGCCCAGCAGTTAGCGGTTATCCGCCGCATGGTGCGCGACCTGAATTTTGACCTTGAGATCGTTGGCTGCCCGATCGTGCGTGAGGCAGACGGACTGGCAAAAAGTTCCAGAAACACCTATCTGAGCGCAGAAGAAAGAACGGCCGCAACGGTACTCCACAAAGGCTTGACAGCGGGAGAAGAACTTCTCAGATCCGGCGAAAAAAACGCAGCAAAAGTAGTGGCAGAGATTCGCAAAGTTATCGAAAATGAGCCATTGGCGAAGATTGATTATGTCGAATTAGTAGACTGGAATACACTGAAACCGGTAGAAACCGTCAGCGGAGAAGTGCTTTGTGCGGTCGCTGTATACATTGGAAAGACGAGACTGATCGACAACTTTATCCGATAACGGCAACGATTTCGAATTTATGTGAGAGAGAAGAGGTTGAACCAAATAGGGACAAAACCTCTTCTTTTTGTACACATATGAGATATTTTTATAGTTAAAAGCGTGTAATAAGTGAAAGGCTTTTCAAATACAACAGAAAGGGGAAACAGATTTGGACAATAACGAATATATCCAAAGCGTAAATGAGTATTCGGATCTCATATACCGAGTTGCGCTGCATGCTTGTGGAAATCAAACGGATGCGGAAGATATGGTGCAAAATGTATTTATCAAATTATTTCAGCATAAAAAGCCGTTTACTTCTGAGGAACACAAGAAAAGCTGGCTTATCCGGGTGACGGTAAATGAATGTCATACGTTATTCCGTTCGGTCTGGAAGAGCAGGGTACAGCCGATGGAACAGATTGAATGCAGTACACAAACGAGTATGGAAGAACCGAGTGATCTGTATGATGCGGTGATGGAACTGCCGGCAAAATACCGGGTTTTGATCGATCTGTACTATTATGAAGATTACTCCGTTAAAGAGATCGCGGATATATTAAAGATGAATGTTTCTACAATTCAGACCCGCCTGATGAGGGCGAGAAAAATGTTAAAAGAAAAACTCGAGGGAGGAATGACTTATGAGAGAAAGAGATTTATTTAAGAAAAATTATCCGGAAATTAAGATGTCGGAAGAGGCAAAACAAAAATTGTCTGACCTGCCGAATATGGAAAAAAATGGTAGCAAACACAACTTGCGCCGTGCAGCGGTAATTCTATTTGCCATTTGTGCAGTTGGGCTTGGAGGAGTTGGTTATGCAGCATCCAATGGCTACATTTTCAATTCTGCCGGGCATAAATACAAAGCGGAATATTATGTGAATGGCGAGAAAAAGCACGCGGAAAACGAAGTAAAAGAGAATGGCGATTTCAGAATGTCGTATCAGGACAAAGATTCGGCATACGAATCTGAGACACAGGGAGATAAGGATCATACAGTAAAGGTGATTGACATAGATTGCAATGGTGAAAATGGAGAAAAACAGTCGTGGACATGGACTTTGGAAATTGACAAAACAGAGTCGGTGGAGGACCAGATTTGGGGAATCCGCAGTCAATTAACACCAGAGCCACAACAGGCAGAAAAAATGTCCGAGGACTTTCTGACAAAACTCCAAAAGACAGCAGATTCGCTTGGTGGTGTCTGGCAGAAGGGAATTAATATGTCGCTTGAGGATTACCGCAAGATTAATCTTGGACATCGAATCATTTTGGAAGACACAGAGATGGACAACGGAAAGAAAGCCTGGATTTACCTGGATATTGAAGAACCAGCGAAAGCAATGAGCTCTCATAAAGTTATAACGGTACAAAGTGCAGCCGGGGAAAAAGCCATTTTTGATGTAAAACTTGGCAACGGAGGATTTGAGGAAATATCACTGCATGAGGGATGATCTTAACTGCTAATTCCACCGACAAATCTTGACTTTTTTCGTCAAAAACTATATACTAAATTCGTTAGTATAGTATGAAGGAAAGATGAAAGAAGGATCAAGATGAAAAAAGCAACGATAAGATATTGCTGCAACGCCTTGATTATGGGTGTTGCAGTATTTGCGTGCGGAATATTTGCAGAGACTTCGGTGAAAGCGGAAGGGACACCGGAAACGGTTCCCCCGATTGAAAGTGCAGCTCCGCAGGTTACGGCGGAAGTTAGTGCGGAACCGACGGCGACACCGGTCACACCAACGCCGACAGCACCACCGGTAACACCAACGCCGGCTCCTCATGTGAAACCATTGAAAAAAGTTACCAAAGTTAAGGCTGTGCGGTATTCGACGACTGCTGTCAAGGTTTCCTGGAAGCAGACGAAGCAGGCAGAATATTATCACGTCTACTATAAATTAGAAAAAAATGGAAAATACAAACTCGCCGGGACAACACAGAAGGATCATTTTCTTGTAAAAAAATTAAAGAATAAAAAAGAATATACATTTTATGTGACAGCAGGAAAAACAAAAAAGGAATCACCATCGGACAGCCGGCCTTCGGCAAAAAAGAAAATGACGATGAAAAAGTATCAGCGGAAAGTGGTATTTGCCGGAGATTCCATCTGCGAGGGAATTGCCTATGAGGGCGGATTTCCAGCGATGCCTCTTGGAGCAAAGAAAAAGGTAGTCGCATACCGCGGATTGAATACCGTGACATTTCACACAAAACGAATTTTTAAGGGAAGAACGGGACTGCAGAAGCTGATCGCAGAGAATCCGTACCGCGTGTATATGATGCTTGGAATGAACGAAATTCATTATCGGCCGGCATCGCAGATGATCTCGGAATACAAAGATATGATCGAAGCGATTCAGCAGGCAGATCCTAATACGGATATTGTATTGTGTGCTGTTTCACCGGTTACAAGAGCCGAAAAAGCAAGGCATCCGGGCATGAAACAAATTCCTATTTTTAATCGGCGTCTGAAAAATCTGGCGAAGAAAATGGGATTGAAATATCTCGATTATACAGACTTTTTGAAAGATTCCGGCGGATTTTTGAAAGCCGGTTATGCGACGGGGGACGGGTATCATTGGAAGCCGCCTGCCTATACGCAGTTTGGAAAGATAATTACAAAATATGACAAATCTTTAGATCGATAGGAGAATTGAGAAATGAAAAAATATATGAAAATTATCTGTGCGGTGCTGATAATGACACTTTTCGCAACAACCATTTCCGGTAACGCTGCGGAGGCAAAGACAAAGACGACCTGTAAGGCGCTTTGCTCTGCGGCATTAAAGGCGACAGGCGGCAGCGCAAATTTGAAATATGCGTCGAAAAGTGCATTGGATTTTGGCGCACTTTCTTCCGCAGCCAGAAAGAAAGTAAAGACAATGCAGTATGTATTTGATGCAAAAGAAGCTTATAGTTTGTGTGTGATGCAAGCAAAAAATGAGTCTCAGGCAAAGAGCCTATTTGGCACATTGAAGAGTTATAAAAAGAGAAATTGCAAGAGCGATTATCTCAGTGATTATACGGCGGCAGAAAAGCAGGTATTTCAAAATGCAGTTTGTGGTCAAAAAGGGAAGTATGTCTGGTACATTGCCATGTCACCGAAAAAAGATGTGAATATGAAAGGTCAGACTGCTCTTAAGAAGAAGTTATAAGAGGAGTTAAGACATGGTTTTCAGCAGTTTATTGTTTTTGTTCCGCTTCCTGCCGATTGTTCTTTTGGCATACTACATCCTGCCAAAGAAATGCCGGAATTTCGTATTATTTTTGTCGAGTCTCGTTTTTTATGCGTGGGGCGAACCGGTATATGTGGTACTCATCCTGCTTTCTACATGTGTAGACTATGCGGCGGGACTTGCGGTGCATTATTTTAAAGAAAAGGGGAAAATGAGTGGTGCCAAAGTTATGGTTGCCTGTTCGGCAGTCATAAATCTGGCACTTCTTGGCTTTTTTAAATATGCCGGTTTTTTCCTTCAGATCGTTCATCAATTGACCGGTTTGGCGATGCCTGAGCTACATCTTGCATTGCCAATCGGTATTTCTTTTTATACCTTTCAGACGATGTCCTATACGATCGATGTGTATCGCGGGGATGCTAAAATGCAAAAGAATTTTATTACGTTTGGAGCCTATGTTGCGCTGTTTCCACAGTTGATCGCGGGGCCAATCGTCCGTTTTAAGGATGTCGCAGAACAATTGGATCATCGAAAAGAGACGATTTCGCAGTTTAGTAAAGGAATCCTTCGATTTATGGTGGGACTCGGAAAGAAAGTGCTGATCGCGAATCAAGTGGGGGCTCTTTGGAGCCAGATTGCGGCGATGCCGGACAGTGAGCTGACGACGGTAGCGGCGTGGCTTGGTGTAGTGGCGTTTACATTGCAGATTTATTTTGATTTTTCGGGATATTCGGATATGGCAATCGGTTTGGGCGCAATGTTCGGTTTTACCTTTCCGGAAAACTTCAATTATCCATATGAATCAAAAAGCATTACGGAATTCTGGCGCCGCTGGCATATTTCGCTGGGAACCTGGTTCCGGGAATACGTGTATATTCCGCTGGGAGGAAACCGCCATGGTGTCGGACGTCAGATATTAAATCTGGCAATCGTGTGGTTTTTAACCGGATTGTGGCATGGCGCATACTATAATTTCATATTGTGGGGAGTGTACTATGGCGTGCTTCTTGTGCTTGAGAAATTTGTATTAAAAAAGGTGTTAGATAAATTACCTGCGGCGTTTGGACATATTTATACGATGCTATTTGTCATGATTGGATGGAGTTTGTTTTCGTGGCTGGACATGGCAGACAGTGCAAATTATATGCGTGCGATGTTTTTCCGGACCGGAGCGGGAGTTGTGAATCAGCAGACGATGTATCTTCTGGTATCCCATGCGGCTTTGCTTGTCATTGCCGTCATCGGATCGCTGTCCGTTGTAAAACGGTTTCTAATTTGCAGAGCTTTCCCCGAAGATACGGCACGTGGAGAGATTGCAGCGATTCTATTTACTATCGTATTGTTTATTGCCTGCGTCGCATTGCTTGTGAATTCGTCTTACAATCCGTTTTTGTATTTTCGGTTTTAAGGAGGTGGCAAAGTGAAAAAGATAAAAATATTGTCGATTATTGTCTTTTGTGTTATGCTGTTTGGGGGCGCAGTCATTACGGCGGTTTTACCGAAAAAAGCGTATTCCGATTTGGAAAATAGAAATTTGGAACAGAAACCGCAGCTTACCAAAGAGCAGTTTTTACAGGGAAAATATCAGGAAAAATACGAAACTTATCTGAGCGACCAGTTTTTCCTGCGGGATCGATGGGTGGATCTGGCGGTGACCCTCCAAAAACAAATGGGAAAAAGGGATATCAACAATGTTTATCTGGGAAAAGAAGGTTATCTTTTAGAAAAAGACGACGAAAATGAGTATGATAAAGAGCAAGTGGAAGAAAATGTAAAAACGTTGTCCTCATTTCTAAATGATATGTGTGAAATGTTTGGCGAAAAGCACGTAAGTTGTCTGATGATTCCGTCGAAGACACTTGCGCTTTCAAAATATTTGCCGGCCTATTCGCAGGTTTCCGAGCATACCGAAGTGTTAGACGCATTGCGGAAATCTCTGTCACATCCAGAACGGATGATTTATCTGAAAGATGTTATGCGAAGCCACCAGAACGAATATATCTATTATCGGACTGACCATCATTGGACGACCCTCGGTGCGTATTATGCGTACAAAGCGTGGGCAGAAAAAAGCGGACAGGCGGATGCAAAGCCAATTACGGAGTATACGCAGGAAACGGTATTCGATGATTTTTACGGAACGACGTATAACAAAGTACATGTAAATGTCCCAAAAGATCAGGTTACACTTTTTAAAAATGCATCGCAGGAGGCCGTTCACGTCAATATGGATGACGGCGATGTAGAAGCAGATACATTGTATTTTCCGAAAGAAGCAAAAGAAGGATTTAACCGCTATAATGTATTTTTGTCAAAAAATACATTTCAAATAGAAATCACTACAAAGGCCAAAACCGGAAAAACTTTACTTCTCGTTAAAGATTCCTTTGCCAATTGTTTTGTCCCGTTTTTGACGGAAAATTACGACCGCATTATCCTGATCGATTATCGTTACGGAAAACTTCCAATCGGTCAGATTCTGGATAAATACGAGGACGTCACAGACGTGCTGGTGATGTTTAATACGGAAAAATTTATGCAGAATACAAAACTCGCCGGCCTCGCAAATGCAGAAAAAAAGAAGCAGACATTGGAAGAGTTTAATCCGGATGATTTTTTGGAATAATGAAAAAAGTTTTGAACAAATGCACGTTTTTGCATAAAAAAGTTTTGAACAAATGCATGTTTTAGTGTATAATAATTTTGAACAAATGCATTTTTGGCGAAAAAAGGGAGGTATGAGTATGTTTTTTAAGCGAAAAGCATATGAAAAACTGCGTGAATGGAAAGAAAAGTATGCGGATTGTTACAGTATCCTGTTGGAAGGTCCCAGACGAGTGGGAAAATCAACGATCGCAGAGCAGTTTGCAAAAAATGAATATGAAACTTATATTTTGATTGATTTTGCCAATATTTCAAATACGTTGCTGGCTTGTTTTGATGACATTAATGACTTGGATGTATTTTTTTTGAGACTGCAGACGGTTACCGGAAAGAAATTAGTGGAGAAAAAGTCGGTTATTATATTTGATGAAATTCAATTATTTCCAAAAGTAAGGCAGGCTATTAAATATCTGGTAAAAGATGGAAGATATCATTATATTGAAACGGGATCTTTGATATCAATTAAAAAGAATGTAAAGAATATTTTGATTCCTTCTGAGGAAATGAAATTGCAGGTTTATCCGATGGATTATGAAGAATTTTTGTGGGCGGCTGAAAATCCGAACTATGAATTGCTTCAAAAGTTGTATGAGAGAAAAAAAGAAGTCGGGCAGCAGCTGAATCGCAAATTAATGCGGGATTTTCGTATTTACATGGCAGTTGGCGGCATGCCGCAGGCAGTGGATGCCTATGTAAAAGGCAAAAACTTTACGGAAATAGATGCTGTGAAGAGGACAATACTTTCTCTTTATGAAGATGATTTTAAAAAGATTGATGCTTCCGGAAAAATAACGGCGATGTTTCATTCGATTCCGGCACAGTTGTCAAAGGATACGAAAAGATATGTAATATCTTCTGCAACCGGCAAACGGAAAAGCAAAAAAGACGAGGAATTATTGTATGATTTAGCGGATTCCAAAACGGTGCTTTTGGCCTATAATTCGACAGATCCAAGAGTAAGTTTAGCTATGACAAAAGATTTAAAAAGTTATAAAATGTATCTTTGTGATACGGGCTTATTTGTAACATTGATGTTTATGGATCGACCGGCAGCAGAAAATGATATTTATGCAAAATTATTATCGGATAAATTACCGGCAAATCTGGGGTATTTATACGAAAATGCAGTTGCGCAGATGATAGCAGGTATGGATAGAGAATTGTATTATCATACTTGGAAAAAGAAAGACACTTCCCATTATTATGAGATTGACTTTTTGCTGTCAATAAAAGATAAAGTACGGGCATTGGAGATAAAATCATCGGGAACAGGAAAGCACGAGTCAATTTTGAAATTTCGCGAGAAGTTTTCAAAAAATGTAAAGGACACCTATATTATATCTCAGAAAGATGTGACAAAAAAAGGAAATTTAAAATTCTTACCGGTTTATTTTGTACCATTTTTATTACGAGATTTTTGAATGTGTAGAGGATGATAGCGATGGAAAACATACAATTTGACATTGTCAATCAGGATTTGAATCCGACATTTCTCTTTTCCTGTCAGGTTGACCGGAAAGAGAGCGAAAATAATTATCATAAGCACGATTTTATTGAGATCGGAATTATACTAAAAGGGAAAGGTATTTATCATCTGAATGATGAATATGTGCCGGTCAAAGAGGGAGATGTTCTGATCTTCAATCCGGGAATCGGCCACGAGAGCATTATCCGTGAAGGTGAAGAAGGCCGGCTGGAATATTTTGTCGGACTTACGGATGTATCGTTTTGCAATATGCGCGAAAATCAGATTGAGCTGAAGGACGGTAGCAATGTGCTGCATACTTCCGGGAAAATGAGGCGTGAAATTTTCCAACTTTGTGAGAAAATGGAAAAGGAAAATACTGAGAGAAAACCGGGAAGTTATTTTATGCTGAAGGCGTATTTAACACAGCTGCTGCTGCATATCGTGCGCGAAGAAATAGAACCGGTTCCAGCCATGAAAGGCCGTGAATTCGAGTCTACCGGAAAAAAATACGTCGCTGCTCAGATCGCAGATTATCTCGATGAACATTATGCGGAGAAGATTTCGCTGGATCAGATTGCGGAAAATATGTATCTGAGTCCGTATTATATTTCCAAGATATTTAAGTCGGAAATAGGCGAGTCGCCGATTCATTATCTGATCCGCGTGCGGTTGGAACATGCCAAAGAACTGCTGGAACAGAAAGAGGATTTTGGCATCGCGGAGATTGCGGAAAAAGTGGGGTACGATGATGCGTATCATTTTAGTAAATTGTTCAAAAAGACGTATGGGATGTCACCGTTGAAGTATCGGAATAGAAATGTTTAAGGGAATTCATAGAACTATTCCGGACTTCCCCACCCATACATTCGCATTTCGAACACTACGTGTTCGTTTTTCGCCTATTGGCTAAAAATGTACATCAGAACGGACAAGAAAATCCATTTCTTTTCCGTTCGTTTTTTGTATACTATACAGGTAACTATTTAGGATCCAATGTATGGACATCAATGAATCATCATGCTTGCACGTAAGAGACTTTGATTTCTATACAGAAACAGACGAAGGAGGCGGTTTTATGCCATTGAAATATCAGGTTCCGGATGATAAAAAAGTCCGTGTTATCGTGGACAGCGATGCGGCGTGCGAGGCGGATGATCCGTTTGCGATCGCACATGCGCTACTGTGCGATAAGTTTATTGTGAAGGCAATTTTTGCGGAACATTTTAACTGTGAAGGAAGTATGAAGCAGAGTTTTGAAGAGATTCAGAGAGTTGTGAAAGCGATGAAGAAAGAAGTTCCGGTTCTTATGGGAGAAATTGGAAAATTGTCAGAAAAAGGAACCGGGGAGATTTCAGAGGCTTCGTCATTTTTGATCCGCGAGGCATTGCGGCAAGACGACAAACCGCTGTATGTCCTCTGCATTGGGGCAATCACCAATATTGCCTCGGCGATACAGGCGTGTCCGGACATTGTTCCGCGGATGACGGT
>FR893943.1:0-5600 GCA_000434115.1 Roseburia sp. CAG:309 | reverse complement strand
GCAGAGCCACGAACACAGCACCGGAGAGGTGCGGGAATTCAACGCCGGAAATGATATCGAGGCCGCCAATCTTGTGCTGGGGAGCGGGGTTCGGTTTTGGCAGATTCCAAACGATGTGTATGGCAGCATGCGGATCAGTCTGGCTGAGATTCAGATGCGGATCGCGCCATGTGGCGAGATTGGAAAGCATTTGTTTGAACAGATGGAAACTTACAACCGGTCGGAGCGCGCCGGCTGGACACCGGGGGAGAGCTGGACGTTGGGAGATTCGCCGGCGGTAGGTGTTGTCATGGATGAGTTCTGCGGAAAATATCACGAGACGGAAGCGCCGGTCATCAACGAAGATACGACGAACCGTTTTGAGAGCGGGAGACCGAAAATTCGCGTGTACACGTCGATTGATCCGCGTTTTATATTAGAAGATTTTATCGCAAAATTGCAATGTTTTTATGGAGGAGAAGAATCGTGAAAAAGATAGATATAAATACAAATAAAGTGGTAAATTTTACCAATAATACATTTTCCTGTATTGGCACAGGGCGTATGGATCTGGCATTACATAAAGAATATCTGGATCAGCTTGCCCTTGTGCAAAAAGAGATCGGCTTTGATTATATCCGCGGTCATGGACTGTTTTGCAAGGATATGGCAATTTATCAGGAGCGCGAAGAGGCAGACGGAAGTATTGTCGAGGAGTACAATTTTACGTATCTTGATCAGGTGATGGATGCGTACCGGGATCTTAAACTGAAACCTTTTATCGAGCTGGGATTTATGCCGGAAGCAATGGCGAGCGGCGAAGAAACAGTATTTTATTGGAAGGGAAATATCACGCCGCCGGCCGATTATGACAAATGGACCAGGCTTGTGCAAAATACGCTTCGTCATTTGATCCGGCGTTACGGGGAAGCGGAAGTGCTGACGTGGCCGGTCGAAGTATGGAATGAGCCGAATCTTTCGGTGTTTTGGAAAAATGCGGATAAAGCGGAATATTTTCATCTTTATGAAGTTACTGTGAAGGCGGTGAAAGAAGTCAATGCGGCGCTGCGTGTCGGTGGACCGGCAATCTGTGGTGTCGATGATGTGGCATGGCTGACCGATTTTCTTGAATTTGTCCGGGAAAAGAAACTGCCGCTAGACTTTGTGACGAGACATCATTATACCAGCGAAGTGCCGGAAAAATGCGGACATTACAGCTATGTTGCATTGCATCAGCCGGAAGAGGCATTTGAGGTGTTGGAAAAGTCCAGAGAAATTGTGGATAACTACGAAGAATTTGCCGGAAAAGAGATTCATATTACCGAGTTTAATACCTCGTATGTGCCAAATGCGCCGGTGCACGATACGTGTTACAATGCGGCTTATGTCGCGCACATGTTGTCAAGGCTGGGCGACTGCCATGCGTCGTATTCGTATTGGACGTTTGGCGACGTGTTCGAGGAATGGGGCGTGCCATTTACGCCATTTCACGGGGGATTCGGACTGGTTGCCAACGGCTGTATTCCGAAGCCGACATTTTGGACATTCGCTTTTTACAAGGGTTTGGACGGTGACTGTATTCATCGTTCAGAGGAAATGCTTGTCGTAAAAAGAAAAGATGGTTCGTATTATGGTGTGGTCTGGAACCCGGATAACGACGGAAAAGGCGGTACATTGGAACTTGACATTAGTATTGATCCGGTAAAAACCGGGAAATACTGTGCGGTAACAAGACTTGTGGATGAAAATCATGGAAATCCGCTGAAAGTCTGGCATGACCTCGGTGAGCCGGCAAATCCCACGCGCGGGGAAAATGCGCTGCTTCGCGAGGCGGCACGTCCTTATGTGGCGACACAGCAGATTGAGGCAGCAGAAGGTACGCTGACCTTGCCTGTTGCATTGGAAAAAAATGGAATCCTTGCATTTGAACTGCGCTCGGTGGAATGCAGCCAGGATGCGGGGTATGATTATGAGAAAGTGCTTTTGCAGAAAGTGGCTTTCCAATAGAGAGGAGAGACACCATGACACCATTAAAATGGTTTTCCGGATTTTTGAAAAAATACCGGCTGGCAATTGTGACCGGACTTGTGCTGATGACGGTCATTGTCGCCTGCGCGATCGTAAATCCGTACATTTCCGGAATGATCGTCGATGATGTGATTCAAGGAGGTGCGTACGACCTTTTGCCGAAACTGATCGGCATTATGCTTGCCGTGACGGCGGTGCGTGCAATCCTTCGTTATACCACGCAGATGATGTTTGAAACCTGTTCGCAGGGGGTGCTTTACCGCATGCGTGACGCGGTGTACCGCAGATTGCTGCAGGAAGATTTTGCCTTTTACAACCGCAACCGGACGGGGGATCTGATGAGCCGCCAGACCGGAGATATGGACGCAATCCGGCATTTTGTCGCCTTTGTCATTTACACGGTATACGAAAATATATTGATGTTTATTTTTGCGCTGGTGATGATATTTATGGTAAATGTGAAACTGGCATTGTGTATGATGGCGGTGTTGCCATTCTGTTTATTTACTACATATTTACAGTCAAAATATGTAAAGCCGAGGTTTCACGAATGCCGCCAGAGTTTTTCGAGCCTCAATGCCTTTGTGCAGGAAAATATCAGCGGAAACCGCGTGGTAAAGGCATTTGCAAAAGAAGAATACGAGAAAGAAAAATTTGAAAAAGAAAACGATAAATATCGCGAGGCAGAGCTTGGCGCCGCTTCGATCTGGTGTCGTTTTGTACCGATTTTTGAGCTGCTTTCCAATCTTTTGATGGTCGTGCTTATTTTGTATGGCGGATACCAGGTGATCTGCGGCGAGATGACATTGGGAAATCTTGTCACAGTCAACGGGTATCTGTGGATGCTCTCCAATCCGCTTCGTTTCGCGGGTTGGTGGGTTAATGACGTACAGCGTTTTATCACATCGGTGGAAAAAATCTACGACACGTATTCCAAAGAACCTGACGTTAAAAAGCCGAAAAAGGGCATTAAGCGTAAGGAAATGCAGGGAAATATTGAGTTCCGCAACGTCTCCTATGAAGTGGAAGGCGAGGATATCATCCATAATATCAGTTTTTCGGTGGAAAAAGGCCAGACAGTGGGAATTCTTGGTTCTACAGGTGCCGGAAAATCGACGATTATGAACCTTCTCTGTCGTTTTTACGATGTGACGGAAGGGGAAGTTCTGGTCGATGGGATCAATGTAAAAAATTGGGATTTGCATGATCTGCGTGACAATATTGGTATGGCGATGCAGGATGTCTTTTTGTTTTCCGATACGATTGAGGGAAATATTGCCTACGGAAAGCCGGACTGCACCTTTGAAGAGGTCAAAGAGGCAGCGGTTATGTCGGATGCGAACCTGTTTATCAAGGCGATGCCTGACGGCTATCAAACGATTGTCGGCGAGCGCGGGGTAGGACTGAGCGGCGGTCAGAAGCAGCGTATTTCTCTTGCGAGAGCGCTTTTGAAAAAGCCGTCGATTCTGATTCTTGATGATACGACTTCTGCGGTGGATATGGAGACGGAAAGTTATATTCAGGAACAGTTGAAAAAACTTGGCAGAAAACATACCGTGTTTGTCATTGCGTACCGCATTTCTTCGATTAAAGATGCCGATGTGATCTTTGTCATGGACGAGGGGCGGATCGTCGAGCGCGGTAATCACGAGAGCCTTTTGAAGCAGAACGGCTATTATGCAACCGTTTACAAACATCAGAATGGAATGGAGGGATAAAAATGGCGAAGCGAAATACGTTTTCTGAAGATGAAATTTATGAAGAAAAATTTGACATCAATCAGGTAAAGCGCCTGTTTCATTATGTAAAACCATATCGTGCCCAGATTGCGCTGATCGCCGTATTGATGCTGAGTTCCTCCGGACTTTCGATGCTGATTCCGACTTTTTTTATGAAAGTGATGGACGACTGTATTCCGATGGGAATGGCAGGAATGAAACCGATTTTAGGCTATGTTGGGGTAATTCTTCTGATAACGGTGTATGGCATGATCAGTTTGAAATTGAAGATCCGTTATATGAGCCGCATCGGTCAGAATATTGTGCATGAAATACGAAGCGACATTTTTAATCATTTACAGGAATTGCCATTTTCGTATTACGATGAAAGACCGCATGGAAAAATTCAGGTTCGAGTGGTAAATTATGTAAATAACCTGAGCGATCTGCTGTCGAATGGTATCATCAATACGATTACGGATCTCTGCAACCTGTTTTTTATCGTAGGTTTTATGATTGCGATCAACGGAAAACTTACGCTGCTCTGTATGTGCGGACTGCCGGTGTTGGTGTTTGTTGTGGTATTGATCAAGCGCAAACAGCATAAATCCTGGCAGATCCAGTCCAATAAGCAGTCCAATCTGAACGCCTACATCGCCGAGAGTATCAATGGTGTGCGCGTGACGCAGTCGTTTGTACGCGAAGAGGAAAATATTGATATTTTTAACGGGTTGTCACGTAGTTATCGAAAAGCGTGGATGCGCGCAGTGCGCTATAATTTCCTAATGTCGCCGATGGTGGATATTATTTCCAATATTACGACAGCATTTATTTACGTACTGGGAATCCAGTGGATGTTTCAGCCGGATTCCGGTATTACGGTCGGTGTGCTGGTGGCATTTACCGCGTATATCAGCCGTTTCTGGAACCCGATCAATACGCTGGCATCTTTTTACAATTCGCTTCTTACGGCGATTTCGTATCTGGAGAGAATTTTTGAGACGATCGATGAACCGGTCGATGTCAAGGACCGCGAAGATGCGGTTCCGATGCCGCCGATCCGGGGAGAAGTCGAATTTCAGGACGTTACGTTTAGTTATGAACCGGGAGTCGAGATCCTTCAACATGTAAATCTGAAGGCGGAGCCGGGAAAATGTATTGCAATCGTTGGCCCGACAGGAGCCGGAAAATCGACGATTGTGAATCTTATCAGCCGTTTTTACGATGTGGACAGCGGAAAGGTGCTGATCGACGGCGTTGACATCAGCGGCGTGACATTGAAAAGTCTTCGAAGCCAGATGGGAATTATGATGCAGGACAGTTTCATCTTTTCCGGAACGATTATGGATAATATCCGCTACGGCAACCAGGACGCAAGCGATGAGGAAGTCATCGAGGCGGCGAAAGTGGTCTGTGCGCATGATTTTATCATGGAAATGGAAAACGGCTACCAGACGGCCGTAAATGAACGGGGAAGCCGCCTTTCTGCCGGACAGCGTCAGCTGATCTCGTTTGCGAGAGCGCTTCTTGCGTGCCCGAACATTCTCATTATGGATGAGGCGACATCGAGCATCGATACCGAGACGGAAATCCTTCTGCAAAAAGGCCTAAACCGCCTCCTGGAAGGAAGAACGTCGTTTATTATCGCGCACCGCCTTTCGACGATCAAAAATGCGGACGAAATTTTGTATGTAGACCAAGGCGGCATCGTGGAGCGTGGAAACCACGAAGAGCTGATGGCGAAACGGGGCGAATATTACCGCCTGCAAATGGCGCAGAAGAGTTGAGACTGTGTTTTGGGGGCTTTTAGTGTTTATTTTGACGATGGCAGATGGCAGGAAGGGAGAAGGACTGTCGGCGTGTGTGGTCTGTCGG
>FR893942.1 GCA_000434115.1 Roseburia sp. CAG:309 | reverse complement strand
GTGTGGAGAAAGAATGCAGAGAGAAAGGGTGACACGGCACGGATTGGAGGTAGAGTATAATGACTAATATTAATAAAAAGCAACATCAAGAGCTAATAAGTGATTTAAAACAGTTAATTAAAGTGATAGAAATAATGCGGCAAGATGATAAAAGCTATTTTCTTTTTCAGAATGAAAGAGAGGCATGTGATTGGCTGAAATTTTTAGAAGGACATACAGATAAGGAGGAACTTGAATCCTCGGAAATTGAAGTGGGGCAAAGGCTTGTATTCAAATTTGAAAATAGTGCAAATGAAACAGAGTTAGATATTAAGCGAATACAGCTTCTGCGAAAGTTTGCTGATAAACTAAGCAAAGATATCTCAAATTGCTGAATAATGACCAAGGTGAACTTTCTGAAAAGTCCTATGAAAACGGACTTGTATACCGGAGAATACTACGACGGTACGACAAATCTGTATTATCTCAGAGTTTGTGTTCGGGGAGAGAATGGAACTGAAACAATAAAAACAAATAATGTAGAAAAGTATGCAAATTTAAAAACTTTAAATCGTGGTGTTGGTAATCCTGTTGAAATAGCAGGAAAAGGGAGTACTGGATGAACTATTTCTAATTTGTTAAAGGAACAAATGGCAATGCATCAAGTATGGTTGGCGCCGTTAGATGGAGCTACCGATATGAGCAAACTTAAAAATCCGGTAATTATGACGGATTCGAGATGGCCTGCCTCTGAAGGTTGGATAAAAATGGGTAATAACGCAAATGGTGTAGAGATGTATTTTGCTGATTCTATGAATTTCTATGTATCTGGTCAAATTGGAGGAAGTTATGAGGATAATAGCTTGAAATTTATGTTTAAAGCTGACCAAACATTGCTCCAAGGACTAAAAAGAAATATGTAGAAATTAGAATAAAGTTTAATGAATTGCATACACGAAAAAAGATTTCCAAACGTGACATTCGTTACCGCTACGTGAAGTGATAAACGCGAGTGGTCACGGGAGGAAACTTTTTTCCGAGTATGCAGTTACAAAAAGAAAATGACTTTCATTTATCCTCGAATGGTATCAAATATGGCAGATTTACGATAAATACGGCAGAGTAACGGAAATCTCCACCGGGGAAAGTACCGTCAGCAAAAATGGTGAGAGTATTGGAACATTGGGAATAATATAGTTTGAAATTTCTATAAAATGATGTTACAATACTACTAAAATTATCAGGGGGAATTCTATGCAGAATATTGTATACCATGGAAGTAATGTAGAAGTACCGGTTCCGCGGGTGCTTCAGAATGGTTTTTATAAAGATTTCGGATATGGTTTTTATTGTACGAACTTGTTTAAACAGGCGAAACGGTGGGCAATGACCAAAAAGGGAAATTCAGTTATTAATCGCTATAAGTATGTGCAGGATTCGGGGTTAAAAGTCTTAAAATTCGATGAGATGACAGATGAATGGCTGGATTTTGTTGTGAACTGCCGCAGAGGTATAGAACATGATTATGATATTATTGAGGGACCAATGGCAGACGATCAGATTTGGAATTATGTGGAAGCCTTTATAGATGGAAGAATTCCTCGAAAAGCATTTTGGGAAATTGCAAAGTTTAATTATCCTACGCACCAGATTGTGTTTTGCACCGAAGAGGCATTGAAAACATTGACATTTGAAGGAAGTGATACACTATGAAAAATAAGTATTTTCCGGAGGAAGAGATACAGTTAGATGACGTTTATTTTATCTGTTATATGATCGAAAGGGTAGCACGTCACATTAAGCAGAAAAACAAATATGTTGTAAATGCAATTGGAAAAGAGGAATTATATCATTTGCTGAGTTGTGCCAATGTATTGCATTGCGAAAATCCACTTCAAGTCGAGAATGATTGGATTAAAGAATATAACTTAAAGGAAGGGAATTTTGATATTACAGCCGTTGACAGGGAACTCGCAGAAATTATCCCCTCTGCGTTGGATATGGGGGCAGTATATCAAAGATTGGTAAGAGATACGATGTCTTCCAAAGAAAATTATGTAGAGGCAATCATTCGGGTTTATAATGACGAACTTTGTGAAGTTATTGATAATTACAATTGCAGTGCATTCTATGAACCATCGTATGTCATTGCCAGAGCATATCAAAATGGTGGATTTTAATGAATGGGGAAGAAAATCTCTCATCGACCGACATTCTTTTTCAGAAAGCGTCTGTGCCACAATACCCATACGGCGAGCAGAGCAATCCCGATCAGACTGATCACAATGCCCGGTACCAGCCCCGGTTCCCGGTAGACAAGTGTAAGTTTAGTCGTACCCTCAGGTAATATTGTCGTCATCAGGCCGCCATCGGTTACGAAAAGAGGTATTTCTTTTCCGTCCGCATAAGCAGTAAAACCGCTGCTGTAAGGAATGGATAAAAATGCCAGACCACTTTTGGCATGATCATAGGTAAAAGTAAGGCTGGTATTATCATAGCAGAATGTTGTGGCAGCTGTCTGGTTGAGGGCGGTACATTGAGCTTTTTCGTCATCTTCCGGTCTGCTGTCTTTTGTCATTTCTTTAAAATCCTCGGCGGAGAGAAGCGTAACTCCGAGAGAATTTTCCAAATTTTCACAGTTCCTATCTTCAATCACCATGGCATGAAGGAGTACCGCATCCTTTTGGGTTTCAGAAAGAGTTTCATATTCGGAACGTTTCATATAATAGGAAAAAATAGTTCCCATATGCAGGTAGTTTTTATTTTCATAAACAAAATATCCGTTTTCTTTTGTCACCGACTGATAGCCGGACAAAAGTTCTTGTGAAGAATCTCCCGGATCTGCCGGCGTTTGTGCATCCTGAAGGAAGTAGCGCACGGACAATAGATCGCGCAGGGCTGTCCGGTCATAAGGAATCTGGCTGGATACCGTGCGGGTGATGCCTGCAAATTTATAGAAATCCATAATACTGCCTGAGACAGTACTGAGAAAACAGGAGACGGATGGCATTTCCTGTGTCAAAATATAATGGTTGCTGCCGGTGTCTGCCTCAAACCGGTAAAAATCATCCTCTTTGGGAAGAAATTGGCTGGTATCCGCATCCAGCTGATTCTTATAGATGAATCTACCGGTATCCGTGACCTGACTTGAACCGGTATTCATATGAAGATAAAAAGTCGCAGCACAGCAGAGAATGGCAGCACCGAGAAATACCGTGAGATATTTTTTCTTTGTATCTTTTTTCAAAATCCATACAAGATAGACAAGAATAAGGAAACTACAGATGCCAACGGTCAATTCTGTTTCGTAAGAAGAACGGTTTTTGATCAAAAAGATTCCGGCTGCATCGACAGTTGCAGACTTTGTGATTATATTAGTCAGCAAAAAGAAGAGCAGCATTCCGCCCCAGAAAAGAGTTCCGACGGTAAATGGCTTTGGCTCAAAGGATTCTACGGCAGAGGCAGTCATGACCGCCATCAGCAGGAGCGGCATAAAAAACCATCTTGTATAATATGTGGCATTGCCTGCGACAAACAAAGAATTACCAAGCGGAATGACAGCAAGCAGGAGGCAGACAAGACACAATTTTTTGAAAAAATCCCATCCTTTTTTCTGGATAAAATAGGCAATTACACCACAGCAGGCAAACAGAGGAAGAAACAGACTGAGAGAAGCAAGGGTGCCTTCCTCTGTTCCGAACAATGTCTCACCCTGAATGGTATCCGGTGGCAGGATAAGATTTTTCAACAGGGCAAGATATGTCCTGACATCCGAATAGATAAGGGGATTTCTGTCAAAAATGGTTTCTGACAGACGGGTGTTCCCTGCTACGGCAAGCAGTGAAGGGAGCAGAAAGAAAGCGGAAAGAAAGACACCGGTCAGGAGTTCCGCGATAAAACGTGCCAAAAGAGAGAGTTTTTCCTTCATATGCCGGGCGGTATCTGTCCCATAACGTATCAGCAGATACAGCAGCAGAAAGAGAACTTCGCCAAAAAAGAAGAAATAATTTGTAATTGCCATCAGTGCTGTAAGAAGTGAAAACAGGCCATAGTTTTTTTTCTGTGCAAGCCGGTCCGCTGCCAGCAGATAAAATGGGAAAAAGGCAACGACTTCTCCAAAATGGTTAAAGACCAGACTGACCAGAGTAAAGCCGCTAAAACCGTAAAGAAGACCACTTAGGCAGGCACATCGGGTATCTTTGACAAATTGTCTGCTATAATAATAGCCTCCAAGACAGGCAAGGGCGATCTTTATCATTTGCAAAAAAGGAAGCAGGTATGGTACCGCCTGCTTTGGAAACGGCACGGTTATCCAGAAAAAAGGGCTTCCCAGCAGATAAAACGAATAGCTGGTATAGATGCTGCTTCCCAGATCCGTGGTCATATCCCAGAAAAAATGTCCATTACGAACCGCTTCATGTATCTTGAGATAAAACGGAACCTGCTGCATATTGTAGTCGCCAAAATAAATAAATAATCCTTTATCACGTATTAGAAATGGCAGAAAACAGATCAGTGTCATTGCCATAGCCAGTAAAAATACAGTCCGTCCATTCCATTCTTTTTTCATAGTCTTCCATCCTCTCAATGACGAATTTTGGTAATAAATGTATAAACATATTATATATTATAAAGGAAAGAAAGCTGCTTTTCAATCCAATTTTGCGTGAATTTGGACTTGAGGAACAAAACTTCCTTAATTGCGAGAAAAACAAAAGAATTTTGCAAAAAGCGGACAAAATACTCTTTAATAAATAATATTTTTATTGAATTTGCGATACAGTTATGATAGGATAAGAATAAGATTACATGGTTGTGATCCATAAGTGATGGTTGATGAAACAAATCAGATGAGGAGAACATATATGAAGGAAGAAGCGACATTTCTGACTGTAAAAAACAAGTCTTCACAGCAGGAATTC
>FR893941.1 GCA_000434115.1 Roseburia sp. CAG:309 | reverse complement strand
TATATATTCAAAAGATACCTCTTTTCCATCTGAAGCAGTTGTCGCAAAATTTGCGACAGCTGAATTATTACCTCTTCCTTTGATGCATTATTAATATGTTTACCAATTGTCCTTACGTTTCTTCCACAACTCCTAATTTTCCAATTCATTAAAGCGGAAATTGTCAGCATCTCATAAAACCACAGCAACCTACATCTGAAAACTCAGTGAACCCCAATGTCTTATAGAAATTCACATTCTTAGGCATATTATCCGTTGCCAACTCAATTTGTCGAACATTATGATATTTTTTGAGAACAGCTTTTAGCAGAGCCGTTCCGACACCTTGATGCTGTTTTTTGGGAAAAACAAGAATATCCTGAACAAAAACAATGGTAAAACCATCGCCAACACATCTGATAATTCCAAGCAGTTCTCTATTTTCATATGCTGCTAATACAAGTAAAGAATTTTTGTATCCTTGTTCCAATACTAGCATGTTCTCTGTGTATGCTCTCCATCCAACCTCAGTATAAAGATGCTGTATTTCGTTTTTCTTGAAGTCTCTATATTCTCTTATTTCCATTTTGTCCTCCAAATTTCTATTTACTAAACTCAAACTATCTCAACGCCTTCATCTTCTTACCCTACAAACAAGAAACCTGTCTCGCTCCAAAGAGCTCGGTCAATTTCGTTTTTCCAGTTCATTAAAGCAATTCACATAGTGCTGTATACTCTCTCAAATACATTCCTCTACGCATCTCATCGACTCCCTTATATGAATTATGCTGTGAAAAAATATCTTTAATTTCAGATATATCAAGCCATCTTGGTTCCATACCAACTTGTATTTCTCTTTCTGTTTGTTTTATTTGAGTTGTACCTGTTGCTTTGCAGATAAAATACCGATTCACCCATTTCCAGTTCGCATAGTATTCATCAATTTCTAACAAGCAATCCGAAGTTTCTACTTGTACCCCTGTTTCTTCAGCAATTTCCCGAATACAACACTCTTCATCACTTTCATTGCTTTCCAAGCCTCCGCCCGGAATCATCCACTGATTTGTTTTTGTTTCATATGAAAGCAAGATTTGTTCTCCATCTATAACGATACCTCTACAAGCAGTTCTGGTTTTATTCCAATTACCAAAATAATTTTCTCCAACAATTTCTATCGTTTTCATTTTCATCCATCCTCCGATCAACTTTAACTCTGCTAACTATCTGATAAAATTCAAATTTACAAATCCAGTTGAAGCACGATTTCTTCATCATTCATCTCTCCCGTATCACGAAAGCCTGCCTTACGATACATAGATAGTGCAGTTGTATTTGTTTCTTTGGTTGATAAGCGAATATTGTTTGCACCATGTTCCCTGAAATATTGAATAATTACTTGTAAAGCTGCTGTTCCGTACCCATTTCCCTGCAATCTTTCGTCAATCATAAATCTCCACAGCCAGTATCTGTCATTCGGATCATCATATTCCTCATCAAACGCAAACATGGTAAATCCCACTATTTTTTCATCACAAAATATAACAAAAGGACGAGCCACCTCCTCGTTTTCTTTTGCAGACTTCCAAGAAGCCTCATTTGAAGCTATATATTGCATTTGGTTGCTTGCAACTTTCAATTCAAAACATTGTTTCATGTTATCT
>FR893940.1 GCA_000434115.1 Roseburia sp. CAG:309 | reverse complement strand
AATTTGTATACCTTTGTTCCTTATGTAACAACTGCGAGTGATAAGGCTTTATTTAGAGCTAACGGAACTCCGGATTTTGATGTATTTGTTGATAAATACGGATTTCTTGCATCTTCTTTGCGTGGTCCTTATATGGAGAGTGTATATGGTGAAGTAGCAGATCAAGAACCAAAGAGCGGTGATAATTTAGGATTTCTTTTGGAGAAAAAAGGAAATGACGAGGTGGGTCATCAAACATTCTTTTATAGAAGATTAACCGGAACGCGAGATCCTTTGAATGATTATCAAAATGTAACAACTGTTATGAAAGGAGATAAGAATGTAACTACATGGCAAGAGGAGAAGGATGGTAAAGGAGTTGCAGGTGTTTATATAAAAGTGCGAAATGGTAGTTATTATAATTCGGAAGGCACAGAGGTAGATGAAAACTTTTCTATCCTTGACAAGGGCGTAATGTCACGAATTGCCGTGGTTTTGTTTAATATTTTCCAAAATGCAAAAGTACCGAATCCTACAATGAAATTTAATGTGGATTCCAATGAAAAATCGAAGAGTTATTATCAGAAGATGAGTAATTCCAGTGTGTTGATTGACTTTAATCAGACGGCTTCGTACAATGAAAAGCGAAGCAAAGAGAAGAACATATTGAAATTGTTCTGTACATTGAATAACTCTGCAAATAAGGAAAATTCCATTATTACGTCGATTAAAATGGTGAATCCGAATGATTCATCGAAACCGGCGATTCCAATTAGTACGATTTACGATACCGATGGCAACGTAATACAAAAGGAACAAGATATTGGATTTTCACAGAAACTGCCAACGCCGAAAAAGTATTCGGTGGAAAAAATTACTGGATATAAAGTAACCAGTAACAATGCGAAATACAGTTTTATAGTTCCATTTAAACTGTCAGATTGGAAAGATGGATATACACAGATTCGCATTGACTGGGTGGCAAGAACCAGTAGGAAAATGAAAGGGGAATTTATCCCATACCAGAATCCGGCGGATCCGAATGATGATGCACTTGTAGAGGCAGCCAAACAGTTTGCCGAAGTGGACATCGGAGAGCGTGAATTGTTTGATCTTGAGTAAGGGTTAAACTGTTCTGTAAACGATTCGTTAAATAGAAAACACAAATACCTGTGTACAGTTATTGTACGCAGGTATTTTTGAGAAAAGAGTATTTTTGAGAAAAGAGGTAACTATGTCAAAAAAAATAGTCGATATAAAAAGTGAATTCGAAAATGCAGCCCGAGAAGAGTGGCAGACATTATTTGAAGAATATGCTTCGGATGAGCGGAGTGGTGTGAAAAATCTGATTCTTTCCTACCGGAAAAAGCAGCTTGCCTATGAAAAGGAACTTCTTCGTCTGGAGACGATGCTTGCCTTTGAAAAAAAATACGGAGATGAATACGAGTGTATCTGCGGAATTGATGAAGCAGGACGGGGACCGCTTGCGGGACCGGTGGTTGCCGGGGCGGTTGTCCTCCCAAAAAATTGTAAAATATTGTATCTCAATGATTCGAAGAAACTGAGTGCCAAGCGCAGAGAGGAATTGTTTGAAGAGATTAAAGAAAAAGCAGTTTCTTATGGAATCGGAATGAGTTCGCCGGCACAGATTGATTCCATCAATATATTGCAGGCGACGTATGAGGCAATGCGGTATGCGATTGAGGATCTGGAGGTTGTGCCGGATCTCCTTTTGAACGATGCCGTGACGATTCCACAGGTGCCGATCAAACAGATGGGGATTATTAAGGGCGATGCCAAAAGCCTTTCCATTGCGGCGGCAAGTGTCATGGCAAAAGTTTCCAGGGATCGTCTGATGGTGCAGTATGCAGAGCTGTATCCGGAGTATGGATTCGAAGGGCATAAAGGATATGGATCGGCGGCACATATTGAGGCAATCAAAAAATACGGACCGTGTCCGATCCACCGGCTGACATTTATTAAAAACTTTATGTAAATGACGACAAGGAGAGTGATGTAGATGTTACAGGACAATTTAAAAAAGACGGCAGTAGCGCTGGAATATGAGAAAGGCGATATGGCGCCTAAAGTCATTGCGTCCGGGCGCGGCTACATCGCAGATCGTATTATAAAGACGGCGGAAGAGAGTGCGGTTCCGGTCCATAAGGATGAAAAACTGGCAAAGAGCCTGTCGCTGCTGGATGTGGGAGAGTATATCCCGCAGGAACTCTATAGTGTTGTGGCAGAGGTTTTAGTCTATGTTGATGATATGGAAAAGATACAGAGCAAATTGGGACGATAATATTTGACAAAATCCATATTTTATGATAAACTGACAAAAGATTGAGGATATCTCATGAAGGGGTACACCACCGCGGGTGTAGTTTTCAGGTGATATCCTTTTTTATTGCAATAGAAGCCTTGGAGGTGAAAAGATGATTCAGATCAATGGAAATGCCAAAGAGCAGTACGATGGAAAGACATTGGAAGATGTGTTAGCCGGTGAAGGCTATGAAAAAAGCCGGATTGCCATGGAAGTAAACGAAGAGATCATTCCCAAAGCAAAGTATGGGGAAGTGACTTTGAAAGACGGTGATGTGGTAGAGATAGTAAGTTTCGTTGGCGGTGGATGCTGACAAGCGATAAATGAAATAACGACAGAAAAGAAAGAGAGGACATAGATCATGGAAAAAGATACATTGGTTTTAGGCGGACAGGAATTTACTTCAAGATTTATTCTTGGTTCCGGAAAATATTCATTGGATTTGATCAAGGCATCGGTAGAAAATGCAGGTGCGCAGATCATTACGCTGGCACTTCGCCGTGCAAATGTCGGAGGTACAGCAAATATACTTGATTACATTCCGGAGGGTGTCACCCTTCTTCCCAATACTTCCGGTGCGAGAAATGCAGACGAGGCAGTTCGTATCGCAAGACTTTCCCGCGAAGTCGGATGCGGAAATTTTGTAAAGATTGAAATTATGCGGGATAGCAAATATCTGCTCCCGGATAATCAGGAGACGATTAAGGCGACAGAAATCCTTGCCAAAGAGGGATTTGTCGTAATGCCATATATGTATCCGGATCTGAACGTGGCAAGAGATCTGTATAATGCCGGTGCAGCCTCAATCATGCCGCTGGCTGCTCCAATCGGTTCCAATAAAGGACTTTGTACGAAAGAATTTATCCGGATCCTGATTGATGAGATCGATCTGCCGATCATCGTAGATGCAGGAATCGGTTCCCCTTCCCAGGCATGTGAAGCGATGGAAATGGGAGCTGCCGCTGTGATGGCAAATACGGCAATTGCTACGGCGGGAGATATTCCGGCGATGGCAGAGGCATTTAAGAAAGCCATTGAGGCAGGAAGAACCGCATATTTGTCCGGTCTTGGAAGAGTGCTTGACAAAGGAGGAAGTGCTTCTTCTCCGTTGACAGGGTATATTCAGGATGGAAGCAATCGCTAAATTTGGAGGAAGATCATGCAGGAAAAAGTAAACGAAAGCATCTTAAATGATGAGATCAAAGAACATTTAAAAGAAAACCGGATCGATCATATGACCTATCTTGAAGGGATGGAAGTATTGGATTCGGATATTGATAAACGAGTGATAGAGGCAGCAAAAGCGTATGACAGTGACAAATATACGGCAAAAGATGTACGCCGAGCCCTGCTTCATACGAATAAAACGCCGGAAGATTTTGGAGCCCTTTTATCACCGGCAGCGATGCCGTTTTTGGAAGAGATCGCACAGCAGGCACAGCAGGAGACGAGAAAACATTTTGGTAATTCCATCTATATGTTTACTCCGATCTATATTGCCAATTATTGCGAAAATTACTGCATTTACTGCGGATTTAACTGCCACAATAAGATTCGTCGTGCCAAATTAAATGCCGAAGAGATTGAAAAGGAAATGCAGGAGATCGCAAAGACCGGTTTGCAGGAAATTTTGATCCTGACTGGGGAAAGTCCGAAAATGTCCGATATTCATTATATCGGAGAGGCTTGTAAGATTGCGAGAAAATATTTTAAGGTGATCGGTTTGGAGATTTATCCGACAAACTCGGAAGATTATGCGTATCTGCATGAGTGCGGTGCGGATTATGTAACGGTATTTCAGGAGACTTATAACTCCGATAAGTACGAGACACTTCATCTTGCCGGAAATAAACGTATTTTCCCATATCGTGTCAATGCTCAGGAGCGTGCTTTGAAAGGTGGGATGCGTGGAGTCGGCTTTGCTGCCCTTCTGGGACTGGATGATTTCCGCAGAGATGCCTTTGCCACCGGAATGCATGCATATTTTATGCAGCGTAAATATCCGCAGGCAGAGATCGCATTTTCCTGTCCACGTCTTCGTCCGATCATTAACAATGATAAGATCAATCCGATGGACGTGCATGAAGCGCAGCTGCTTCAGGTTGTCTGCGCGTATCGTCTGTTTATGCCATTTTCCAGTATCACCGTTTCGACGCGTGAGTGCGAGAGAGTGCGTAACAGCTTGATCAAGATCGCAGCGACAAAGATTTCAGCCGGTGTCAATGTAGGAATCGGCGGTCACAGCGGTGAAGAAAAAGGTGACGAACAGTTTGAAATTGACGATACGAGAAGTGTAGACGAAGTGTATCAGGCAATTATCGACGAAGGTTTGCAGCCGGTTATGAACGATTACATTTATGTGTAAATAGGAGTATACAATGGCGATACGTGCAGGAAAGCAGAATATTCCCTGTATTTGCGTGACAAATCGAACATTGTGCAGAGATGACTTTCTGACACGCATTGATCATATTGCAAAAAAAGGCGTGGCAGATGCCATTCTTCTGCGAGAAAAGGATCTTACCGAAAGGGAGTATTTGGAACTGGCGGAAAAGGTCCTTTCGATTTGTAAGTCGCATAACAGGCGGTGTATTCTGCATACTTATTATAAAGCAGCAAAAGAGCTTGGGTGTAAAGAAATTCATCTGCCGCTTCCCCTTTTGCAGAAAATGCGGGAAGAGGGAGCGAAGGAATGGTTTACCACGGTGGGAACGTCGGTTCATTCGTTAAAACAGGCGAATTTAGCGATGCATCTGCAGGCGGATTATATGACGGCCGGTCACATTTTTGAGACGGACTGCAAAAAGGGACTTCCGGGAAGAGGACTTTCCTTTTTGAGCAAAGTTGTCTGCAAATCGGAGGTTCCGGTCTATGGAATCGGCGGAATTTCGGCAGATAATGCCGGACAGGTCATGGAGACCGGAGCGGCTGGTGTCTGTATAATGTCTGGTTTTATGCTTGAAAGTATGAATTGATTGTGGTAGACTACCTATATGCAGCAAATGTTAGGAGGTGATCAATATGCCGATTAAGATTCCCAATTCACTTCCGGCGACGGAAATATTGGAAAATGAAAATATATTTGTAATGACGGAGCATCGTGCGATGCATCAGGACATTCGTCCACTTCGTGTGCTGATCTTAAATCTGATGCCTACGAAGATTGTGACAGAGACGCAGCTTCTTCGTAAGTTGTCAAATACGCCGCTTCAGATCGAAGTGGAGTTTTTAAAGACAGCAAGTTATATTCCGCAGCATACGGATCCGACACATTTGGATACGTTTTATACTACGTTTGATGAGATTAAAGAGCGGCGTTATGACGGAATGATCATTACCGGAGCACCGCTTGATTATATTGAGTTTGAAGATGTGACGTATTGGAATGAAGTATGTCGGATCATGGACTGGTGTAAGTCACATGTACATTGTACGCTTCATCTTTGTTGGGGGGCATTTGCGGGGCTCCATTATTATTATGGTATCCCGAAAGTGGACTATGAGAAGAAGTTGTCCGGTGTATATGAACACACTGTAGTGAAAAAGAATTCACCCTTTTTCCGTGGCTTTGATGATGTTTTTTATGCACCACAGTCCCGTGCTATGGGGATGCGCCGCGAGGACATAGAGGCCATTGACGAACTGGAACTGATGGCGATATCGGAAGAAGCCGGAGTGACAATCGTTAAGACGAAAGACAGCCATCATTTTTTTATGACCTGTCATCCGGAATACGATGCGGATACATTGGCAAAAGAGTATTTCCGCGATCTGGAAAAAGGAATGAATCCGCAGATGCCATGCAATTATTTTCCGGACGATGATCCGAGCAAAGCACCGATCGTGCGCTGGCGTTCCGCGGGGCAGTTATTGTTTTCCAACTGGTTAAACTACTATGTATACCAGAGTACACCATATGAACTTTGATTTTTAAGAGAGGTATTATTTATGAAAAAACAAGCATTTAATCCATATCTTCCTTCTTGGGAATATGTTCCGGACGGAGAGCCGTATGTGTTTGGCGACCGGGTATATGTATATGGTTCACACGATTATTATAATGGGTATGTATTTTGCATGGGAGATTACGTTGGATGGTCTGCTCCTGTCGATGATCTTGGAAACTGGCGGTATGAAGGCGTGATATATGAAAAGACCGCAGATCCTTTGAATAAAGATGGAAAAATGTGTTTGTATGCACCGGATATTACGATGGGACCAGATGGAAGATATTATCTGTATTATGTATTAGATAAAGTATCGCTGGTGTCTGTGGCAGTTAGTGACAGTCCGGCCGGTCCGTTTTCTTTTTATGGTTATGTAAAAGATAACGAGGGAGTGCGACTGGGCGACCGGCCGCAGGATGAACCACAATTTGATCCGGGAGTTCTTACAGAAAATGGAAGAACATATCTATATACCGGTGCTTGTGCGGCTGGCGATAAAAGCCGTTCCGGTGCGTGGGTGTGCGTGTTAGGCGAGGATATGCTGACGATAGAAGAGGAACCGGTTTGCGTTGTACCCGGATGTGAGTATAGTGCAGGAACTTCTTTTGCAGGACATGCTTTTTTTGAAGCATCTTCCATCCGGAAAGCAGGGGATACGTATTACTTTGTTTATTCGTCTGAAGTGATGCATGAACTCTGTTATGCAACAAGTAAATCACCATTGGGAGATTTTGTATATGGCGGGGTGATCGTAAGCAATTGTGACCTGCATATTGATACCTATAAACCGGCAGATATGCCAATGGCTTACGGGGCGAATAATCATGGAAGTATTGTGCAGATTAAGGATCAATGGTATATTTTTTATCATCGTCATACGAATGGAAGCTGGTATAGCAGACAAGGATGTGCTGAGCCGATTTCGATTGCGGAAGATGGCAGCATCGAGCAGGTGGAAATTACGTCCTGCGGGTTAAATGGCGGTCCGCTCGCCGGACAGGGAGAATATCCGGCGTATCTAGCCTGTCATTTATTTACGGACGAACCATCCATGTATGTTGGTGGAGATGCTTTTCCGAAAGTAATGCAGGATGGAAAAGATGGAGATGAGGAGATTGGCTACGTTGGAAATGTTCAAAATTCGGCTACGATAGGATTTAAGTATTTTGATATGAAGAATGTGAAAAAAATCCGAGTGACGATGCGTGGTTATATTAGTGGGAACATAGAAGTAAGACTAACCTGGGATGGTGATGTTCTTGCGAGTCTGCCAATTGAATTTACAAATGTTTGGGAAACGTATGAAAGTGAAATTGAGATTCCGGATGGAATCCATTCTTTGTATTTCACGTTTCGCGGAGATGGAAATGGAGCGTTGAAAAGTTTTGAACTGCTGATATAATATAGGAAGGTATACAATATGATGAGTTGACATTGTGAGAGAAAAGGAGGCGTATGTGTTTTGCAGACACATCAGATTAAAAATCATATGATGTCACTGACGGTGGCAGAACATGGAGCAGAGATCACGTCGATCCAATTAGAAGGGATCGAGAGAATGTGGGATGCTGATCCGGCGTTCTGGGGACGGACTGCACCGGTTCTTTTTCCCATCGTCGGAGCGTTGAAAGACAATTCGTATCGTTATGAAGGCCAGACCTATTTGATGGGACAGCATGGCTTTGCCCGAGATATGGATTTTACTTTGACAGATCAGACAGAAGATAAACTGGAATTTACATTATCTGACAATGAAGAGACCTATGAAAAATATCCGTTTCATTTTCAGTTACAGATTATTTACGAGATTTTCCAAAACCAGTGCCGTGTCACTTGGAAGGTGAAAAATATGGATGACAAGACAATGTATTTTCAGATTGGCGGACATCCGGCGTTTGCCTGTCCGTGTGAGGGCGGAATGATCCGGGATGATTACAGTGTCCGCGCCGGAGAATCTCCGCTTTTGGAAGTGGCATTTTTGGAAAATGGACTTCTTAGCAACGAAAAAGAACTTCATTCCAATGAATTTGTATTGGAAGAGGATACCTTTGCACGTGATGCGTTTATTTTGCAAAATGAGACGATCGGACATCTGGAACTTGTCAATCATCTGTCCAATCAGGTGAAAGTTCGTGTGAGTGCCGATGTGCCCGCCTGGGGAATCTGGAGTACAGCAGATAAAAAGGCTCCGTTTGTGTGCCTTGAGCCGTGGTATGGCCGCTGCGATAAAGAGGATTTTGAGGGAGAACTGTCCGAAAGAGAATATATGCAGTCTCTGGAGTCCGGAGAAGAGTTTACCGGCGGTTATCTGATGGAACTGTTATGATTTAACATGGTAACTATTCAGGCTTCCACCCACACATTCGCATTTCGAACACTTCGTGTTCTTTTCTCGCCTTTGGCAAGGCTAAAAATGCTCATATGGGGGTGGAGCATTTTATAGTGGTGCAAACTTTATTATAGCAATTGTGAAAAGACCTTTCCAATCGCATCATTGATAACAAGGTTTGCGTGTGCATCGCGGCTTGTTTCACTTTTGTTGATGAGAACCAGTTTGTTTCCACGGTAATAGTCGATCAAACCGGCTGCCGGATAGACAGCAAGAGAGGTACCGCCGATAATCAGTATGTCGGCATTTTTTATGTAATTTACTGCTTTTTCCAAAACGTAGGAATCCAGTCCTTCTTCATACAATACAACATCCGGTTTGATGATTCCACCGCAGGAGCATTTCGGAACCCCTTCCTGAGAAATGGTGTCCTGCAGATTATAAAATTTTCCACATTTCATACAGTAATTTCGAAGAACCGAGCCGTGAAGTTCCAATACTTCCGTGCTGCCGGCTTTTTGGTGCAGTCCATCGATATTTTGTGTGATGACTGCTTTTAATTTTCCTTGTTTTTCCAGTTCCGCCAAAGCAAGGTGTGCTTTGTTTGGTTCGGCATCCGGAAAGATCATTTTATTGCGGTAAAAACGGTAAAATTCCGGGGTATTCCGCATAAAAAAGGTATGACTGAGAATCGTTTCCGGAGGATAGTCATATTCTTGATTGTATAAGCCGTCTACACTTCGAAAATCCGGGATATTGCTTTCGGTAGATACGCCCGCACCACCAAAGAAAACAATGTTGTCGCTGTCGTGGATCCACTCACGCAATTGTTCAATTTCATTCATATTAAAAACCTCCTTTTATAAAGAAAA
Organism: Roseburia sp. CAG:309; assembly: GCA_000434115.1. GTDB lineage: Bacteria > Bacillota > Clostridia > Lachnospirales > Lachnospiraceae > Eubacterium_F. The sequence goes on along the minus strand of FR893940.1, from coordinate 100 downwards.
AGTTAAAAAAAACTCCTACAATGAATGCAGGAGAAAAAGATTATGAAAAGTAGTCCGTAGGGGAATCGAACCCCTGTTTCTGCCGTGAGAGGGCAGCGTC
>FR893939.1 GCA_000434115.1 Roseburia sp. CAG:309 | reverse complement strand
GACCTGCCAAAAGCAGATCCTGTTTTCATTTCTAAATATATTACATTTACTTGTAAGCCAAATTAGAATTTGCCGTTATCAGCAGCTTCCTGAATGGATACAGCTACTGCAACTGTCATACCAACCATAGGGTTGTTTCCTGCACCGATAAGTCCCATCATTTCTACGTGGGCCGGTACAGAAGAAGATCCTGCGAACTGTGCATCACTGTGCATACGTCCGAGAGTATCTGTCATACCGTAAGAAGCCGGGCCTGCAGCCATGTTATCCGGATGAAGTGTACGTCCTGTACCACCACCGGATGCTACAGAAAAGTATTTCTTGCCCTGCTCAAGACATTCTTTCTTATAAGTACCTGCTACCGGATGCTGGAAACGTGTAGGGTTTGTAGAGTTACCTGTGATAGATACGTCTACGCCCTCTTTGTGCATGATGGCAACACCTTCCTGAACATCGTTTGCACCATAGCAGTTTACTTTGGAACGAAGTCCATCGGAGTAAGAGATTCTTTCGATTTCTTTTACTGTGTTTGTATATGGATCATACTCTGTCTCAACAAAAGTAAATCCGTTGATACGGGAAATAATCTGTGCAGCATCTTTTCCAAGACCGTTCAGGATAACGCGGAGAGGTTTTTTACGAACTTTGTTCGCTTTCTCAGCGATACCGATAGCTCCTTCTGCTGCTGCGAATGACTCATGTCCTGCGAGGAAACAGAAACACTCTGTCTCTTCCTCAAGAAGCATTTTACCAAGGTTACCATGTCCAAGACCTACTTTACGTGTGTCTGCAACAGAACCAGGGATACAGAAAGCCTGAAGACCTTCTCCGATGGCAGCGGCAGCGTCTGCTGCTCTTCTACATCCTTTTTTAATTGCAATTGCTGCTCCTACGGTGTAAGCCCAGCAAGCGTTTTCAAAACAAATTGGCTGAATGCCTTTAATCTGGTCGTATACATTTAAGCCAGCATCTTTTGTGATTTTCTCAGCCTCTTCAATGGAGGAGATACCGTACTCATTCAATACGCTATTGATTTTATCAATTCTTCTTTCATATGATTCAAATAAAGCCATTATTTCGTTACCTCCTTATATTATTTTGCAACTTCTTCATCGGTTCTTGGGTCGATGAGTTTCACAGCATCGTCAACACGTCCATACTGACCACATGCTTTTTCGTAAGCTGTATTCGGGTCATCGCCTTTTTTGATGAAGTCAGTCATCTTACCAAGGCTAACGAATTTATAACCGATAATCAAATCATTTTCATCGAGAGCGATTGCAGTTACATAACCTTCTGCCATCTCAAGATAGCGAGGTCCTTTTTTCAATGTACCGTACATGGTACCAACCTGGGAGCGAAGTCCTTTTCCAAGATCTTCCAGCCCAGCTCCGATTGCCAGTCCGTCTTCCGAGAAAGCACTCTGGGAACGTCCGTAAACAATCTGAAGGAACAGTTCTCTCATTGCTGTATTGATGGCATCACATACAAGGTCTGTATTCAATGCTTCCATCACAGTACGTCCCGGAAGAATCTCAGCTGCCATAGCTGCGGAATGAGTCATACCGGAACATCCGATCGTCTCTACCAAAGCTTCCTGGATAATACCTTCTTTTACGTTCAAGGTAAGTTTACAAGCTCCCTGCTGCGGAGCACACCAGCCTACACCATGTGTAAAACCGGAAATATCTTTTACTTCTTTTGCTTTTACCCATTTTGCTTCTTCTGGAATTGGGGCACAACCGTGATTAACACCCTGAGCAACCGGGCACATGTTTTCTACTTCTTGTGAATAAATCATGTCGATAGAATCTCCTTTCTTTTTGCGTCACATTCTTACAAAAGTGTACAATATTTTTCAATAAATGTCAACCTCCCCGAGGATTCGTTTTGGCACAAAAATTTTTATTCGTGTTTTTTTATCACTTCGTTCTGGTTTTTGTAAATACTTCTGCTTGGAACGTAACCACGCACGGACGATAAAGGATATACATTGGAGTGGCTTCCGATGACCGTTCCCGGGTTCAAAATACTGCCGCATCCCACTTCCACAAAACTTCCCAGAATTGCCCCCACTTTTTTGCGTCCGGTAGGGATTTTCTGCTCTCCAACCCGAATTTCTACCAAAGTTTTGTCGGATTTTACATTGGATGTGATCGAGCCTGCTCCCATATGCGACTTATAGCCCAGAATGGAGTCACCTACATAATTGTAATGAGGCACCTGAACCCCATCAAAAAGGATCACATTTTTAAGTTCGGTCGAATTGCCGACGACAGCGCCTTTTCCCACGATCGCATTGCCACGGATAAACGCACAATGACGAATCTCTGCTTCTTCATCGATGATCAAAGGTCCATTCAGACAGGCAGTCGGCGCAACTGTCGCATTTTTTGCCACCCAGATATCGCCTTCCCGTTTTTCAAAGCGGTCTGCCGGCAGAGCTTCTCCAATCTTCTTTATGATATCTCCGATGTCTGCAAGCACCTCATACGGATATTCATATGCTGCAATTTCCTCCCATGCGAGGGAATGATGATCTTCAAATAATTGTTTGTTTGTAATTTCCTGAGCCATTTTACTTTTCTCCTTTTTTCTTGTTCTTATAGTATACGGCAGCAATCTGGTAATAGGAACGAAGCTGCGCAATATTGTTGGTCTGCTTTACCTTTCCGACCTGTGTTTTGACAAAGCCGGTCAGTTTGTCCATATATTCATTTTCGCTGATCCCGCCATCGGACACACCGGTAAGACCTTTTTCCCAGCTTGCCGTAAGTTTGGGACTTAACATCGCAGGGATCGAATAACGCACAATGCCGCACACCAGCTCTCCTTTGAGTGTCGGCGTGATGATCTGCGTCTTTTTGTTGAGATCTAAATAGGAAATATTTACCAGTTTCTTCAAAATTTCCGCCCGGGTCGCACTCGTTCCGATGCCGCTTCCTTTGATCATGGCGCGCAGTTCCTCATCCTCGATCAGCTGTCCGGCATTTTCCATTGCAAGGATCATCGAACCGGAATTGTACCGTTTTGGCGGAGATGTCTCACCTTCTTTGATCTTCATGTCATGCAGAGACAGTTTCATTCCCTTTTTCAGGGAGGGGAGAATTTTCTCCAATGCCGCACTGTCCGTCTCCTCTTCGTTTTCCGGATTCTCTTCCTTTTTCTTTTTGGCAAACGAATACTGTGACACCGGCAAAAAGCCTTCTTCCACTAAAACCTTTGCGGTAGTTACAAAATTTTCCATATATACAGTCTCTTCTAACGGATTTTCCATCGTCAAAGAAACATTCATTTTCTGATATACCGCCGGCGGATAGAAAATGCACAAAAAGCGGCGTACGATCACTTCATACATTTTGGCGCTGAGCGGCTTCAGAGAAGCCAGCGCCCCCAGCCCTTGTCCGGTCGGGATAATGGCATAATGGTCGGTAATCTTTTTATCATCTACATATCTTGTCTTTTCCAATCCGAGAAAACTCTTTCGCTGCGCGATATCCCTGAGATACGGAAGTGCCATCTCATACCCCTGCAGTCCTTTGAGATTCTTTGTAATCTCTTTTGCGACGGCACTGCTCAGCACTCTGGCATCGGTTCTCGGATAGGTCACAAGTTTTTTTTCGTACAATTCCTGGACGATCTGTAACGTCTCGTCCGGACTGATCTTAAACAATTTTGAAGATAAGTTCTGTAACTCCGCCAGATTGAAAAGCAGCGGCGGATTTTTCTTTTCTTTCTTCTTTTCCACTTTCTCGACTACCGCCTGTTTTTCTCCCGCCATAAGCGTATCGATCAGTTCTTTGGCAAAACTTTCCTCGGTAAATCCATTTTCCTTATACAGTTTTGGTGATTGGAAATATTTAGATTTTTCGTTCACTCGCCATTCGCTCTCAAAAAAAGCAGCCTCTTCTTCGTCTGTCTGCTCTCTTCCAAACGAACCGATCACGCGGTAAAATGGGGTTTTCACAAACTTACGGATCTCCCATTCACGGCTTACTACCATACCAAGCACACATGTCATTACCCTGCCGACCGACACCGAAGTCCATTTCTTTCCGGACACGTTGTCATTGAGCCAGCCGCCGTATTTGAGAGACAGCGCTCTTGAAAAATTAATTCCCATCAGATAATCTTCTTTGGCACGCAGATACGCGGACGCACTGAGATTATCATACGCAGATAACGGCTTTGCCTCACGGATTCCACGCAGGATCTCATCTTCTGTCTGCGAATCGATCCAGACTCGGAATTTTGCCTTAGTATCCGGCACCGCAGCCATCTGATCCACCAGACGGTAAATGTATTCTCCCTCGCGTCCGGAGTCGGTGCAGACATAAATTGCCTCCACATCGTCTCGGTTCAAAAGATTTTTTACCGTTTCAAACTGTTTTTTTACATTTCCGATTACTTCGTATTTATATGTTTCCGGGATAAAGGGCAGCGTCTCAAATGCCCATTTTGCGTAAGCAGGATCATAACTTTCCGGATAACTCATCGTCACAAGATGTCCGACACACCATGTCACAACATGATCGGGCGATTCAATAAAACCATCTCCACGCCGTCCATTTACTTTAAGAACCCGGGCAAATTCCTGCGCCACGCTTGGTTTTTCTGCTATAAATAACTTTTTTCCCATGGTTTACCTATCTTTCTTCTCTTTATTCATTATCTTTTTAACTATACAACATTTTCGTATTTTTTTCCAGTCTTTCTGATCTTCGCTTTCAGAAAGTGCAGAAAATACCAAATGCAGATACTCCTCACACCTCGCATATTCCTGCTCTGTCATGCTCTCATTGCCATAACGGGCAGTAAAACAGCACTGCACGTAAAATTCCGTATTTTCACGAAATTCCGCAAGGTTTTCCGATGAAATATATGGCTCAAATCCCTTTTCAAAATCCGCGATCATCGTCTCATAACTGTCATAAGCACAAGGGATTCCTAATTTTTGCAGACATTCTTCCCATTCAGAATGCAGCCACAAAAATTTATTTTTGTGGTCTTTCTGTTTCCTAAAATTGTAAATTTTTCGTCGATACTCTCGTTTTCGTCTTTCTATCGTGAACATTATAATTGCCGCCAACAAGAATATGAACAGAGAGATTCCCACGATAATCCTCGTTTGAAACTGCCTGTGTACTTCTGAGCTGCTGTCCTGCTTGTCATTCTCCGTAATTGTCTTTGTCTCTTTCGGCGTCTCCTCTGCCGGCATTTCCGAGGCTTTTCCCTGCGGAACTGCCGTCTGGGTTGCCATCGGCAACGGCGTAGGCGTCGCCAGCGGATTATCTTCCAACGGCCCCATTTCTCCCGGCTCTGCAATCACTCCCATCGTCGCATCAAACGGATACCAGCCGGCATCCGGAATATAAATTTCTACCCACGCGTGAGCATTGCGGTCATACACCGGGGTCCACTCCTGCTTTTTTAAATATTCTCCACGGATCATATACCCCTGTGACAGTCGTGCCGGAACCCCAAGTGAGCGAAACATCATGATCGCCGCCGTGGCATAATGGGTACAATACCCTGCTCTGGTACGAAAAAGAAACCGAGTAAGTTCTGACATTTCAGTCAAACGGCTTTTCCCCGGATGAAGGGTATAATGAAATTCATTTTGCAGAATTGTATGTATTTTTTCTGCCGCCTCCCCGATCGTATTCACCTTCCCGGGGCCCACGTCAAAGTACGTGAGATTTTCTTTTACCTCTTTTTCGACAGCCAGATAACGCCGCGGGATTTTCCGGCTGTCTTCGCCGCTGTACGAAATCTTCTTTTTTCCATACTGCTTTGGCATTTGCTGATCCATCACATATCCATAATACACATCTTTATCCGCTGCCTGTTGTATTTCCAAAAGCCCCTGCTGTACCATCACCATTCCCATGGGATCCTCAAGTTTCTGCTTTTGACCCCTCCACTCGTCATTCGCATAATCCGTTCCGACAAAGCCTCGAAGATACACAATGCTGTGACGCAGATCTGTCCGCGTATACAGATTCAGCGCATGGATTCCCTCATATTCGATGGAACCATCTTTATCGTATTTTCCAAAATCAATCTGCTGCACCTTTTCTTCTTCCTCGTCCCACTGCCCCCCGGAAATCATATGAAATGTCGTATGTACATAGTCGCGGTATTCCCGCACAACGGGTCTGACCGTCGTCCATGCCTTTCCAAATATTCCCAATATTATAATTCCTGCGACAAGTCCTGCCGCTAACAGCAGCCTCACCAGATTTCCGCCTTTTCCCACACTCAATAATAGAATTAATGCCACACCGTATCCCACGATACACCACTCTTCCGGCGTGCCGTCCACCGCAAGCGGCAGACAAAACAAACAAAAGGAAGGCAGTGCCGCAATCCACAACACCTCTCCTTTTTCATAGAACCACAAAGAAAGCAGGGTAACAATGCCTGCGACAGCAAAAAAGGTAAGCGATACATACTCTTCCGCATAATTGGGAACAATGATCCATCCCAGAGAATAGCATTGATCCGCCAGTTTCAACAGATGGCTTCCGATATTTTGAAATCCGGAAATCATAAATTTCAAAAAAAGAAGAAAAAAGAAAAGATGCGCACTCAGACAAACCAAAAAGCTATAATTCCGGCGTTTTTTTACGTTTTCAGTTTTTATAAAACGATACACTGTATAGTATAATGTCAGATTAAAAATAATGGAAATCAAAAAAGGAAAAATACGTGCTTCATATTTTAATCCACTGGACAAACTTACCATACTGCATAAGATCATTCCAGCGAAAGGAACGATTCCTATTTTTTTCACCACGCAGTCCTCCTTTTACAATTGCATCCATTTTAATGTTTGTGCACACAGTTTTTCTGCCGTTTCTTCTGCCATCTGAGCGTTCCGGTCACAGATAAAATACGCCTGTGAAAAAAACGCATCTTCATACTGCTGTCTGTACAGATCTTCCAGTTTCCGGCTGTGCGTTCCGATCGAACCTGCGATACAATAAAGCGTTTCGTAAATTTCTTCTTCCTTTTTTATCTCTCGCCGTTCTACCTTCCCGCTGTTTCCCTTTTCCCATATGACGTACCAGTTTCTGCCCTGTTCCTTTATGGCAATACAAAGCGCATAGACAAATTCCAATACCTGTTCTGTTTTTTTCTCCCCACCCTGTTCTAAATCCACTAAAATACCAATATCACAAGCCATCGGAAAACCATATTCCGGTACCATAAGCTGACCGGTTTTCATCGTTGCCACCCAATTGATCCGGTTTTTCCGGTCTCCCTGACGGTATTCACGAAATCCCAGTATCTCACTCGGATCATTTCCTTCTTTTCCCTGAATAAAAGTATCGCTCTCTCCCTCACGCTGCGCGGGAAGCGAATCCATCTGTACCAGATCTTCACGGTATTGCGGCATAACAAAAAAAGAGTCCGACAAGTGCGTGGCAAGACTTCGATAAAACAGTGAAAAACCACTGTAGATCCGGATTTTTTCAATGTTAAGTTCATACATTCCTGCATGTACCACCTGATATGTTATCTCGTGATCCATTTCTTTTTCCAGAAATACAACCTGCTTTTTCCGGTCACATAATTTTCCCTGCGCTGTGCAGATCTTATACCATATACACGCACGGTTTCCCTGTAAAAGCAATCTTCCCCCTTCAAAATGTAAATGCCAGATCTTTTTGTCTCCTTTCTGACACACTGTATTGTCAGAAACCATCTCAACTTTCATTCTGGAGCCAAAAACATGGGTAAGAACTGCGTAAATCACCGGAAATATAACAGAGAGCAGATATAACAAAAAACCGCTTTGTTTCCCATATAATATCGTAAATACAAGAACCACTCCTGTTGCCAGGACATAAAGAATCCAACTTCGAATCATATACCAACCACCTTTATCGTACCTTCACCCGCGCTAAAATCTCCTCGATCACTTCATTTTTCGTATGATTTTCCACCTTTGCTTTTGCCGTAAGATATATTCTATGTCTGGAAATAAATGGAAATGCATAGATCACATCCTCCGGATAAACACACGTTCTTTCGCGCATAAAAGCAACTGCTTTACTGATTTCCATCAGCGCAATGGTTCCTCTCGGACTCATTCCCAGAGAAAGCATGGAATGATTTCTTGTCTGCTCCGAAAGCGTCACCATATAATCATATATTTTCTGATCCACGTGAACATCCTTTACCTGCTGCTGCATCGCCAACAGTTCCTCCACGGAAAGAACCGGCTCAACCTGCTGCAACGGATTTTCCCCCTGTCGTTCCTGTAACAAAAGGATTTCTTCTTCATGAGAAGGATAGCCTAATGTCAGACAGATCATAAAACGATCTACCTGAGACTCCGGAAGCAGCTGTGTTCCTACAAATCCTACCGGATTCTGCGTTGCCATCACAACAAATGGTTCCGGTGCCAGATGTGTTTCTCCCTCAATCGTTACTTTTCCCTCTTCCATCACTTCCAAGAGCGCAGACTGCGTCTTGGAAGATGCTCGGTTGATCTCATCTGCCATAAAAAGATTGCACAAAATAATTCCTTTTTGATATTCTCTGGTTCCATCCGTATGAATCATCTGAAATCCCAGAACATCCGACGGCAAAACATCCGAAGTAAACTGCATTCGGTTGGCTTCTAACTGCATGGCTCGGGAGAATGCCATCGTAAGTGTCGTCTTGCCTACTCCCGGTATGTCATCCAGCAAAATATGCCCCTTTGCCAGTATTGCTGCCAATATCAGCCGCTTTTCCTGTTCTTTTCCTTTAATTACCTTCTCTACTTCCTGTAAAATTCTACTACACTCTCTTTGCATATTCATTCTTCTCCCTATTTGTTTGTTATCTGCCAATTGATTGGCGTTTCCCCGTGAGCTTTCAAGAACTCGTTTGTCTGGCTGAATGGTTTGCTTCCAAAGAATCCGCGGTATGCCGACAATGGGCTTGGATGCGGTGCTTTTAAGATCAAATGTTTTGGATTGTTGAGCATTCTTGCCTTTTCCTGTGCCGGTCTTCCCCATAAAATAAATACGATCGGCCGGTCAATCTCATTGACTTTCTTTATCACGGCATCGGTAAACTGCTCCCAGCCCACTCCACGATGTGACATGGCGCGGTGAGCCTGTACCGTCAGTACCGTATTTAACAGAAGCACACCCTGCTCTGCCCATTCTTCCAGATTTCCATGATTCGGAATATAGCATCCCAGATCATCGTGTAATTCTTTATAAATATTGACAAGAGATGGCGGAATCTCCACCCCCGGCTTTACGGAAAAACTTAATCCGTGCGCCTGTCCCGTATTGTGGTAGGGATCCTGTCCCAGTATTACCACTTTCACCTTTTCAAACGGGGTCAGATGAAAGGCATTAAACAAATCTTTTGCTGGTGGATACACGGGTACTTTACTATACTGTTCTTTCACAAACAAAAACAGTTTCTGATAATATTCCTTATGAAATTCCTCTGACAGCTGTTCCTGCCATTGTCCCGTTAATCCAGCCATTGTCTTTCCTCCGTATCATTTATCGTCTTACACTGATTCCACGCCCTGCCAGATACTCTTTCAGATCACTGATCTGCAATTCATTGAAGTGGAAAAGAGAAGCTGCCAGCACGGCATCTGCTTTTCCCTCAGTAAGTGCATCATAAAAATGTTCCTTTGTTCCTGCTCCCCCGGAAGCAATCACCGGAATCGATACATTTTCGGAAATCGTCCGTGTGAGTTCAATATCGTATCCATCTTTGGTTCCGTCACAGTCCATACTTGTCAACAGAATCTCTCCTGCTCCCAGTTTTTCGGCTTTTATCGCCCATTCTACAGCGTCAATGCCCATATCCACGCGGCCGCCGTTTTTATAAATGGTCCAGCCATCGGCATCTTTCCGGCGTTTGGCATCAATTGCAACCACTACACACTGACTTCCAAACTTGTCCGCCGCTTCGGATACGAGTTCCGGATTCAGAATAGCCGCCGAATTTACGGAAACTTTATCCGCGCCCTCGCGCAGGATCATTTTAAAATCATCAATGGTACGAATCCCACCACCGACCGTAAACGGAATAAATACGGTTTCTGCCACTTTCCGCACCATATTTACCTTAATGTCTCTGGCATCGCTGGATGCCGTAATATCCAAAAATACAAGTTCGTCTGCGCCTGCCTTATCGTAAGCAGCAGCAACCGATACCGGGTCTCCGGCATCTCGCAGATTTACAAAATTAATACCTTTTACTACTCTTCCGGCATTTACATCTAAACAAGGAATAATCCGCTTTGTAAACATTGTCTCTTCGTTCCTTTCTTCTACAACTCAATGAAATTTCTCAATATCCGCAGCCCAATCTCACCACTTTTTTCCGGGTGAAACTGTGTAGCGAAGATATTATCGTGTTCTGCGGCCGCGTGGATGTTTACTACATAATCTGTCGTCGCCGCAACATCCGCTTCATTTTCCGCCTGAAGATAATACGAATGGACAAAATAAACGTAGGCTCCCTCTTCAATGCCTTTTAACAGACGGGAAGCCGGATTGATCTGAATGGAGTTCCAGCCCATATGTGGAATCTTAAAGCCTTCTTTGTCCGGAATCCTTACAATTTTTCCCGGTAACAATCCCAGTCCTTCTACACCCGGTGTCTCTTCGCTGCTCTTAAAAAACAGCTGCAATCCCAGACAGATACCAAGGATTGGTGTTCCTTTGCCGGCAATCTCCCGAAGGACTTCAACAAGGCCGTACTGACGCATTTTTCCCATCGCATCTCCAAAAGCACCCACTCCGGGAACAATTACTTTGTCCGCTTGAAGAAGAGTTTCTTTGTCCCGTGTCACAACGGGTTCCTCTCCTAAAAACTGCAATGCTTTTTCCACACTCTTAATGTTTCCTGCATCATAATCTACTATGGCTATCATAATTTCCTCCACTCATCTGTTCGTCACTATTTCACCGCTGCTGTAATTTCCTGTAAACGCCGCGTGTACTCCGCTTCATCTGTAATCGCATTGATTTCATTCGCCTGTGCCTCGTCCAGATTATAATCCTGTGCGAGATAGGTTATGATCTGCGTCTTCATCTGTAAAAATTCATTTTGAATCTTCAATGCTTTTACTTCATCCTGCTTTTTATTGTACAAATCAAGACCCTGAAGCAGTGCATGAAGTGCCTCCAGTTTCTGCTTCATGGAAACATTGGTCTTATAAGACTGAATCTGTCTTTCCAGTTTGGAACAAAGTACAATCTTATCATACAACGCCTGCTCATCTTCCTTAATGGAAACAGCTGAAATCGTCTGATATGCCTCAATATACTTCTCATTGGCATATTCATTTTGCGCTTCCTTTATGTTAGCACGCCGTGGCAGAAGCCACGCACCGACAAAAATCAGCACTCCGATCGTAGCAAAAAGGATAAATACAATCGTAGCACCGATTGGGTTGATTTTTCCAACCACTTCCTGTTCTGCCATCGCTGCACGCTCTTCTTTTAAGCGCTTCTTTTCTGCTTTTTTCTCTGCTTTTTGTGCGTCCTTTTCTGCCTTAATCTGTTTTTTGCGTTCTTTCTCTTCCTGGTTTTTCTTTTCTTTTTCTTCCTTGTCGGCTTCAGACTGCTTTTTCTTTTCAATCAATGCTGCCTGTTTTTGCAGGAACGCTTCTTCTTCCGCTTCACGCTCTTTTTGCTCCAGTGCAGCCGTCTCGTCCGTAACAACATTTCCAAAAAGTCGTTTCCACAAACCTGGCTTTTTCTTCTTTTCTTTCTTTTGTTTTCGCACAGGAACAGACTGTACTCCCTCTTCTGCCGCCCCGGATTCTTCCTCATCGGAGGCATTTTGCATGATATCATCCAAAGCAAGAATATCATCCAACTGTGGATCCTGTCCTTCGCTCTGCACCTCTGGCATATCCAGTTGCTGCTCAAGATCCTCTTCGTCTCCACTATAACCTACTGCCGAAAGGGCATCCTGAAAAATATCTTCTACCGCTACCGGCTCTTTTGACACTTCCGGTTCTTTCGTCTCTTCAGGCATCTCTGCCTCTTTATGCACACTTTCTTTCTCCGGCTGCTGCAACAGATCGAGCATCGCCTCCATATCCTCAAACGCAGGCTCCTGATCTTCTGTTGTTTCCGGTTCCTCTGACTGCATTTCGTCCACTGGTGTCTCCTGCTCTGCCGGTTCCGTCTGTTCTGTTTCTTCTTCCGGAATCTCCAATTCTGCCGCCGGCATATCTGACTCTTTCGTCTGCATTTCCTCTGCCGGTATGTCCGGCTCTGTCAATTCCGTTTGTTCTGTTTCTTCTTCCGGAATCTCCAATTCTACTGCCGGCATCTCCGGTGCTTCCGGTGCTTCCGGCTGAACTTCCTCCAGTGGTATATCCGGTGCTTCTACCGTCTCGGATTCTTCTGTAGTTTCCGGATCGGCTGCCGGCATCTCCTGTTCTTCTGCTGCCTCCGGTTCCACTGGCATCGGCTCCGGTTCCGGCTCTTTCTCCGGTATTATTTCATTGCCAAATTCTTCATATAAATTTTTTAAATCTTCCAACTCTTCTTTCGGATCCGTCTTCGATGGAATCCCTGTCTCATCCGGTAGATCATTTAGAACAGCCAATGCTTCCTGCAATCCGACATTATCAAGTTCTGCTTTTCTCGCACTTTCTTTTACTTTTTCCAATCCCGCTTCCTGTGGGGGTGTCGATGCATTATTCAGCAATTGATCCAGATAAGATTCTCCTTCTTTTCCTGCCATGATCTATCATTTCCCTCCATTCAATCACAATGACAGACCAGTCTACCCTTGTAGTCCGGTCTGTCGTCATTTTTATCAAATTCAACTAGTTTAAAAGCAGATCCAGCTGTCTTACAAGTTTACCGATTTCCGGCTTTGACAACTGTGCATCTACACCAAGGGCTTCTCCCTTTCTCTTCATCTCATCGTTCACCAATGAGGAAAAGATTACTACCGGCATACCATCAAACCGCGGATCATCTTTGATCAGTTTCGTCAAATGATGTCCATCCATCTGCGGCATCTCAATATCCGTAATCACCAATGCAATATCGGTTCCCACTTTTCCACCGTCTGCAAGAATTTTCTGCAAAGTATCCCATGCTTCCTGTCCATTGGTCGTTGGAATCAAATGCGTATAACCGGCACGGCTCAGACATTTTTTCAGCATTTCAAGCAAAAGTGGTGAATCTTCTGCCAAAAGGATCGGACACTCATGACGGGAACGTTCTCCCATCGCATCGATATCTGATAATTTCAAACCGGTTTCCGGATTGATCTCCGACACAATCTTTTCAAAATCAAGTACAATGATGATCCTTCCATCGACTTTCGCGATTCCGGTCGCTGCACTCTTTCCTGCGGCACTGATCGTAGAGTCCGGTTTTGCTATATCCTCCCACGAAATGCGGTGGATTCCAAGCACTCTCTGTACATGAAATGCCGTATGTAAGTTATTGAAATTGGTAATAATATACATATCCTGAGAAGTGTCACCGGATTCTGCAATTCCCAATGCCTTCGACAGATTGATCACTGTGATAAGCATATCACGCGGCATAAAGATTCCTTCGATAAACGGGTGTGCATTCGGCACCGGTGTCGGTGTCTGATACTGGCACAATTCCCGGATCTTTGCCACATTGATTCCATAATGCTGTGTTCCCACTACAAATTCCAACAATTCCAGTTCATTTGTCCCACTCTCTAACAAGATTTCTGTCTGCTTTTCTGCCACGATAATCTCCTCCTTTTCCATCGGGTATCTTTTTCAAATTAATCATCTACATTCTCAAACAGATCATCCGCTCCGTCTAATCCCATTGTATGCAGAGTACGGACTTTTCTTCGCTCTTCTTCTGCCGTCTCAAGAATGTATTCCTTGATCTCAGAAGAATTCTTTATATGCGTCAGCATTAATTTTGCATCGGTAATATCGCCGGAATAACAAATCACCGTACCCAGTTTAAAGATTCTTTCCCATAAACTGCGTACCAGTTTTACATCCTGAATCTTGTACATCAGCATATCATCTTCTTCCGTGCGGAGCAGTCCCTTTTTGATATTGATCTTCTTCTGACTCAGCGTATACGTCGTAAAAGATAATGGCAATCCAAAAAATAAACTGCGTTTCTTTTCTTTATATTCATATTCCATGTTCCGTCCTCCATTATTCATTGCTGCTCGATTTTAATGCAATCGTATGTGCTTTTGTATCCCCATCTTTTATTGTAAGTGTCAATGTATCTGCATTCACTTCTTCCTTCGGAATGTTGTAGATAAGCACTACCTTTTGTTTTTCCTTTGGTTTTAATGTGGTCTTAAAATTATTGAGTCCGCCATTCAGCAGCATTGCAATGGTTGGATTGTAAGGCGTTTGCCCCACCATCAGTTCGTAATCAATTTTCCGCTTGATCAGATCCACTTTGGTTTTCGCAGAACTTTTATTTTCTGCCACAAACTGAACCACGATAAAGGCCTCGCCTTTTTTGGCAGTCATTGGAAAATCTGATTTTTTCGGATATTTGCTGCAAATCTCATACGACTGGTACGAGATGGACACGTCCTTTAACTGGTACAACTCATCCATCGACACTTCCGGTATCGGTGTCTCTTCCGGCTGCTGCCCCTCCTCTGTCACTGCCGCTTCCGGTGCTGCCGTCGGTTCGGGTGTTACTTCCGGCGACTGGCTTACCTCAGGATCCGGTGTCGGCGTAACTGCTGCCTTCTCTGTATCAATCAGTTTTTTATCATAATTTGCATCATGCTTTAATACCACTTCTGCTGCATATTCTGCCACTTTATCCTGGTTTTCCTCACTCAGATTGGCAGAGGAACAGCCATTCAGTAAAGCTGCACTTAGGCAGAAACAGAGCATCAGGCATCCATTTCTTTTCATAAATGCACTCATCCCCTTTTCATATCATATAACTGTACCTATTATTTTAACACATTTTTGCCAAGACTGCAATTACAGATTTTTAGTTTTCTGTCTTTTCATCAAGTTCAAACCAAAATTCCACACCATTATCATAATTTTTCACACCATATGCCTGATTGTGTGCTTCCATAATTGCCTTGACAATCGACAAACCAATCCCGTTTCCTCCGTATTCCCGGGTTCTCGCCTTGTCTACCTTATAAAATTTGCTCCAGATCTTGTCGATATCTTCTTCCGGGATTGGTTTCCCGGTATTAAACACACTCACGCGGGCTTTTCCATCGCAGCTTACAATTTTCACCTCGATGATTTTCTCTCCATCGATATGATTTAGGGCATTGCTGACATAGTTCATAACAACTTCTTCTGTCATATACTCATCTGCCCACACATAAACCGGATGATCTCCATCGTAAGACAGGGTAACTTCTTTCTGACGGAACAAAATTTCCGACGAGGACAATACCGACTGTACTACCTGCTGCAAGTCAAAATGTTCCAGATGCACCTGTCCGTTTCCAAACTCCAGCTGGTTCAAACTCAGCAGTTTCTTTACCATTTTATTCATCTTATCTGCTTCATCTACGATAACTTCGCAATAAAATTCACGGCTCTCCGGATCATCATTCACGTTATCCTGAAGTCCTTCTGCGTAACCCTGAATTAAAGCGATCGGCGTCTTCAGTTCGTGAGACACATTTGCTAAAAATTCCTGCCGCATCTGTTCCTGCTCCGACCGTCTCTGAAGATCCAGCTCCAATTCGTTGTTTGCCGTCTTGAGTTCTGAGATTGTCTGTTCCAGTTTGTCTGACAGGGAATTCATGCTGTGTCCAAGTACTCCAATCTCGTCGTGACGGTTTTCTTTATAGCGGACATCGAAATCCAGATTTTCCATCTTTTTGGCAATCTGAGCCAGTTTCAGGATTGGCTTCGTATAGTGATTGCTCAGAAAGATCATAATGATCACACACAATATCGTTACGAGGATTCCGACATACGTCAGAAATTCATTGGAGATAGCTGCACTCTCGCGGATACTTTGGTAATTAGACCGCAGATAAACCCAGTAATCTCCTGTGATTCCACCGACAAGTTCGATATAATTAGAGTCAATTCTCTGGTCAAATACGTTAAATAATTCATATTTGTCTGTTTTTTCCAGTAATTTGTAATTTTCATCAAACACATTGCCAAGCTGTTTGAACATGACATATTTTGCCAATTGTTGGGTATTCAGCTGCTGTGTACGATTTCCCATACTTGGATACAGATAATCGACTTTGCTTACCATTCCGCTGGAAGAATCTACATTAATGCTCATAATGTATACACTTACACTGCTGTTTGCACTGATCTTATCCAGAGAATCGTATACCTTGTCTTTCTGCGTATCGGAGATATTTTTCCAGTCATTTTCATCAAACAGTGCTGCCACTTCTCCATACACATCATTCATTTGTTTTTTCTTGGAATTTTCATAATACCCGGGAAGCAGAAACAGGTTCATGATCCAGCAGATCACAATACATAATATGATCATCAGTGCTGTCAGCACGACCAGTCTTGTCCGCATTGACTGTCTCATAAGAATGCCACATCCTCTCTACGATACTTCGAATTTGTAGCCCATTCCCCAAATGGTTTTAATATATTTTCCGCACTTTTCCCCCATTTTGCTGCGCAGTTTTTTTACATGGGTATCAATGGTTCTGGCATCGCCAAAATAGTCATAATCCCATACATGATTTAAGATACGCTCACGTGATAACGCAATATCTTTATTTTCCATAAAGTAGGCAAGCAGTTCAAATTCCTTGAAACTGAGATCGATCTTCTCTCCATCGATCACTACTTCATGCGCACTGCGGTTCAGTTCAATGCCGCCGTATTCCAGCACATCTTCGGAAGAGGCATTGGCACGGCGTAAGATTGCCTGTACTCTTGCCACCAGTATTTTCGGGCTGAATGGTTTGGAGATATACTCGTCTACCCCAAGTTCGAACCCTCTAAGTTCATCGTTTTCTGCCCCCCTGGCCGTCAGCATGATGATCGGAACTTTCGAATACCGCCGTATCTCCCGACACACCTGCCAGCCATCCATTTTCGGCATCATGACATCTAAAATGATCAAATCAATATTTTTTTCTGCCAGAAATACATCGACCGCCTCTTCGCCATCTGCGGCTTCCAGCACCGTAAAATTTTCTCTGACCAAAAAGTCCTTTACCAGTTTCCGCATTCTTTGTTCGTCGTCAACGACCAGAATCTTCTGTTCCATTTGTATTCCCTCCATTCAAAGCATTTTCGCGTTCCTGCAATTCTTCTTCCCATGTTTCGTATTTGTCGATCAGTTCCTGCTCCGTTTTTTTCTTATAGGTAAATATGGAATCCTGACTTTTATATTCAATGACAAACAATGCCGCAATGAGAATAACGAACATTGCAATCACAATCTTACATTTTTTGTTGAATGTTTTCTGTGTCTGATACAGTATTTTCCATTTTTCTTCTTTTGCTTTTGAGGCCGCCGGCAAATATCCTTTCCCGGGACGCTCTTCCACCGTTTCCTTCAATGGCAGGCGAGGCAGATCGTTTACCGACACCTTTGCCTGCTCCATATTATGATACAATTCTTCCAAAAAGGAATAGCCGATCACCGTCGAAAAGGAATTGTCCTTTACTGCCTTCTGATAGATTTTCAACGCCACGCGTTTATTTTTTACATCATATTTCTTTCGGATCGAGTCAATGACCATTTTTTCTTTCTTTGCCGCTTCGTACGTCTCTTCCTTTTGAAAGATAAAACAGTCAATCTGTTTACTTTCACTCATTCGTAGTCTCTCCATCGGATACTTTCGCCTGATCTCCAATATAATCCTTTGCCACTTCAATCATCATATCGTTTTTCGGATGGCTTCCCTGGCTTTCTTTGTACTCTTTTTCCAGATCAGAAAGACTTTTTTCATCATCGCCGTCTTCGTAACCAAGAGCCGTCCACAATTTATTTTTATAGGTGGTATCATCCATCGTAAGATTTTCTTTCGCCATAATACTTTTAGCGATCATCACATCGATCACACTGTCTTCCGCGATTTCCGATACCCCATCTTCATCCATGCCAAAACTTTCCAAAAGTTCATCCAATGTCATGCCTGACATCTCAGCAAAATTGGTATACATGAGGTTTACATCTGTTTTTGACTGCGCCAGCATGTTTTCCGGCACGGATTTTGCCTCGCAGGTCTCCTTAAAGGAATCCCATACCAGTTCACCTTTGTTATTGATATTATCTTCTTTTTGTTCTTGCTTGACTTTGTCGTAGTATTCCTGCACATTTTTACATTTATTGTCAGATACTTTTTTGGCGATCGTGTCATTAACGACATCATTTACTGTTATCGTAAATTGAACCGTCTGCCCTGCAAGATCTTCTTCATCATAATCACTCGGGAAAGTACAGTCTACCGTCTTTTTCTCTCCTTTTTTCATGCCAATGATACCATTTTCAAAGTCGTCAATATACTCTCCTTTGCCAACCCACACATACGTATCCTCCGCACTGGTGCCATCGATTTTTTTTCCATCTTTTTTGCCGGTAAAATCAATATTTACGACATCGCCGCTCTTTATGGCATCTTTACTTGAAACCTCATTCTCTGTCGCATCATCAAGCATCGCGCCATAAATATCATCGACCTCCGGCTCTACATCTACAGACAAGCCTTTGTATTTGCCAAGCGAAATATACCCTGCCTTCTCATAATCAAAAATCTGACCATCCGCAAGATTGTCACCTTCATCTGTATTGGTCACCGCTTTGTCACTGCTGCCGGATTTATTTTCCTTATAAAAAAATACACTCAATGCTGCAATGACCGCAACAGCTGCCACTGTACATACCCCTATGATAATTCCTGTTTTTTTGTTCATCGTTCCATTCCTTTCTGACTATCATTCAATTTTGTTACCATTCTAACATATAAATGTGAAAAAAAAAAGAAGAAATTGGGGGGCGGGAAAAATCTGAAAATTGCAAGTATTATTTGTGATGTTTTTTCGTTTCTACATTTTTAACAATTTTCCCCTTGTTTTTTGT
>FR893938.1 GCA_000434115.1 Roseburia sp. CAG:309 | reverse complement strand
TCATACTATTTCATTAATAACTGCATAGCAACGATTCCGTGTTCCCCGCATTGGGTCTGAATCGTTTCATTTAGTCTAATAGGATTCCACCACCGATAAACTCTCGTACAATCGAATTTAGTGGAACTTCTTCCGGATTGATAGCAAGGAAATAATCTAGGAATTTGAGCAGACGCTGTGCTTCTGCATATTCCTCACTATCCATCGGCACACGGAACAACGCTGGTTCCGCATACGTTTTCAAGGCTGCCAGTTCATAAAGCAGCGACGAATTAAACATGGCATCTGCTTTTTCCTGAAATGGGAAAATATTGGCATTTTCGCCATCTCGTACCGATTTCCACATTGCAATCGTCTTCTGTGCACTGTGTCCTCTGGTCCGCGCATCCCGCACGATTCTTCGGATCAATCTTCCATCGGTCGTAGGGATCCGGTTGTGATCATCTACATTCAATGTCGTCAATGCACTGATATATATTTTAAACTTATTTTCTTTCGGAATCTTCTCGGTCAGTTTATCATTTAATCCATGGATTCCCTCAATAACAAGAATCTCATCCGATCCCAGTTTCAACATCGGTTTGTTATATTCCCGTTTTCCGGTGATGAAATTGTACGTCGGAAGCTGTACTTCCCTGCCTGCCAGCAGGTTTTCAAGATCTTCGTTAAACTGCTTTGTATCAATGGCTTCGATACATTCGTAGTTATATTTTCCGTCTTTATCTTTCGGCGTATCGACACGGTTGACAAAATAGTCATCGAGTCCAATCGGATGCGGTTTCAAACCAAATGTCTTTAACTGTGCCGACAAGCGGTAAGAAAAGGTTGTCTTTCCGGAAGATGACGGCCCGGCGATCGTTACGACACGCACTTCTTTGGAGGAAGCAATCTGTTCTGCGATATTTCCAATCTCTTTCTCATGCAGCGCTTCCTGCACCAGCATCAGATCACGCATTCCGCCGTTTACGATCACATCATTTAACTGTCCGACATTTTCCACTTCCAGCTGTACTCCGCGCTTAGCAGTCTTTTCCAGCGTATGGAACAATTTATAGCTTGGCACAAACTCCGGAATATGCTTCGGATCGTCTTCTTTTGGCACGATAAGCACAAACCCGGATTCAAATGCCTGAAGTTTAAACTTGCTTAGACAGCCTGTGCTGTAAGGCATCGGACCATAAAAATAGTCCATCACTTTTCCCAGTTTATGAATCGTTACTCTCGAACTTCTACGATACCGCAGAAGACGGCTCTTGTCAAACATTTTCTTCGCATCAAACAGACGAATGGCCTTGTGAACACTCATTGTCTTTTTCTCAAACGTCACGTCTTCATCAATATAGTGTTTCATGCGGTCACTTACACGGGCAAGCAGCTCATCGGTCACCTCTACCCCGCGCAGTGTACAATAATACCCTGTGTCAATCGAATATTCCACCGTGATCTTTTCGAATTTATCTTTCGGGGTCTCCTTGTAAAAGGCCTTCAGCATAACCATCGTAAGTCCTCTGACATACACACGGCGGCCATCTTTATCCTGAAAATTACAAAATGTAATATGGGTTCCGCTTTCCACGGTTTTTCCAAGTTCTTTTACCACACCATCTACTTTTACAACAAGCGCATCCGAGTGTCCCGTCTGCTTTGCCAGTTCAAAATATGTAATTCCTTTTTCACAAACCACTTTTTTTCCATCTATTTTTACAGAAATATTCTCCATGGTGCTCATCTCCTTTCCGCTCATTTCATTCTGCCTGTCAGCTCTTCCAAAAGTTTGCACAGCTGCTCTACTTCCAAACGGCGCGCACCGGCACTTTCCTGTCCTGCCAATCTCTCAAGGATCGAATCATAAACGTTCTTTTCCTGTAATAAAAAGGCAAGCATCACCGGATCCCGCTGTTCGATCAGATACGTACTGTAACCGGTTCCCGGTACATTGTATCCGTGGCGTTTCCCCGCTTTTTCTGACCGTTTTGCAAGCATGGCAAAGTAAAATTTTCCTTCGTCACGGCATACCTTCTCCTGCACAAGTTCAAATCCAAAATCTGACAATTTTTCCCGGACGGATCCAATCTCAGACTGCGGCTGCAATACCAAGGTCTGCACTTTTTCAAGCACTTCGGGACGGGCATCCAGTATATCCATCATCAAAGGGCCGCCCATACCGGCGATCATCAGCGTATCGACCTCTCCCGGCTCCAGTTTTTCCACGCCATTGCTTCTACGGCATTCAATCCGGTTTTCCAGACCTTCCCGCCGGATATGCTCTTCTGCCCGTGCGATCGGTCCTTCATTGATATCCATCGCGATCATTTTTTCTGCCACCTGATTCTGAACGAGCCAGATTGCCGCATATCCATGATCGCATCCAATATCTGCCACTCTGGCTCCCTCCGGAACCAAAGATACATTCATCTGTAAACGCGTTGATAATTTCATTAATCCAAATAATCCTTCAATTTTCTGCTGCGGCTTGGATGACGCAGTTTACGAAGCGCCTTCGCCTCAATCTGACGGATCCGCTCTCTCGTAACATTGAATTCTTTTCCAACTTCTTCCAATGTGCGGGCACGACCATCATCCAGGCCGAAACGAAGTTCCAATACTTTTCTTTCCCGGTCGGTCAATGTGCCAAGCACCTCTGACAGCTGTTCTTTCAACAAAGTAAATGCGGCTGCCTCTGCCGGAACCGGAACGTTGTCATCCTGAATAAAGTCTCCAAGGTGGCTGTCTTCCTCTTCTCCGATCGGCGTTTCCAAAGAAACCGGCTCCTGCGAGATTTTTTGGATCTCACGCACACGGTCTACCGGAAGATTCATTTCCTTTGCAATTTCTTCCGGATACGGCTCTCTTCCGAGCTCCTGAAGCAGCTGGCGCTGTACGCGGATCAATTTGTTGATCGTCTCCACCATATGCACCGGAATACGGATGGTTCTCGCCTGATCGGCAATCGCTCTTGTGATTGCCTGACGGATCCACCATGTCGCATAGGTACTGAACTTGTATCCTTTGCGGTAATCGAATTTCTCCACCGCTTTGATCAGTCCCAGATTTCCTTCCTGAATCAGATCAAGGAACAGCATACCACGGCCGACATAACGTTTGGCAATGCTGACAACCAATCGAAGGTTTGCCTCTGCCAGACGTTTTCGTGCATCCAGATCTCCGGTTTCCATTTTCTTTGCCAGCTCAACCTCTTCATTTGCAGACAACAGAGGAACTTTACCGATTTCCTTCAAATACATACGCACCGGATCCTCAATGCTGACACCGTCAGGCACAGAAAATTCGATATTTTCGAGTTCTTCTTCCGTTGGTTCATCATCGACATCAAGGATAATATCGTCATCGGTGTCGGTATCCGGCAAAATCGCGATGATCCCATTCTGCTCCAGATAATCCAGAATTTTCTCCGTCTTATCTCCATCGAGATCAATATCCTTGAACTGCTCATTGATGTCACTGAAATCGATCTTTCCATCTTTTTTCTTTCCCATTTCCACCAATTTGTTCAACGACTCCAAAAACTGTACTCGCTCATCCACTGTATTCTTTTCTTCCTTCATATTTTCCTCCATTCTTGCAAATTTACAAGTTTCCTGCCATTTATGTCAATGTAATGTGTAATGTCTCTAACTGCTTTTTTTCCATAATGATCTTCTGCAGCTGCGAAAGATCGGTGATCTCCCGACTTTTCTTATCCAGACTTTCCTTTTTGAGTGTTTTTACCATCTCATTCAGTGCCTTTTCGCGCTCGGCCTCTTCATTGACCTGCTGCACCTGCTTATTAAAAATGCCGGCTGCCAATGACTGTTCTTCTTTACTTTCAAAATAACTGATAATCTGTGCCGGCGAAATCTCACCGCTTCTTGCCTGCTCATACAGCATACCGGCGATCGTATGATACGGCTCTTCAAAAAAGTCATCCGGCTGTAACCATCTGGAAATCTTTGGAAATAATCCAACATCTTCCGCGATCCAGGTCAAAAGTACGCCCTGTATCTTTAAAATACCATCTTCTTTCTGCGTCTTTGACTTCTGTCTGCGTTCCTGACGGATCTTTTCATAATCGATGCCAACCCGCGCTGCTGCCTGTCTGCTCACAAGCCCGCGAAAATCCTCCGCGCGTATCGCATATTGTCTCGCAAAAGCTTCGATATAGTTGTTTCTCTCAATCTCATTATCGAAGGTAAGACATTTCTTTGCCGCTTCATTCATAAAACGTGTCTTTTCCTCCGGATCCTCCATATTATATGCCGTCCGGAGGCGGTCAATCTCATAAAAGAAACTGTTCTGCGCCTGATCGATCCGTTTTTGAAATTCCTCCTTCGAAAGTGCCTTGATAAATTCATCCGGGTCTTTGTACGGCCGCATATTGATGACTTTCACTGTAATTCCGGCTTCTTTCAGCATCGGGATTGCACGCAGCGCCGCTTTCACGCCGGCACCGTCGCTGTCATAGCAAAGATACACCGTATCGGTATACCGCTTCAACAGACTGCTCTGCTGGCTCGTAAAAGCGGTTCCCAGCGAAGCTACCGCATTGGTAAATCCGGCCTGGTGCAGGGCGATCACATCCATATAGCCCTCGCACACGATCATTCCGTGATCCTGTTTGCCATGGACAAAATTGAGTCCGAACAGGTTGCGGCTCTTATCAAATATCATCGTCTCCGGAGAATTCAGATACTTCGGCTTGCCATCTCCCATCACACGTCCACCAAATGCAATTACTTTATTGCGGCGGTCCATGATCGGAAACATGACACGGTTCCAAAATTTATCATACACGCCTTTTGCCTCTTGGAATTGAAACAATCCCGTCTGATTCAGGAGTGAATCGTCATATCCTTTTGCTTTCATATATTGATACAGATCGTTGCTGTATTTGTCAGAATATCCCAATCCAAAATGACGGATCGTCTCTTCCGACAATTCTCGTCCGAGCAGGTACTGTTTGGCTTCTCTGCCCCGCTCTGAGTTTAGTTTGGCATAATAATAATTTGCCGCGATCTTGTATATCTCTAAAATCTGTTCTCTGACATTACGTCTTCGTTTTTCTTCGGTTGTCTCTGACTGTTCGGGCAGTTCCATTCCGGCTCGCTCTGCCAGCTGGGCAAGTGCCTCCGGAAAAGTAAGATTTTCGTATTCCATCAAAAAAGTAAATACGTTTCCGCCGGCTCCACAGCCAAAGCAGTAATACATCTGTTTGTTTCCACTTACTGAGAAAGATGCTGTCTTTTCGTTGTGAAATGGACAAAGACCAACATAGTTGCTTCCCGAACGTTTTAAATTTACATACGAGGAGATGATATCCACAATATCGTTGCGCTGTCTCACTTCCTCAACAAAGTCTTCACTGTAATACATTCCCATCTTCCCTTTTTTTTATTCTTTTCCGGTAATGATTCCAAAGTAACACGGGTACACACTCTGAACACCAAAGGATCAGTAAATCTGCCATGTACTTGGGATCATCAATGTCTGATAGGTGGATACGGCAAACCGGTCTGTCATCCCGGCGATATAATCGCAGACAACCGTCGATATGCTCTCGCCCTTTTCCCATATCATCCGGGTATATTCTTCCGGCATTTCCTCGATATGGTTGGAATAATAGGAAAATAACTGGCTCAGCATACGTTCTGCCTTTCCCTCTTCCCGTTTGGCATCGGAGTTTACATAGACATTGGCAAACATAAACTTGCGCAATTCCTGCAGTGCCTCATACGTTTCGTCCGACATCATAATGTCATTCTTTCCCATACTATGTATAACGATGTCATGGATCAAAGTATTGAGCCGCTCCCGCAGATTCTTTCCAAGCACCTGCACACAGGCTTCCGGAAGATCTTCTTCACAGATGATCCTTCCTCGGATGGCATCATCAATGTCCGAATTCACATAGGCAATCTTATCACAAAGCCGCACAATCTTTCCCTCTAGAGTGGAGGGATGGCCGGACGTCGAATGATTCAGGATTCCATCCCGGACTTCTTTCGTCAAATTCAATCCTTTTCCGTTTTTTTCCAATTTCTCCACAACGCGGATGCTTTGGATCTGATGCATAAATCCATCCGGGCAGATGCGGTTTAACACCCGTTCTCCGGCATGTCCAAACGGCGTATGTCCAAGATCATGTCCCAATGCGATCGCCTCGGTCAGATCTTCATTCAAACAAAGTGCTTTTGCCACAGTCCTGGCATTCTGCGACACCTCTAATGTATGTGTCAGCCGGGTTCGGTAATGATCTCCCTCCGGCGATAAAAATACCTGCGTTTTCCCTTTCAGACGGCGAAATGACTTGCAATGCAGGATCCTGTCGCGGTCTCTCTGATAAACCGGGCGCAGATCACATGGTTCTTCATAATGTTCCCGTCCCTGTGACTGATCACTGAATGATGCATAAGGGCTCAGGATATCATGCTCTCTTTTTTCAAATTGTTCTCGTAATGTCATACTATGTCTCCCTTCCGGGTAACAAAAACTGCCTACATTTACATATTTCAACGTCAAAAAGGATTTTCCTTTTTTTCATTGATTATTTTTTTAAAATATTGTAAGATAGAGAAGAATAAATATATTTGGATTGGAGGCTGTTACCTATGGCTCGTACCGGAAAAAATACATGGTCACTCTTTTTGCTGTTACTGGCGGGCATCGTTCTGGGAAGTTTTATCGCTCATCTGACTGCCGGAGTTTCCGCTCTTTCCTGGTTGTCTTACGGAAAGACATTCGGACTTTCTTCTCCTATTGTCCTTGACCTGGGAGTTTTGGTCCTCACCTTTGGACTTACCATCAAATTTACGATTGCAAGTATCATCGGCATTATCATCGCCGCAATCATTTATCGACTTTTGTAATCCGGACGGGGCAGCGGTGCTGTTCCGTCTTTTATCATCTCTATCATAAATGGCACGATTGCCGGATCAAACTGTTTTCCGCTGCACCGATCAAGTTCTGATAAAATATAATTTTCTTCATGCAATTCCTTGTATACGCGCTTGCTTGACATCGTATCATAACTGTCTGCCACGCAGATAATACGCGCTGCCAGCGGAATCTCCTTGCCTTTTAATCCTTCATTATAACCATTTCCATCATATCTTTCATGGTGGTATCTCGCTCCATCGCTGATTCCCTGAATTGCCGTAAAATCCTTTAAGATCTCACCGCCGATGGTCGGATGGTTTCGTATGATCTGCATTTCCTCTTCGGTCAGTTTCCCCGGTTTTTTCAAAATAGCATCCGGGATTCCTATTTTGCCAATATCGTGAAGCATTCCCATATAATAAATCTGTTCCTGCTCCTCATCTGACATTCCCATCCGTTTGGCAATCTCCGCCGAATAAATCGCCACCCGCTCCGAATGACCATTGGTATTTTGATCTTTCGCATCGATGGCATGGGCAAATGTCTCCAGCGACTGATTTACAATATCGTGATACTGTTGCTGCTTCTTTTTCAGAACATCCACTCTCCGGCACATACCGGTAAGCAGTACCAAAAGCCCTGCTATAATAACGATCAAACATCCTGTAACTATCCACATTCCTGTCATGTTCCCTTTTCCTTCCTACTTTTCCTGCTTACCTGCTATTTTCTTTAACTGTACCAGCACACCATCTTCCCAATAAGGGCCACATTGACAGGATGCAGCACGTTTTACCTCTTCTCGGGCATTCGCTACGGCAAAACTGTATTTTGCCCGTTTCATCATAACGATATCATTTTCATTATCACCAAACACGCAGGTTTCTTCCGGTGTAATGTTAAGATGTTTCTGTAAAAAGGCAACTGCCGTTCCTTTTCCCGCTTCTTTTGGCACACAGTCAAGCCATTGGATCCCGGCAAGATTCAATCTCACTTTGTTTTCCCACTTCGGACGGAACCAGTCCTTGGTCAGCTGTTCCACCATATTATGATGATACAGGGAGATTTTCACGATATCGTCCGATATATTTTTCTGCAAATCGCCCACTGCCTGAATATCAAACCCATAAGAATCCGATATCCAGCGGTACATCTCGGAATCTGCACTTGTCGCATACGCATGTTTTTTTCCGCAAACCATAATATCACAGGGTTCAATCTTTCTTGCATCTTCAATAATCTGCCGGCAGGTTTCTTTTTCTAAAATCCGGGAATATATACATTTCTCTTTTCGATATATCAGACTTCCTCCGTCTGCTGCTATGTACAAAAGATCTTTGACCGGCTCAAATAATTTTTCAATGCTGGCTTTCTGCCGCCCACTGCAAATCACAACTTGAATTCCTTTTTCGGACAGTTCTTTCACCACTTCATAATACTCCGGATTCAACGCAGAAGCGGAACCGCCATCTTTTACCAATGTTCCATCTACATCACATACAACCAATCGTATCATTTTCCTCTTGTCCTTCTGTCTAAAAAAAGCCCGGTTTATGTATTCACCAACCGGGCCTTTTCATTCATTTTTGTTTCATCTAACTAACCAAAATTAGTTATTGATCAGTTTGTCTTCGCCATTCCAGCTGTACAATTTACGGATCTCTTCACCAACAACTTCGGAACGATGCTCAGCAGCAAGTTTTCTCATTGCACGGAAGTGAGCCTGTCCGCCTGCTTCTGACATATCAAGCAGGAATTCTTTTGCAAAAGAACCATCCTGAATGTCTTTCAAAACTTTCTTCATTGCTTTCTTTGTATCTTCTGTGATGATCTTTGGTCCGGTTACATAATCACCATACTCTGCTGTATTGGAGATTGAGT
>FR893937.1 GCA_000434115.1 Roseburia sp. CAG:309 | reverse complement strand
CTGCATAAGTGCACAAACACCACCACAAAGAACTGCCTGCTCACCGAACAAGTCTGTCTCTGTCTCTGTACGGAATGTTGTCTCAAGAACTCCGGCTCTTGCTCCACCGATTGCCAAAGAATATGCCAATGCGATATCCTGTGCTTTTCCTGTAGCATCCTGCTCAACAGCCACAAGACAAGGAACACCTTTTCCTGCCTGATACTCGCTGCGTACAGTATGTCCTGGTCCCTTTGGAGCTACCATAGTAACGTCTACATCTTTTGGTGGTACGATCTGTCCAAAATGAATGTTGAAACCATGAGCGAACATCAACATGTTGCCAGCTTCCAGATTTGGCTCGATAGACTCTTTGTACAATTTTGCCTGCAATTCATCATTGATCAGGATCATAATAATATCTGCCTGTTTTGCAGCCTCTGCTGCTGTATATACTTTAAATCCCTGTGCTTCTGCTTTTGCCCAGGATTTAGAGCCCTCATACAAACCGATAATTACGTTACATCCACTTTCTTTTGCATTCAATGCATGTGCATGTCCCTGGCTGCCATATCCGATAATAGCAATTGTCTTACCATCCAAAAGTCCAAGGTTACAGTCACTTTCATAAAAAATCTTTGCGTCTGCCATTGTTTTCATCCTCCTAAAAATAATAAATTATTATATAAAGCTCTGTCAGATAAATCCAACAGATGTTTTACACCATCACCTGTGTTTTATGCCTTACTCTTCCGTCAGGCATCCTCTTGTCAGTCCGGTAATTCCGGTACGAACCAGTTCTTTGATCTCATATCCGTCAAGCAGTTTGGTAAAGGCATTTAACTTTGCTTGATTTCCGGTAAGTTCGATCATCATGGAATCCGCTGCAACGTCTACAATCTTTGCACGGAAGATCTCTACGATCGCATTGATGGAAGGTCTCTCTTCTCTTGCCGCTGCCACTTTTACCAATATCAATTCTCTACAGACAGAAGCCTCACTCGTGAGTTTTTCCACATCAATTACATTTTCCAATTTATGTATCTGCTTTTCGATCTGCTCCAACACGATTCCGTCTCCCGTCACAGCAACTGTCATACGGGATACTTCTGTATTTTCTGTTTCGCCGACCGTAAGGCTGTCAATATTATATCCTCTCCGGCTGAAAAGCCCTACTACACGGGACAATGCGCCCGGTGTATTATCGATCAGAATGGATAATACCATCTTTTGCATAATGAAACCTCCTCATCGTACTTATCAAACATTAATTTTACCAATTCTATCGTTTCTTGTCAACTCTTACCCTTACATTTATTTCTCATAAATAAAATCAGACAATGCTTTTTTGTTCTTTTCCACATCGACCACCAGACAATCTGCACCATTGATCTTTTCGCTGGTATAAGCACCATCTGCCGGAAGACGGAACTGTTTGATATCTGTCGTTCCCATCTTAACCACCGCCAGAACATAAGAATAAATATTATCCTTATCAAGGTCTGTTGTTACATTTGGCAGGATAACATCGATCAATTCCATCCATTTGTCAACAGACAGTGATTTTACCTTTTTCAAAAGTGCCTGTACGACCAAACGCTGTCTCTCTGTTCTTCCGTAGTCATCCCCTTTTCCTGACGCAGTCAGAACTGCCGGATAATGTCCGTTTTTCCACTTTCCATGACGGATACGGCAGTATCCCAGTGCCTGATACCCATTCAGGACCTGCGTTCCGACTTTTACATTACGATATTTTTTACGTCGGATATAGTTTGTATCATTCAGGTTCGTTGCTTCACTTTCTGTCAATGTCGCTTCGACGCCGCCTACCGCATTGATCACATCGATAAAAGCATCAAAGTTCACTTCCGCATATCCATCCAGTTTAATACCGAAATTGGAAGCGATCGTTTTATACAACAATTTGATGCCGCCAAAAGAATACGCAGCATTAAACTTATTTTTTCCGTATCCCGGAATTTCCACATACATATCTCGCATCAGAGAAGTTACTTTTAACTTCTTATGCTTCATATCCAGCGTCGCGATCATCATCGAATCCGAACGTCTTGCAGCCCCTTCGGAATCCTGTTCATCAAGATTTTTATCCGCACCAACCAACAGAATATTGATCACGTCGGAATCGCTTACCGTATCATATTCCGAAATATCTACCGTATTCAAAGCATTCTCTTTATCCTGATTCATCAAGGACAGGATGCCGTCTGTCTTGTATTTTGCCACAGCAGCCATGCTTCCCAGTGCCATACTTAAAATAATGCCAATGATCAAAAATACTCTGCCGACTTTTCTCTTTTTTCCCTTTTTATTTTTCACTTTCTCTGCCATAGTTTCCTCCAGATTCCTCTTAAATCAAAAACAGTAACGCCAGATTCCGCACCAGTCCGCTCTTCAAAAAGCCATAGCGCAGTGCAAGAACTCTTCTTTTTACCGCATTACTTTCTGACATTTTTGCAAATTCATACGCACATTTTTTTCTCTCCGGATCTGTAATCTGTTCTCCAAACATCCGGTAAAACGCAGCTCCCTGAGCGAAGGTAGCACGGATTGCCTCTTTTTGCTCCTTCCAGTGTCGGATCCGCTTTGCCACATACTGAAAAAAACTGCTTGTTCCAATCATATTATCACTATGCTGCCGATAATGCAAGGTCATTTTATCAACATACACAATTTTTCCAAAATGACTACAGATCAAAGCGAGCCACCAGTCATGAACACGGATCTCCTCCGGCAGTTCTGTCAGGTAATCCCTCACTTTTGCATTGCATAGGATCGTACAGCCGATACACTTATTTTCCATGAAAAGGTGCGCTGTGTCAACCTTTTTTGTATCCAAATGACTGATTTTATGAAACGACCCCATATCCTTTTTTGTGGCATCGTCATAACTCTCTGCATCCGTAAAAACCAAAATCGGCTGGTTTTCCGCCTCTTCCGCCTCTTTCATGGCACGATACGTCACCTCGATCTTATCGGGTTTCCAGATGTCATCCTGATCGCAGAACATAAAATACGGTGCTGTCTCCCGCTGTACCGCCTGCAAAAAATTCCCGGTATATCCCTGATTCTTCTCGTTCTGCCATACTGTGATCTGCGGATATTTCTCAGCATACTCTTTGGCAATCGCAATCGTGCCATCGGTCGAACCATCATCACAGATATGGATCTCATAGTCTTTAAATGTATTTGAAAGGATGGAATCCAGCTGCTCACGCAAATACTTTTCACCATTATACGTAGCCAGAATAATTCCAATTTCTGCCATTTCTATTCTCCTCTACTGTCTTCTTGTTCTTTCCAGAATCTAGGATTCATCGTTACTTTCCGGATCAACCACATCGGAAGTTTTTCATACCGGAGTCCCAGTTTGTAACCGATAAATTTGAATCCGCTCTGCATTATCAGATCCGGGACCAGATACCATTTTCCATGATGCAGCAGATACGATGCCGTCTGCTTGACAAGACGGATTCCCTCGGATTCGGATTTGACACTTTCAAAAATCTCGCGGTACTGTCTCTGCGAAACTGCCATGTCAAAATTTCTTGTCAGCTGCTGCCAATACGTATATTTATGAGCATGTACGACCTTTGCCGCTGCCGCATAAGCGATCTCATATCCCGCCTGCACCATATTCGCAGCCATGATCATATCTTCATTAAAAATGGTCTTTGTGACAAACCCTCCCATTTTCAGATAAATATCACGCCGGTACATTGCACATACATTAGAGCAGAAATACGTCTTGATGCCCAGTCTCGGAAGATCTGCTTTTCCTTTTACCAGCGGTTCTTCCGGATAATTAAACTGTCTCGTATACGTCTCG
>FR893936.1 GCA_000434115.1 Roseburia sp. CAG:309 | reverse complement strand
CCGAATCTGCTCTTCCGTCACAAGGACAGACTTTTTCCCATTTTTGCAGTCATATTGATATACGTCATAAGATAAACCGCTTTTTCCCTTTTTTACAGCTGTAAAAAACAATTTGTCTTCCCCTGCCTGATACAGCATATACTTCTGATCTCTTGTAATTTCCTGCACTTTTTTTGTCTCATAATTATAATGATATGCCGTACTTTTGCTTCGCTGTGTGGCAAAAAACACAAAAGAATCGTTGTTATTTTGATATATAATATCGCCATCTTCATCTCTTAATGGTACATTGTTATATTCAATCTTTGAAAATTTCTTACTTCTTCGATCATACTCTGCCATCTTATCACCGAAGTCATATTGAAATAAAATACACTCCTTTGTCGACGCAATATACTCGAAATCATTAAACCTGCTGTCCAAATAATTTTCAAATACCAATTGTTTTTTATCTACCGCAATTTCTTCTTTGCCATCTTTCCAGATAACCGGCACAGAATACACATTTATTTGGTCCGACTCCTCGGAAAACAATATTTCATTTTCTGATACATCTAAAAATGTAATCATCTCTGTATCAAACTTCTTTTCCGGAATTTTCTGGAGTACGTTCCCCTGATAGTCACATTGCACAAGCCACTCCTGCCATTCGTCATCCTCCTCATCGTCACCATCACCGTCCGGCAATTCCTCTGTCCGATAGACACAATGACTGGTCGCCCACGTATACTCACATTCTATTTCCGTCTGCGCAGCATCTGCTGTTTCCTGTTTCTCCTCTTTTTGTTCTGTCTTATTTATGTTTCCTTGACAGCCTGTTAAAAGCAGACAGATTGTCATGAAAATTAAGATTGTTATTTTCTTCATTTTGTACTCCTCTTTTCCATATCTTTCTATTCATCACGATCCCACTCATCTACCGAAGCTCCATCCCTGCATAACAAAAAATATAACATCTCAGGATCGCTTTTTCTTACTTTTTTCAGTTGTTTCGTGGCAGGGTCATAGCAAAGATATATGAGATACTCGTCATCTTGCCAGGAATATATGCAGATTTTATTATTTACCACGTCGACAGAATCAATCACCAGTTCCAGATCATTCTGCTGTTCAAATTTCTTCAATGTCTCTGTGAGCTCTTTCTCATAGTGGAGCTGTTTTTCTTTCCCCGTCAGGGAATAAGAATATACTTCATCCTTTTCACCTGTAAACACGAACAACCGATCTTTCCGGATACACATTTCAGAAACATAATCCTTTTTGTTCCATTTGACCAAACGTTTCTTTTTATCCTGTTTCAGATCATAGGTCCAAATCCC
>FR893935.1 GCA_000434115.1 Roseburia sp. CAG:309 | reverse complement strand
CTACACTCATAACTATACAAAAAAATACAAAAAACTCCTTGACACGATTGCCCGGATAGTGTATCATCATATCCAAGCAAGTAAATAATTTAAAAGTCTGATATCTATCATTCTATTTTTTCTTGCTTATCGAAACTTTTTACCCACATAATTTTGGAAAGCAAGAGAAGAAAGGGAGGATACTTATTGACAAGAGACTTAACAGAAAAAAATCTTGTGGAAGAAGCAGAAGTGTTTGCGGACATCAGTAACGTAAACCTGTATGATGGCAGAAACGTGATCCAGCCGGAAGATCTGGAGCTGCTTCCGCAGGAAATGCACTACAAGGACAGTGAAGGGAAACCTGCAAAGGTAATGGCAGATGTGCGGATGCGATGGCGAAAAAACGGTTCCGTTATCGCGATGATTCAGATCGAAAATCAGTCGGAGATCAACAACATTATGCCAATCCGGGATCTGGGGTATATTTTCAATAATTATAACGGGCAGATCAAAGAGCACCAGAGAGAAAATGAACGCAATGGCTATGGAAAAACCCGTAAGTATTTGGAAGAAGAAAGCGGTAAGAGAAAGTTGAAACACCCGGAAGAAGTACAAAATGTGCTTTATGCACTTAGCAGTGATAAACGTTTTTTAGAAGCAAATTTGGCAAATGATGGAAATGTGGGATCCGAAGATGGGACAGATTTCAGAT
>FR893934.1 GCA_000434115.1 Roseburia sp. CAG:309 | reverse complement strand
AAATCATCATCCCAAATATTACAGCATATTTTGTTTCTACCCAAACTTTCTACTCTCTTTATATTTATTTTAACAAAAAGAGCTGTCAGCCTTAAATCTTTGGACGAATACTGTATAAATTTATCTGTGGGATGCCACACTGTCCGATCCTGCCATCCAAGAAAAAGATACCCTTCCTTCGTCGCTGCCGGCACTTTAGATTCATCTCCACAATAGCGGTATTTTGGTAATCTCCCCTGCACATTTCCCCCATTGAGATCATAGGTTAATTTATACTTTGTGCCTTTACTCTCCGCGGTTGCTTTGGGACTCAATTTACGGATTGCTTTCCCCCGGCATTTCCATATGCGGCGGTTTGATGCCATATTTAGTGGAATACTTATTGACGAGCGATTCACAATCTTTCTTAGACTGTAGCACTTATTAAAGACAACACTTGTTTTCATTAAACGCTTTGGAAGTACCACTTTTTTTAATGCTTTGCACTGATATACCGCATTTTTTTCAATCACCTCGACAGAATCAGGAATCACCAATTCTTCTAATTTATTACATTTATAAAACGTCTTTTCTTCTATTTTTTTTATTCTCTTAGGAAGAGTAATTTTCTTTACGCTTTCACAACCTGTAAACGCATTTTTTCTCAATTTCCTAATACTGCTTGGCAATATAATCTCTTCTATATTCATATCTTCACAATTCGAAAACCCCAGTTTACCAAG
>FR893933.1:1317-12944 GCA_000434115.1 Roseburia sp. CAG:309 | reverse complement strand
GGGTCGGACTCGGTGTTGCCGTGGCAGGTGTTGTGGTCTCAAATGCCAGTTCTATACTGGTCTTTGGCTCTACGCTCTTTCCATCCACCGTAACTTTTGTCGCATCCGATGTCAGTGTCAGCTGCACCTTGCCGCTTGTATAGACCTTCGCTGCTGCCGCTCCACCCTGAACAACTATTTCCTTGGTTTTTCCAGCCTTATTCATGATCAGGATTGTTATGCTGCCATTTTTCACAGATGGAGTTACTGCCATCTGATAATATCCGTATTTTCTTGCATTTTCCATGTGAACGGATGCCTTACTGTCACTGGCGTCCATTTTTACATACACTTCATCAGAAGCCAGATACGCCAGGACATGTTCTGTGACAGCCTGACTGACTGGTGTATTTTTTACATCATAACTTCCCTGTGGCAAAACGAACCTTTTTATTCCTGAAAAGTCTGCCATGGAACTTCCGGCTGCCGGAATCTGCTCATAAGCTCCGGAAATCTCTGTGTAAGCCCGATCCTGACTGTCTTTTATCGTTATATTCTGCCGGTTGACAGCCACTGTCATTTTGTCCTGATATGAAGTGCTGCTGCCCCCTGCGGCCTGTTTCAACACAGAATAGGATACAAAAGAAGCCTTTGTGTAATCCTCTGAACCCACGGTATAATGAACACAGGAAAGATCCTTGCTCACTGACATGTAACGGACATCCGCCGGATTACTGCTGTCATAAACCGTAACCAGATAATTTCCTCCACTGGTAATCGTCACATCCAGAGGCACCAGTGCATGGGCTTTGCTTCCCTTGTACACACATATTACGACTGCCTCTCCGGCTGCATCTACTTTTCTGCCACCTGACCAGGAAAATCTGGCAATTTTCTTCACCATATCCAGATACTTGCCCTGATTTGCTGTCAGTGCATCACTGACCGGCTGGGCATACTGCGTCACCTGATACTTCTCTATCAGCTCCGTCAACGCCTGACCCGGAGTCTGTATCTCATAAACAGTCTTTGCCTTTGAATCGTAAGAAGATACTTTCAGGTTGTCTCCTTCATAAAAGTCCAGTACAGACGCTGCCATACCAAATGCGTTTCCTTGATAAGCCGGCTCTGTAGCCGCATAAAAAGCTGCGAGCGGTGCGTTTTTCAAGACACTTTGATAGCGGGCCTGCGGTATTTTATAAGCATTTGAATATCCGTAGTTTTTTGCCGTATCCTCAAAACTATATGTGTTTTTCTCACGCTGAAAATGTCTGGTGAGACAGCTGGCTGTATATCCCTGCCAGGTGCCATTTTCCACGCTGTCACTCCAGCCTGTTTTTCCACTGTTATAATATATATTTAATGTCGAAGAACATCCTGCGAATGTATCTTCATTCCACTGCTCCGGCATACTGCCTGTAAAATATACCTTTTTCAAGGCCGTACAATTTCCAAAGGTCTCCGCTTCTGTACCGGTAAAGCCTTCCGGAATATTTACCGCCTCCAAAGAACTACATCCATAAAAAGCTCTTTTTTTCAAGGTTTTAATTCCCAGCGGAAGAATCACACCATTCAATTTTTTGCAATTTGCAAAAGCGCTGGCTTCAATACTGGTAAGTTTGGTTCCCAGGCGGATATCCGTGATTCCGCTGGCACCTTCCATGGCACTGGCACCTATAACCTGCGCCCCGGTCATATCCACTTCTCCAGTCAGAGAGGTATCCCCTGCAAAGGCACCTTCTTCAATGGATGTAGCATTTTCTGCCGGGAAATTTTTCAGTGCCGTACAGTCTGCAAATGCATATTTCCCAACTCGTTTTAACCCAGAACCAAATGTCACCTTTTCCAGCTGGTCTGCGTTGTAAAAAGCATAATTTCCCACGGCCGTAATGGTCGCCTTGGAAGCGTCGATCGTCTTAATGCTCTGTCTGAAACTTCTGCCCTGTCCGCCATTCCATTTAGGAAGTGCAGAAAGGGAAAAATCCGAGATTGAACCACTTCCACTAAAGGACAGTTCTTTTATGTCATCCCGGTAATGCCACTTGAGACTTCCAAATGTGCCATCCGCCGTATCTGTATCAGTCAGACTGAAATTCTGCAATGTAAAACCATACCCTTTTGAATACTGGTTGGTTTCGTCACTTTTCTGTGAGATGGTAGACCATCCCTCGCCCCAACCTGTGGAAGATGCTGTTTTATACAATGTGATGTCTTTGTTGGCATCCGTTCCTGTTTTTCCATTGTGCCGGATTGCTCCATTGTAAACAGTATATACATAAACCTGGGGATTGCCTCCTATAATACCTGTGTGAGAGGTCACAACAGAAACCTTTGGCGCATTTCCTTCAAAAAAGAGTTTGCTCAGAGCACGGTTATAATAAACCGCGTTGTCATCCATTTTGGTTACACTGGATGGAATCTGAAGTTCCGCCAAATTTGAACAATGCGTAATGGCCTTGGCCCCTATGGTCTTCACACTACCCGGCACATAAAATTTTGTATCGCTTTTCCCTGCTGCATAGCGGATCAGCAGTGACATATCTTTATTGTACAGCACATTGTCCTCTGACCGCATAGATGCATTTCCGTGAGCCACGGTAAGGGTTGACAATTTCCCACATTCATGGAAAAGAGATCCCTGCACCTGTGCCACGCTTTCCCCAAGAGAAACACTTTCCAGGGAAGTACAGCCTGCAAACGCCAGACTGCCAATGGTTGTCACCTGATCCGGCACCACAATGCTCTTTAAGGCACGGCAGTAATTAAACGCTCTGTCACCAATGTTTTCCAACGCCTCCGGCAGTGTGATTTTTTCTAATTTCTGACAGTACATAAACGCTTCTCTGCTGACCTGGGTTACCGTTGACGGCAGTGTTACACTGGTCAGTTCTCCCATTCCTTCAAACGCATGCTCAGATACCCGGGTAACTCCCTTTGCTACCGCAATCGTCTGAATCTGATCATTATATGGCTGCCACGGCGTATTAACACCATCGGGCATATGCCTATATCCAGGCATAACGCCTTTTCCCGTTATCGTCAGTTTATAAGCCTTTTTATCCCCCTGAGACCATCCCTGCTGCGGCGTCTGTTCCGTCAGTTTCCATGTGATGGCTCCATCCGTTCCCTGCAGGGGTGCTGTTTCCGTGGTCTGGCCCGCTGCCTGCACCGCTGTTCCCCTCTGCATCGGCACTCCCTGTATCGTCAACGCCAATGCCAGCATACCTGCTACTATCTTTTTTCCTGCCTGCATGTTGCATCCTCCTCTTATAACATATATCGCCCCCTATTATAACATATGCACCCAGCGGACGCAAGACCCCTCCCACATTCTGCCACTCCTTGCCATCTACCGCCAGTCGTGTTATACTTTTATAATATGATTGAATCAAACACACTATTATAAAAGGGATATTAAAGGAGAACACTATGTCAAATGTAGAAACTTATTATTTAATTGATTTTGAAAATGTAAACAACGCAGGTCTCATCTGCTCCAGACATCTGGATTACCACGACCACATACATATATTTTCCACGAAAAATGCTCCTAAGATCAGCATTGAGATTTTGTCAAACTTTCATTCTGTAGACTATTCTTTCCACTGTCTGCCTGCCGGCAAGCAGTCTCTGGATATGCATCTTACTGCCTACTTAGGCTACCTGCTTGGCACCAATGGTGATAAAAAATGCAAATATGTGATCATCAGCAAAGACAACGATTACGATAATGTGATCACTTTTCTCAAGGAAATCCACCGCTCTGCCGACATTGCGAGACACCCAAAGATGGATTATACGTCATCTGCCAAGAAAAAGAATGCAGAGAAACAGGAAAAACCAGGACTGATAAGCCGCAGAAAGCCAAGAGAAAAAACAGTAGCGGCCGTAGAAGTTCCTGCTCCTTCGGAGAAGCCGGCCATCTCTCCTGTGATGCAGTTAAATACAACGGTTCAGCGCACTTTGAGCCGGGCTTGTTTCAACAATGAGGTGATCGCTTACGCTGCCTCTTTAATCTGCAAACATCACAAGGACGAGAACGCCA
Source organism: Roseburia sp. CAG:309 (assembly GCA_000434115.1). GTDB lineage: Bacteria > Bacillota > Clostridia > Lachnospirales > Lachnospiraceae > Eubacterium_F. The sequence goes on along the minus strand of FR893933.1, from coordinate 8,920 downwards.
AACAGGTTGTCCTGGATCTTCTTATCGATAAATATGGCTTTACCGAGGGCAATAAAGTTTATCGACATGTAAAAAACTGCCTGAACCAGTAAAACTGGCTCAGGCAGTTTCAGACTGTAGACAAAGTCCACGACAAATGTCGTGGATTTTTCTCGTATTAAAGCACTGAAAAGTGCGATTTTTTAGCGACTTTTCGGTGCTTTTTTTGGTATAATAGAAGTATAAAATACTAGGTGGTGATTTCATATGATGACTGAAAATGCTGATAAAAAGAGAGAACAAATTCATTTGTTATGTATGGATGAAATGGTTCCTAAGGATCATCTTCTTCGAATTATCGATAAAGCAATCGATTGGACTTTCATTTATGATTTAGTGAAAGACAAATATTCGCACGATACCGGTCGGCCCGGCATGGATCCTGTGACATTGATTAAAATACCTCTCATTCAGTATCTGTATGGAATCAAGAGCATGCGTCAGACAGTAAAAGAAATTGAAGTAAACGTTGCATATCGATGGTTTCTTGGTCTTGATATGACAGATAAAGTTCCACACTTTTCAACCTTTGGAAAGAATTATACAAGACGATTCAAAGATACCGACTTATTTGAGCAGATTTTTGCTCATATTTTAGAAGAATGCTACAAGTTTAAATTGGTTGACCCAACAGAGATTTTTGCATACGCCGTTGAAACCGCTTGTGATAAAAATGGATGGATTCTAGGTTATACAGTCAGCCCTGGAAACTTACATGACAGCAGAACATTTAAAGGATTATATGATAAAATTAAAAATATTGGAATAAAAACACTTGTTGCAGATGCCGGATATAAAACTCCAGCAATAGCAAAGCTTCTTATAGATGATGGAGTTACACCACTTTTTCCGTACAAGCGTCCAATGACCAAAGAGGGATTCTTTAAAAAATACGAATACGCTTATGACGAATACTATGATTGCTATATTTGCCCAAACAATCAAGTCTTGAAATATAGTACAACCAATCGTGATGGATATCGTGAATATAAAAGCTGTGGAAATGTATGCGAAAATTGTTCATATTTATCTCAATGTACAGAAAGCAAAAATCATGTGAAACTGATAACACGACATATATGGGAAAATTATATGGAGCAATGTGAAGATGTTCGTCATACTTTGGGAATGAAAAAATTATATGAGCAAAGAAAAGAAACCATTGAACGAATCTTTGGAACAGCAAAGGAGAATCATGGTTTTCGTTATACACAAATGTATGGTAAGGCTCGAATGGAAATGAAGGTCGGGCTTACCTTTGCCTGCATGAATCTAAAAAAACTAGCAATGATGCTTCAAAAAAGCGGTAGGAAAGGCTGCTTAATATCGACTTTTTTATCATTTTGGGCGAACGATTGCTGCAAACAGAGAAAAGTGGTGCTAGGACAACAGTCCTAGCACCACTTTGTCTACAGTCTGAAGATCCCTTTCAAAAAGGAATCTTTCTAATATTTTGTTCCTGTGCTTTTATGATTCGCCTTACAGGTGGCGATGAATATTTTATGATATTATATTAGTCTGCACAAACAAACAACCGAACAAAATGTAAAGTTTCTGTGACAAACAAAAGTATCTACTTCGCCAATAAAATTTAGCTCCCCTACTCTTCTTTCTCCTCCAGTACATACTTATACACCTCATACGGCTCATTGTCCGGATGCAGTTCCTCATCCTGCCAGTCACAGTAGGTATCTTCAGAGGCAAGTAAACCATTGATATGGTAAGTATCTGTATCATTTTTATAGTCACGTTCCCCTTTTGCAACGATAACTTCCTGCAGTTTTCCCTCTTTGTACTGTAATTTGCTGGTAAATTCGGTATAAACCTCATCAGCTTCATTATCAATATCATAGCAAAAATCACCACCGGGTTTAAGTTCAAATGCCGCCTCACTGGATAAAAATGCAGCATATTCCCCGTTTTGATAGGAGAAAATAACATATTCATCAAGAGAAAGTATTAATTCTTTGATTCCGTCCCCAGTCAGATCAACCAACTGGACCTGACGATAAATATCTTCCTTCCCTGTCAGATATTCGTCCAAAGTCTGTTCTGTTCCATCCGGAAAGTGAATTTTCTGCTCATTTTTCAACATCGGTAAATATTTGGTAAGCATGGTAAAGTCTTCCGGACGCATGCTATACTGTTGTTCTTCCCAGTCAATATTTTTCAGGTTTTTCAGAAAATCATACCCGTTATATTCCTGAAAGTGTTTTACTTTTTTGCCAATTGCAAAATTTTCCTGAGATTTTTGCAATTTATGCAGAAACTGCGATTCTGTGACTTCAGACATTGGCTGTTGATAAGAAAACCATTGAATCGCAACGGATTCTTTTTTTAGTTTTCCATATTTTTCTTTCATCAAAGAATCGATATCAGAGTATTGCTTTTTCGTTATTTTGGCGGTTTTCTTATTACCATTTTGGGTTAGCTTGTAGTAACTGTTTTTTAATTTTCCTTTTCCTTTTTTAGAAACAATATGAGAGCCTCCTGCAAGGTAATTATCGGTAAATGTACCATTTTTCAATTGCAGAAATCCGAGTGACTCATAATTTTCGCCGCCGGATACATGGGTTATGCCATACACTCTATAGTAGTAATTATGCTCTTGTTGATCAATATAGACCGTGTGTATGGCATCTAAAATGTCATGCCCTTCTTTTCCGAAGGCTTTTCCTTTGCATTTTTTCAATTTTGAACCATCTTTGCTGATCTCGTAGTACCAGTTATGGGTAATATGACCCGTTCCATTCATTTCAGTTGCTATAATCAATTCCAGCCGACCATTTTGATCCAGATCTGTCACGGCGTAATGATGGTTTGCATCATATTTCCCACGGGTCACAATCTTATCTTTCGCTTCGGCGATGGTTTTTAACTGCCCTTCTATCGATAACGGATCCACCGGCTGCATTGCAGAGGATGACTCACGAATTGCCGAAGATGTGGTGCTAATTGCGGATGTTGCAGCTGTAGCAGTAACCGCAGATGTGGTGGTCTCTTCGGAAGACTTTGGGTTTGAATTTTGCGTGGAATCTGCACATCCCGTCAAGATCAAGCCTGCCATTAACAGGCATAGGGGGAAAATGGTTGTTAGTTTTTTCATAATATTTACTCCTCACTATGGATAAAAACGGCAAACCTAAAGCCCGATTTTAGATTTGCCGTCCTGTAATTATATGCTATAATTCATCCTATTTCTTATTATAGTTGATCAGACAGCCTTTCAAGATGATCTCTCTCTCGTCATCTGTCAATCTGCCAAGTTTGAATTCCATCTCTTTCATGCCTTTGTTTACAACGTAAGCTTTTACGCTGTCTTTTTTATTGGCAATGGCATCTTTCACGTCTTTGACAAGGATGTAGTCATCTTTATCAAATGGAAGGTCGCCATCAAAAATAAACGGAAGCATTCCCCAGTTGATCAAGTTGGAACGATAACGTTTTGTCGCATATTCACGTGCGATATTTGCCATACCGCCGAGAACTCTCTGACAGCTGGCTGCCTGCTCACGAGCGGAACCATCTCCCGGTTTTACGGCAAAGATGACACTTCCGATCTCCGTTTCTTCCGGTTTTACATCGAAGGATTTCTGAATTGTCTCATATACGTCTTTGAGCTGTGGATCTACGGCGTAGATGTCTTCTCCGGCAAGGCGGGCTTTCTCAGCCTTCTGTACTTCTTTTGCTTTTCCAACGTATGCCGGATCTTTACGGGAAAGAGTAAATTCGGCAAGTCCAAGCGGATTGGAACGGTAAGAAGAAGTTTCTCCGGATGGGATCAATTCGTCCGTTGTAGTAACCGGATCATGGATCATCGAAACCGTTTTCAAAAGCACATTGTCGGTAAGCGGGAACATTTCCGGCCAGTCTACGATGTTTGGACCAAATTTGATCTCAACCGATGGATCGGCTTTTCCGACACCATTGTATACACGATTTTCATAAATCTTTTTATCAAAGAAATATTTCGGTTTTGTAAAGTTGACATCCACGTCAGTTGCTGCCGTAAGATATCCTTTGTTTGCGGCGGTTGCTGCGATAGAACGGGCATCCATAAGAGCAACGGAAGCAATCTGTCCGTTCGTAACCTTAGAACCTTCACGGTTCGGGAAGTTACGTGTCGAATGACGGATGCTGAGTCCTTTGTTGCTAGGCACATCGCCGGCACCAAAACATGGTCCGCAGAAAGCGGTACGTACGGTAGCACCTGTTTCCATAAGATCTGCAATAGCACCATTTTTTACCAATTCCATAAAGATCGGCTGGCTGGCCGGATATACACTCAGTGAGAACTCATCCGAACCGATATATTTGCCGCGGAGAATATCCGCTGCGTCGCAGATGTTTTCAAATCCACCGCCGGCGCATCCTGCGATAACACCCTGCTCTACGTACAATTTTCCATTGTGGATCTTGTCTGTCAAGGTAAAGTTAATGTCTTTATTATTGTCAAGGCTGACAAGTGCCTTTTTCTCTACATCACGTAAAATATCTTCCAGGTTGTTGTTCAATTCCTCGATGGAATATACATTACTTGGATGGAATGGCATCGCGATCATTGGTTTGATCGTAGAAAGATCTACTTCTACCACGCCGTCATAGTAAGCTACCTGCTCCGGCTTGATCTCAGCGAAATCTTCGCTTCTGCCATGAATGTCGTAAAATTCTTTTACTTTATCATCGGTTCTCCAGATGGAAGACAGACAGGTTGTCTCTGTCGTCATAACGTCAACGCCGATACGGTAATCCACGCTCAGGTTATCAATTCCATCGCCGATAAATTCCATTACTTTATTATTAACATAACCATTTTCAAATACAGCACCGATAATTGCCAGTGCGATATCCTGAGGACCGACACCCTTTTCCGGTTTTCCGGTAAGATGGATGGCTACGACACCCGGCATAGGGATATCATACGTCTGTTCCAAAAGCTGTTTTACGATCTCCGGACCACCTTCCCCCATTGCCATCGTACCAAGGGCACCATAACGGGTATGGCTGTCGGAGCCAAGATGGCTGTCGGAGCCAAGAATCCTCTTACCGCCGCCGGCAAGCATTTCGCGGGCAAACTGGTGAATGACTGCCTGATGAGGTGGTACATAGATTCCACCGTATTTCTTTGCACAGGAAAGACCAAATACATGATCGTCTTCATTGATGGTTCCCCCTACTGCACATAAACTGTTATGGCAGTTTGTCAATACATAAGGCACTGGGAACTTTTCCAGTCCCGATGCTCTGGCGGTCTGCAAAATACCTACAAAAGTAATATCGTGGGATGTTAATTTGTCAAATTTAATTTTCAACTGTTCCATATTATCGGATGTGTTATGGGCTTTTAAGATCCGATATGCCATTGTCCCTTTGGCTGCTTCTGCCTGTGTTGTATCCACACCTGTCTTACTTTTTACTGCGGAAAGAGCTTCTGCGCTGTCTGGAATCAGATCGGTTCCATTTACCAGGTAAGCTCCCTGTTCGTGTAATTTTACCATTTGGTTTCTCTCCTTTCAAAACGGGGGCTTGTGTCAAAATGATTACCCCAATTTAGTATTATACTTCTAAATGCAGATTTTTGCAAATATATTATTGTTTTTTCTTATAAATTGTTGTACAATGGATAAAAATATGCAACCGACAAGGGAGGTACTTATGCGACACATAATGAATGCATTGGATTTATCCGTAGATGAACTTGATGATCTGATCGCACTGGCTCAGAAAATCATGAAACATCCGGAAGAATATGCAGAAATCTGTAAAGGAAAAAAACTGGCAACTTGTTTTTATGAACCAAGCACACGAACCAGACTTAGCTTTGAAGCGGCGATGTTAAATCTGGGTGGCAGTGTTCTTGGTTTTTCTTCTGCTGATTCAAGTTCAGCTTCCAAAGGCGAAAGCGTATCCGATACGATCCGTGTCATCTCTTCGTATGCGGACATCTGTGCGATGCGTCATCCCAAAGAAGGTGCGCCGCTTGTAGCGTCCATGCACTCTTCTATTCCGGTAATCAATGCCGGGGACGGTGGACACAATCATCCGACTCAGACATTGGCCGATCTTCTTACGATCAAAAATCTGAAGGGTCGTCTCGACCATTTGAAAATTGGTTTTTGCGGAGACCTGAAATTTGGACGAACCGTTCATTCCCTGATCGGTGCGATGGTACGTTATCCGGGTATTGAATTTGTCCTCATCTCTCCTCCGGAGCTTCGCATCCCGGATTATCTGAGAAAAGAAACATTGGAAGAAAACAATATTCCATTTCAGGAAGTTTCCGATCTGGATTCGGTCATCGGAGATCTCGACATTCTGTATATGACCCGTGTACAGAAAGAACGTTTCTTTAATGAAGAAGATTATATCCGACTGCGCGACAGTTTTATCCTCGACAAGGCGAAAATGGCGATGGCACCGGAAGATATGCTCGTACTTCACCCTCTCCCACGTGTCAATGAAATTGCCACGGAAGTGGATGACGATCCGCGCGCCGTATACTTCAAACAGGCAAAATTTGCTGTTTACATCCGCATGGCTTTGATACTTCGGTTATTGGAGCTTGCCTAAAGAAAGGAGAACGTAATTATGTTAAATATTGGTGGATTGAATCAGGGAGTTGTCATTGATCATATTAAGGCAGGTCATGCGATGCAGATTTATCATTACCTGAATCTGGAAAAACTTGACTGCAGTGTAGCCATTATCAAAAATGCAAAAAGCAATAAAATGGGAAAAAAAGATATCATTAAGATCGAAGGACCTCTCTGCGTAGATCTTGATATCCTTGGTGTGTTAGATGACAATATCACGATCAATATGATTGAAAATGATAAGATTGTACAGAAACGTACTCTCACGCTTCCTGAGATGGTTACAAATATTATCAAATGCAAAAATCCGAGATGTATTACTTCCATCGAGCAGGAACTTCCACACCGCTTTAAATTGACAGACCGGAAACACCGTATTTACCGTTGTCTGTATTGTGAGCAGAAATTTAAACCAGCCCAGGAAAAGGAGTTTTAAAAAATGAAACAAAAACGAAAAATAGGATTGCTCAGTCTTTTTCTCGTACTCAGTATGCTTGTCTTTACGGCATGTGGACAGGAAAAGAAGGCGGCGAATTCTGTGATCCATGTAGGAACCAATGCAGAATTTCCTCCCTTTGAGTACATTGACGAAAATGGCGAGATTGCCGGCTTTGATGTCGCAGTCATGAAAGCCATCGGAGAAGAAATGGGATATGACGTTGAATTTACCAATATGGAATTCAAATCTCTCACCGCTTCTCTGAAAACCGGCGGGCTTGATGCCGTCGCTGCCGGTATGACAATTACCGAAGACCGAAAACAATCCGTCGATTTTTCCGATGGATACTATGAAGCGACACAGTGTATCGTCGTTTCCAAAGACAGTCCGGTAACTGCCATGAAAGATCTGGAAGGCAAAAAGATCGCCGTTCAGGAAGGAACGACCGGTGACCTGATGGTAACTCCCGGAACCGATGATTCTGTCCTTACGGATTCTACGGTAAAGCGTTTTAAGAAAGGTTCCGACGCCA
>FR893933.1:0-1262 GCA_000434115.1 Roseburia sp. CAG:309 | reverse complement strand
AGTCGTGATCGACAAGGCACCGGCAGAGCGTTTTGTCTCGCTGAATGAGGACAGCCTCAAATGCGTGCAGGACTCTGAAGCCAGTGAAGTGTATGGAATCGCCGTACAGAAAGGCAATACGAAACTGTTAAATGACATCAATGAAGGATTGAAAAAAATCAAGGAAAATGGTACCTTTGATCAGATCTTTGAAGAATATATCAATGGAAATACCAATGGTGCCAGCGTAAAATCCGACAATTTCTTTGTCAATCTGTTCAATAAATTTAAGTATGTATTTATTGATACCAAAGGCTATGCCCTTTTAGGAAAAGGTCTTGGAGTCACTTTAGGAATTTCTTTTGCGGCAGCACTGCTTGGCATCGTACTCGGTTTCCTTGTCGCTTTGATGAAATTGACAGAGGTTCGCAAAAAGAAAAAAACATTTCTCTCCCATGTTGCCAACATATATATTGACATACTGCGTGGTACTCCGGTTATGGTGCAGCTGCTTATCATTTATATGGTGATTTTCCAAAACAAACTGGGAATCGTCGCAGCCATCCTTACCTTTGGGATTAACAGTGGCGCTTATGTCGCTGAAAATATCCGCGCCGGTATTCTTGCCGTAGATCCCGGTCAGATGGAAGGCGGACGTTCTCTTGGCTTTACATATCGCCAGACGATGCGCTATATCATTCTTCCGCAGGCGATTAAAAATATTCTGCCTGCCCTTGGAAATGAAATGATCACTCTCGTAAAGGAGACATCTATCGTCGGTTATGTAGCAATTGCGGATCTGACAAAAGCATCCGACTTTATCATATCAAGAACCTATGAAACATTTTTACCGCTCATTGCGATTGCCTTAATTTATTATATCATTGTTAAGATTATGACAAAGGCTTTGCAATACATGGAAAGGAGGCTGCGTCAAAGTGATAACCGTTAAAAATCTGAAGAAAAATTTTGGTGATCTCACCGTGTTAAAAGGAATCGATGTAACGATTGAAAAAGGGGAATGCGTCGTCGTAATCGGTCCTTCCGGTTCCGGTAAAAGTACCTTTCTTCGTTGCCTGAATCGTCTTGAAGAGCCGGACGGCGGTGAAATTGATATCGAGGGCACGGACCTTCTCTCTCCACACACGGACATCAATGAGATGCGCCAGCGGATTGGAATGGTATTTCAGCATTTTAATCTGTTTCCTCACAAAACCATTTTGGAAAATGTGACGCTCGCACCGATCAAATTAAAGAAAATGCCTCAAAAAGAGGCAGAGGAT
>FR893932.1 GCA_000434115.1 Roseburia sp. CAG:309 | reverse complement strand
ACTTGTCGTTTCTAATTTAATCAATGCTTCTGTCAAAGCTTCATCAACTGTTTTTGCTGAAAATTCCTGCCAATTTGACATATTCAATTCCTCCAATCACATAAAAGACAATCCATTATTTATCTTTTTCTCTGTCTCCATCCAGCATATGGGCGTAAGAACCAATGCTGCCCTTCTCATAATTTGTATTCGTAGTATACGACGGCTTTTTCACATCTTTCTCGTCTGTTGCTGCTTTATTCTGATAATTTGCAGCCGTCTTAATGGAACTTGTCCTCTGCTTCGCATACATTTCCATCTGCTCATTCATCTGTTTCCGCTTATTTGCTTTTTTCGCTGCCTTATCTTTGTTCTTTTCAATCAATTCATCCAAAGAAATCTTATCTACCTGATGGTTGATGATAAGAGTTTGTCCAATTCGGAAGATAGAAGCGGCAATCCAGTATAAACCAATACCCATTGAAAAACTCAGGGCAAAAAATCCGGACATCAAAGGCATGAAATAATTCATCATTTTCATACTCTGCTGCATGCTATCCTGCTGGGTATTTTTCTTTCCTTTGTCATTCTTATTCTTCGCCTGAAGAATCTGAGAATTCAAAAACTGAAATACAACCGCAAGTACAGGGATCAAATATGCCCATTTTGTTGTAGAAGCATACTGTGTAGGTGTCTTAGAAAGATCCAGACCTAAAAAGCCTGTTGCTCCTTCCAAACTTGGTGCATACTTCGTAACTTCACGGATCACACCGTAAAGGGCAAAGATGATCGGCATGGAAATAATCAAAGGAAGACATCCACCAAAAGGACTAACTCCATACTTGCTATAGATCTCCTGAGTCTCTGCCTGCTGTCTCATCATTGATTCATTATCTTTTTTACCTTTGTATTTTTCCTGAATCGCAAGAATCTCCGGATTGATTTTTGTCATCAAACGTGCTGATTTTTGCTGTTTTGCATTCAAAGGGAACATGATTAAATATACAATAAATGTAAATAAGATAATACATATACCTACATTATGAATACCAAGGGTATGAAATACTACCCAGTCAATCCCTTCTAATATCCAACCTAAAAACTGATATACATAACTCAATTCACTAACCTCCACTAACTGATATCGCTATTTTACGGAACTGGATCATAGCCACCTTTGTGAAAAGGATGACATCTTAAAATTCGTTTCAAAGCCAAAAAACCACCCTTGCATGCACCATATTTTGTAATTGCCTGTCTGGCATATTCGGAACAGCATGGTGTATAGATACACGTTGGCGTAGGCTTTAAAGGTGAAATGAATCTCTGATAAATACGTAGTAAAAACAATAAAATCTTTTTCATGACATTATACCTTCTGTCACCAAACAAAGTTTGATGACCTGCGTGTGCATCCGCACACTACATTATACCATGTAATCGACACAAGTGCAGAAACGCACTCTCGATTTCCTGAAAACTTCTACCTTTTGCCGTATTTCTGGCAACGATAACAACATTATAACTTTTCTTTAATTCTGCGTCATTCGTTCGAACGGATTCACGAAGTAACCTGGTGATCCTATGACGCACAACGCTATTTCCGACCTTCTTACTGACAGAAAATCCATAGCGGTTGGGACCACTCTCCCTTTCGACCAAAATCATCACCAGGTACCGATTTGCTTTCGATTTACCAAACTTGTAAACCTTTTTAAATTCCGAGTTTTTTCCTAACTTTTCAAACACTGTCCATATCCTCATACATTCAAGTGATACAGGCAAACCTGCATCCTATAGATACAACGATGAAAAGAAAGAAGAAAAAGTCACACATTCATGTGACTTTGCACAATCCTGCCATGCTATGCGTAAAACATATTAAGCGGACAATTTTTTTCTTCCTTTTGCTCTTCTTCTGGAAAGAACCTTTCTTCCGTTAGAAGTACTCATTCTTTTACGAAAACCATGAACTCTAGATCTAGATTTCTTTTTTGGCTGAAATGTCATCTTCATATTCGATACACCTCCTTCTCTCTATAACCTTATATCCTCATAAAAATGAGTGGATAAATCCGTATCAAGCCTAATTATAGTATTGAATTGCCGAATAGTCAAGCAAATAATGAAAGAAAGTTGTTTTTTTGTAAATATTTCATTGAAAAAAAGCCTTATATGATGTACAATATATTTGTATGTTTATACCCTTATTTTGATTTTTTTTAGTTAGGTAGGTTTTTTTATGGAAAATGAGATAAAATCCCGCTGGGGCGAAATTATCGCGTATCTAAAGGACAATACTTCTATTTCCGGTCCAGCGATACGAACTTTTATTGAACCATTGGAAGCAATTTCCTATGAAAATAATATATTGACACTGCAAATTGATATGTCACAACAGGGTGATTGCTAC
>FR893931.1 GCA_000434115.1 Roseburia sp. CAG:309 | reverse complement strand
GTGTGCCTTTTCATTTCGAAACAAGGTTCACGGATTCAGGATGTATTATTCCTATTTTTTTACATAGAGTTTCACGGATTCAGTATTGTGTCAATGAACCTGACATTTTCTATACAAGATGTTTACAATAATATGTATGCTATACATACTTTTCATTCTCGATCACCTAGTATCACTTTCCTTTACTCACCACGATTTTGCTCCAGATCCATGAACGTGACCGTCCGACAATCTCCCATCCTGCCTTCTTGTAAAAATCCATAAAATAATTACAATTATCATCCACCATCGCAAATTGCATATAACCCTTACAATCTCCGAATGATTTTGGAAGTGCAAAATACACTTTTTTCATGTATTTTGACTTACAGGAAACTTTGAATTTCTTCATCTTTTTGTTGTATGAATACCGAATGGCAACATCTGCCGAAGTCATTCCCTTTTTCGGAAGATTTCGGCAATCCACCTGAACAATCGTTTTCTTCGCCTTCTTTTTGACTTTTACTTTTATAAAACACGGCGTCATTTTACATATATATTTTCGTTCCGTGTCCTTAACGCACTCTGTCAATCCATTAAAATAAATCTCTCCGTTTGAATCCGTACGCAATGCATCCCACTTACCATAGCCATCAGAAATATTCCATCCTACAAATAGATAGCCTTTTTTTGTAACTTTGCTTGGCAGGTTTATGCTCTTTCCATACCGGAAACTTTTAGGAAGTTTTCCCTTTACCTTTACCCCTTTCATTGCCACATAATGAATCTTATACTCTTTTCCATATCCTACTACTGTCTTTCCTGGCAAAATATCTGTAATGTCCACTCCGTAATCCACTCGTTTTTTCCAATATTCTTCATAGGCTTTTCTGTTATTAAAGTCTGATTCTTCCCAAATAATCGCGTCCTTTTCATACCATGTAACAACTTCTGTCTCTGCACCAATCCCAGATAGTGAAAAACGTGTATTCGAATGATTGACAATTTTTCGCAACCGCTGGCATCCGGTAAAAAGCTGATCAGGAATGGTTGTGAGACTTTTTCCAAATGTAATTTTCTCCAAGTTGCTTGCCCCATTAAACGCCATTTCCTCAATCTCTTTCACACAGTCTGGTATTGTCACATCTTTCAACGCTATACATTCACAAAACATTTGTCCCCTTATCCTTGTTAAACTTTCCGGTAAATGCACCCCTGTCAACTGCCGACAGCAGGCAAATGCTCCGCTGCCGATTTCCACTACGGAATCCGGTATGTCCAGACTTTGTATTGAAGAATATTTAAACGCCGATGCCCCAATCTCGGTCATACCATCTGGCAGGATGACTTTTTTAATATAAGGACTAGAAAAAATGTTTGCTCCAATTCCAGTAATCCCCTTTTTAATCACAACCGTCACAAAATGCGGATCATCCTCCTCAATATCATACTCATAATCACGCGGTGACGGATATTTCTCAATCTTCTTCCACTGCATGAACTTTTCCCATGGTCTGCCACTTATTTTTCCTGTTCCACTTATTGAAAGGACATTTTCATCATCCAGTATCCATGTAACATTTTCACCACAAGAACCAGCCGCCACTTGCATGGCGGCTGAACAAACTGTTCCTTTTATCAGACATATACATAATAATAAAAATACAAATTCTGCTGCTTTTCGCCTCATTTTGAGCACCTCTGTTTTATCTATCAATTGACACAATATACTGCGGAAATTTCGAACCATCTGTTGCATCTGTTGGTGCCAAACAGTAATATAGGCTGTTACCCTCTGCTTGCATTCCCTCTACTTCATACGTATTCTTCGGCAAAGGATCCGCCGTAGTAAGGAATTCTTTCTTCCAGTTGCGCAGGAGATTTGGTTGAATATCGTTTTCAACAGCAAGGACATTGAGTTCTTTTTCTCCTTTAAGCAGCTGGAGTACGAGGTTGGTTTTAAATTCAGCACTGAAATTTCTTCTTGATCTGGACATAATAAGTACCTTCTTTCATTTGTTGGTTATAGTATATCAGATTCATTAAGAAATGTCGTGTTCAGTGTCTTAATTTATGAGACCATTATATTCTGCACAAATCCAGTTATTCGGACAATTTGCTGTATACTCCGTATGATTCGCTGCACAATGACTTCTCGCAAACTCTACTGCGGCAGAACCAGAATATGAATATGCTTTCGTCTCCTGCGCCGGCACAATAATCAGCGATACGATCAATAATAAGCTGATAATAGTCGTAAAAATAGATTGCTTTTTTGATTTTTTAATATAAATCTCCTCGTATTTTCTATATTTTTCTTTCGTTTCCTATACTTCCCATCTTATCTTATAACAATCGTGCTGTCAAGAAAATGCTTGCGCGCGCTTTATTTAAAAACAGCCGTAACATAATTGATATGCTCAAATGCCGTCAGTTCTTCTCCGCGGCCAGCAAAATATTTTGCCTGGATATTTTCCGCCGTCATCCATTCATAAATATAAAACCGGTGTTTTTCTAATAGTTTTTCAAGGTTTCTATAGTCGAAGCAGGACTTCATTGGCTCCCCGCCGGCTCCCGCCATTGCAATCATATTTTGTACCCGCTTCACCTCGGAAGTAAACAGATTTTCGTCCGCATAATCAAAGACCAGACTATTGCCTTCTGCCGAAAAAGAAGCGATATTATCAAGCATAGTTTCGATTTCTTCCTGCGATAAATAATAACTAACACCAAGCCACGAGAAAAATGTCTTTTGCGCCAGATCAAAACCTGCTTCCAACAATGCTGCCTTTAAATCATCTTTTGAAAAATCAACCGGCACATAAAATAAATTATCCGGGATCTCCAATCCGGCACGTTTTACGCGCTCTATTTTATCCGACTGCGTCTGGGGATGGTCAACTTCAAACACTTTGTATTGCTTCATAAAATCCGGCTCGCGGAAAGCAAATGTGTCCATTCCCGCCCCCAGAATGACATATTGTGTAGTGCCTGTCTGCACTGCCGTCTTGAGGCTCTCCTCGCAGAATCTTGCACGGGCAGCCGGTGTCGGCGCGATCTGCGTATGTACTAAATAACGCAGCGCATCTTCTTCCTTTTCAAAGGCTCCCTTTTTGTCCGGCGCAAAAAAATCAATGCCGCTCAAAATGTATTTTCCAATCGAATCGTATTCTTCCTCTGTCATAAGTTCCTTTGCCTTCGTATCGGCAAATACCGGATCTTTTTCATTTTCCGTATGAAAAGCTCTTCCAAAAGCTGACATTAACGCCGTTATACTTGACTTATTATCCATAGAATTTTCTCTCCTTTTTTCACATTAAATCCGCACTTCCAAAATCGAATTGATGATCTGTTTAAATCCGTATTCATAGAAATCCTCTTCGGAAATATCAAATTGCTTCCCTATAAAATTTCCCTTTGTCTGTGCAAGTGTAATAAAAGATGTCATACTCGACCATAAAATATATACAGTCATCATTGGTACAACTTCTTGACGCACAATATGGTTTTTCTTCCCATTTTCAACAAAAGCAGCAAGCAGCTCATTTATCTCCGTACCCAGATTGAAAATGTGTTTAACCGTATCCGAAACATTTTCCAAATTCAACGTCTCCGGCTTTGCCTTTATTACATTGTCCAAAGAATGCGGACACTCTGTTTGATACCGGATCATCGCCAGACAGATTTCTTTGTACTTTACAACAAACTCTTCGCTGCCTTGTACCGTGCTTCCCTGTATTGCGCTTTCTATTTCGTCTTTTAATAAAAGCAGGCCTTTTTCGATTATATGATGCAGAATATCGTCTTTGTTTTCATAATAGGCGTAAATCGTCCGCCGGCTATACTCGGATGCCTTTGAAATATCTTCGATCGTCGTCATATCAAAACCTTTTTCGGAAAAAAGCGTTTCCGCAGCGCGCATGATCTGTTCTCTGTGCAGTGCCGCGATCGCTTCTCTCTTATTTTCTCGTCCCATAATTGCACTCCTGTTATATTTAGTATACCGCCAGTATACTATTTGTAAAGTGTAATGTCAATAGTTTTATTGGAAAATATCAAAAAAGTCCTCAGACTTTCGTCTGAGGACTTACCTCGTTCTCTCTTTAACTCCCCGAGTAGGGCTCGAACCTACAACCCCACGGTGAACAGCCGTGTGCTCTACCATTGAGC
>FR893930.1 GCA_000434115.1 Roseburia sp. CAG:309 | reverse complement strand
TAAATTTCGAACGGCGAAAAAACGGAGGAATCAGAAAAATGGAAGAGAAAAAAAGTTATTTTAAATGGGGTGAATTTTTAAGCTATTATAAACCATTTCGAGGAATTTTTGCGGCAGATATGTTTTTTGCTTTTTTAGGAGCGCTTACCACGTTAGTCATTCCACTGATCGTGAGATATATTACGGGAACTGTTGTTTATCTGCCTAAAGGAGAGATTTTGTCAAAGATTCTTTTTTTGGGAGGGGTTATGATCATTCTTGTGGCAGTTCAGTGCTTTAGCAATTATTTTATCGGAAATTACGGGCATGTCATGGGGGCAAAGATTGAGTACAATATGCGAAAGGAGATCTTTGAGCATTACCAGAAACTGTCGTTTTCCTTTTATGATAACCAAAAAGTAGGGCAATTGATGTCTCGTATCACAAACGATTTGTTTGATATCACGGAATTACTTCATCATGGCCCGGAAGATGTGGTCATTTCATTTATCAAATTTGCCGGAACCCTTTCTATCCTTGCGTGGATGAATTGGCGTTTGGCACTTGCTGCCTTTGTGTTGATCCCGGTTATGTTTGTGTATGCTTATATACTAAATAAGAAGATGAAGCGGGCATTTAAGACAAACCGCGAGAAAGTGGCAGATATCAATGCGCGCATTGAGGATAATCTGTCTGGGATCCGAGTGGTCAAATCTTTCGCCAATGAAGAGATTGAGCGGGAAAAATTTATGGAGGGCAACCGGGGATTTTTAGACAGCAAGAAAAACAGTTATTTTTATATGGGACAATATCATGCCGGCTTGACTGCCTTTATTACGATGATTACCGTGGTTGTGATCGTTGTGGGAGCGGTTTTGTTGTCAAATGGTACGATGAATGCACCGGATCTGATCACTTTTTTACTTTATATCAGTAACTTTACGGAGCCGGTACAAAAACTTATCAATTTTACAGAGCAGTTTCAAAACGGAATTACCGGATATGAACGATTTCGTGAAATACTGTCGATCGATCCGGAGATCAAAGAATGTGAAAATCCGGTGGAAGCAAAAGATATCCGAGGAGAAGTGGTGTTTGACGATGTGGGATTCCGCTATGAAGAAGGACAGGAAAAAGTGCTCAGTCATGTGAGCCTGAAAGTAAATGCCGGAGAATATGTTGCGCTGGTTGGAACGTCCGGTGCCGGAAAAACGACACTTTGCAGTTTGATCCCGCGGTTTTATGAGGTGACCTTCGGAACCATTCTCTTAGATGGAATCGATGTGCGGAAATATACGCTTTCCAGCCTGCGAAAGAGTATCGGTGTCGTTCAGCAAGATGTCTATCTGTTTGCGGGGACGGTGCTTGATAACATCCGATACGGAAAAGTGGAGGCGACCAGAGAAGAGGTCATTCAGGCGGCCAAAAATGCCAATGCCCATGAATTTATCATGGGACTTCCGCAAGGGTACGATACGAATATCGGCCAGCGTGGAGTAAAACTTTCCGGAGGGCAGAAGCAGCGGCTTTCTATCGCCAGAGTGTTTTTGAAAAATCCGCCGGTTCTGATTTTTGATGAGGCGACATCGGCACTGGACAATGAGAGCGAAAAGGTCGTTCAGGAGTCCCTTGAGAAATTGGCAAAGAACCGTACGACATTTGTTATCGCCCACCGGCTTTCTACGATCCGCAATGCGCAGAGGATCCTTGTTTTGACGGATGAGGGCATCAGCGAGGAAGGAAGTCATGAAGAACTGATGAAAAAACAGGGTGTATATTACAATTTGTACACATTATCGGGCAATGAAGCATAAAAAGTGCTTGCATTTGGAAAAATTATGTGATATACTAAAAATGTTGTTATTGGATTAAGATGAGTGGACGCGAGTCCACTCATTGTTGTTATGAGGAAAAGAGGTATGTTTTTTGGGTAAACATCAGATGTATGAAAAGCGTACGGAAGAGTTGATCACACCGATTCTGGAAGAAAATCATTTTGAACTGGTTGATGTGGAATTTGTCAAAGAAGCCGGTTCCTGGCATCTTCGTGCCTACATTGACAAAGAAGGCGGGATTACGATCGATGACCTGACACTTGTCAATCACGCATTGAGTGACAAGATGGATGCGGAAGATTTTATCGACGAATCGTATATATTGGAAGTAAGTTCTCCGGGACTGCTCCGTCCATTTAAAAAACCAAAAGATTATCAAAGAAATCTGGGAGAAGATGTGGAAGTAAAACTTTTTGCTCCGATCACATTTGAGCAGAAAGGGAAAAAATATACAGATAAAGAATTTATCGGCATTTTGAAATCCTACGAAGCACCGCAGGAAGATTCTGTGAATGGTGGAAAAATCGTACTGGGATTTGATGGCGAGGAAACATTGGAACTTGAAATTAAAGATATTGCGTTGATCCGAAAATCAATTGACTTTTAAACAATATGGAGGTAAAGAAAAAAATGAGAGCGAAAAACAGTAAAACAACAAACGGAAATCCGGAATTGATCGAGGCATTGGAAGCCATTGCCAGAGAAAAAGACATCAGCAAAGAGGTATTATTGGAGGCAATCCAGAATTCTCTTTTGGCAGCCTGCAAAGATCAGTTTGGTAAATCGGATAATGTTCGTGTGATCTTAGATGAGACAACAGGAGAATTTCATGTATATCAGGATAAGATTGTTGTCGAGGAAGTGCTGGATGATACACTTGAGATTGCTTTGGCAGAAGCGGAAGCAAGATATGGTGTGACAGATCTGGGAGCGACCGTAAGCATCGAAGTGACACCAAAGAACTTTGGACGTATTTCCGCACAGAAAGCAAAACAGGTTGTTGTACAGAAAATTCGCGAAGAAGAGAGAAAAGTTTTGTATGATCAGTATTATACAAAAGAAAAAGATATTATCACAGGAACGGTTCAGCGTTATTCCAATGGAAACTATACGGTAAATCTTGGAAAAATTGATACGGTTTTGACCGAGCAGGAACAAGTGAAGACAGAGCATTTTCGTTCTCATGAAAAGATCCGTGTTTATGTTACAGAAGTAAAAGATACTCCAAGAGGACCAAGAATTGTGATCAGCCGTACGCATCCGGAACTCGTAAAACGTCTGTTTGAAGCAGAAGTAGCAGAGATCCAGAGTGGTGTTGTGGAGATCAAGAGTGTATCCCGTGAAGCAGGTTCCCGTTCTAAGATTGCAGTTTACAGCCAGAATCCGGATGTAGATGCCGTAGGTGCCTGTGTTGGTATGAATGGGGCACGTGTCAATGCCGTAGTCAATGAACTTCGTGGGGAAAAGATTGACATCGTAGAATGGAATGAAAATCCGGCAATCTTTATCGAGCATGCCCTCAGCCCATCCCGTGTCGTATCGGTTACTGTGGATATAGAGGAAAAGAGCGCACTGGTAGTTGTTCCGGATTATCAGTTGTCTCTGGCAATCGGTAAAGAAGGACAGAATGCAAGACTGGCAGCCAAACTGACCGGTTATAAAATAGATATTAAGAGTGAGACACAGAACCAGGAAGGATAAGAGGTGGTTTTGTTGAAAGAAAAGAAGATTCCAATGAGACAATGCGTCGGCTGCCGGGAAAGTAAAGAAAAAAAGCAGTTGATCCGTATTGTAAAAAATGATCAGGAAATCACAATTGACCGTACCGGAAAGAAAAACGGACGCGGTGCATATCTTTGTGACAATTTGGAATGTCTGGTGAAAGCCAGAAAAAACCGTGGGCTGAACCGAGCATTTCGAATGGAAGTTGACGAGGCAGTGTATGAAGAATTAGAAAGGCAGTTGTTGAATGAGTCAAAATAGAAGCAAAAGTTTAGGAACTCTGGGATTGGCGATGAAATCCGGAAATGTAGCAAGTGGAGAATTTCTTACGGAGCAGGCGATCCGTGCCGGTACGGCGCAGCTTGTGATCGTAGCGGAAGACGCATCCGATAATACGAAAAAGAAATTTCGTAATTCCTGTTCGTATTATCAGGTCCCTTTGGCAATTCAATTTGACAAGGATACCCTTGGAAATGCGATTGGCAAAGAGTTTCGTGCTTCACTCGCGGTTCTTGATCAGGGATTTGCGTTAGCAATTAGTAAAAATTTAGAATTGGAGGAAATATAATATGGCAAAAATGAAGATATTCGAAATTGCAAGAAGTATTCAGGCAAAAAATAAAGAAATAAAAAGTGGCGATCTGGTAAAACTTTTAAATGAAAACGGGTTTGAGGTCA
>FR893929.1 GCA_000434115.1 Roseburia sp. CAG:309 | reverse complement strand
GGGATTTGGACCTATGATCTGAAAAAGAATAAAAAGGAACGTCTGGCAAAATGGAACAAACACGACAGCATTTCTGAAATGTTTATTTGGAAGGATCAGCTGTTTATGCTCACAAGTGGCAATCAGAGCCTGTATTCCTGTTCGCTCGATGAGAAAGGCAAACTTCATTATGAAGAGGAGTTTACAAAAGCAGTAAAAAAATATGAGCAGGAGAGTCAGCTGGAAATAGATATTGAAACCGTCAGAGTGGTGGAAGATAAAATAGGAATTTATGCGGGCTTATGGAGTGCTGAGGGAGAGGAAATTGAGGAAGATACGTATTTTTGTTATGATCTTGTCACCAAGCAGTTGAAAAAAGAAGAAAAAAATGATCCGGAGATGTTTTATCGTTATATAAAAAATAGTAAGTGATCTATATGTAAAAAAAAGGAAATGAGGAGCGCAAAATGAAAAAGAAATCTATCGCAATTTTTATGACACTCTGTCTGATTTTAACAGGCTGTCAGGGTAACGTAAATAAGACAGAACAAAAAGAGGAGAAACAGGAAACAGCAGATGCTGCGCAGACGGAAATAGAATGTGAGTATACGTGGGCGACCAGTCATTGTACTTATCGGACAGAGGAAATGGAATTGTCGGATGGCGCTGATGGAGAAGACGAAGAGGATATATGTCAGGAATGTCTTGTACAGAGTGACTATGAAGGGAAAGTGATTCAGAAAATCCCAGCGGAGAGTTTGGGATTAACAGATACACAGGGGATTCATTTTATGAACGTATCTGAAAATGAAGTGTTGATTTTCTCTACATACGACTCCAGTGATCTGGTAAAGGTATATTCTGTGCCGGTTATCCGGAAGGGGGACAGAGAGGAAATTGCCATAGAGAAAATTCAGCAGTTGTTTTTAGAATTTGCGGATTTCTGGATGGATTGTAAGTATATTACGGATACCAAGGAGTATATATTATTTAATTGGGAAGGCGAGATGGCAGAGTATGATCGCAAAAAGAATAAATTTACAAGGATTAAATACAAAAATAAGCCATTGGAAGTTGGTAGTATCCTATATGAAAATAATCAAGATTATGTTGTGCTTTATGGTTTTCTCGGGGATGAAACGGCGGTATATTATTATAACTTTGTAACCAAGAAAATGCAGGAAATTACAAAAGATGAGAGAAGTATATATCAGGGTGGGGATGATAAATTGTTTTATACGGCTGTAAAAGGGGAAAAAAGCGGCTTATGTTATGATGTCTATCAATTTGATTGTAAAAGTGGAGAAAAGTCCGTTCTTGTGACGGAAGAGCAGATTCGGAATGTACTTTCGGAAAAACCGGAGGAGGGAATGGATCTGATCCGGGAAATAGCGTATGAAGATGGTAAGGTTAAATTGGAAATAAATGTAAAGGGAAAAGGAGTCCTTTTATGCTGTGATACACAGACAGGAAAACTGGTGCAGGAGGGAGAGGGAAGACTGCAGAAAACGCAGGAATATCCGCTCGAAAAACCACTGACAAATGCCAATCAGAACTATAACTATGCAAATGATTACAATGTTTTTGTTCAAATATCAGAAGATGATAAGAGTAATTGTTGTCTGGACGAATATACATTGGATGGAAAGTTTGTACGTCATATTTTTACAAATAATTTCTGCGGCACGAAATATTGGTATTTGTTGTATGCGAACAATGAGGAATTGCTATTTAGTGTTTCCGAAGAAGATGAATATTTATACGTTGTTCCGCTGGTGATAGTAGATGGCAGTTCTTTCCCACAGATGGAAAAGGCAGAGAAAATAGTTAAAATTGAAGAGTATGATAGTGGTCTGTATGCCGATAAAAATTATATTATATTTGCGGATGGGATGTCGCAGATTCATGTATATGACCGAAAAAAGAAAACGTTTGTAAAGGTAAAAGGCATTCCGAAAACAGAAATGAATTTAGTGACCAAGGTAGGTAACTATTTTATTTTTGACAGCATATCTTATTATACTACAAAAAAAGGAAAGGCAGAGGATGCTTTTTCCTATTACAAAACGGGTTCCGATCAACTTCATATTATGGATCCGATGTGTGATGGACCTATCATTGGTGATGAAAAGAGAAAACAGGTAATTTATGCACGGGGTACAAAGATTTGGACCTATGATCTGAAACATAAGAAAAAGGAGTGTTTGGTGAAAGTTAACAAGAAGGATGATATTTATGAAATGTGTATCTGGAAAGACCGGTTGTATGTGTTTACAACAGGCGAAATGATTGATGGAGAGTCGACGAATGGATATTCGACGGATGTATATTCTTATTCTTTGGCAGGAAAAGACAAAAAGCTTTACTATGAGAAAGATTTCACAGAGGCATTGAAGAAATTTGAACAGGAAAACGACAAGAATCTGCTTTTGGCGGATTTCAGCGTGGTCAATAATAAAATCTATATACGGGGTGAGGCTGACGATTATTATCTTTGCTATGACCCTGCCATGAAACAACTGAAACAAGTAAGAAAAAACGATCCGGAGATGTTATATTTTTTCGTAAATAAATCGTATTAATACAAAGGAGTGGTAAAATATGGAAATCAGGGTGCTTCGCTATTTTCTTGTGACGGCACGGGAACAAAATATTACGAAGGCAGCGGAACTTCTTCATATCACGCAGCCAACTTTGTCGAGACAGCTGGCGGCGCTGGAAGAAGAACTCGGCACGTCCCTTTTTATCCGTGGAAATAAAAAGATCACTCTTACGGAAAAAGGAATCTTATTAAAGCGACGGGCCATGGAGATTTTGGAACTGGAAGAAAAGACATTGGAAGAACTTCTTGATAAAGAGCACCTTGTGGAAGGAAGTGCCGGGCGAGGAGACTTCCAACGAGTGGTGTGAGCCGGTTGAGCATGAAATGTATCACTAGGAGGCTGCGATGGAATATACCATTGTGACAAAATAATACATGCATAGCACAAAAAAATCCATTCCCGTCGGAGTGGATTTTATGTATGATGTCAAAAGAGTAAAAAGAGTTTGCCGGAGGCAGAACAAAAAGAAATGGAGAGAGTAAAATGGCTAAGACAAATGGAGTAATCAACAGCAATCGCACATTGGGAAAAATTAACAAAGAGATTTACGGACATTTTTCAGAGCATTTGGGAAGATGTATTTATGAAGGAATTTTTGTAGGCGAAGATTCGGAGATTCCAAATACCAACGGAATGAGAAATGATGTAGTAGAAGCATTGAAAAATATTAAAATTCCGGTACTTCGCTGGCCGGGCGGCTGTTTTGCCGATGAGTACCACTGGATGGACGGAATCGGACCAAAAGAGACGAGAAAACGTATGATCAATACACACTGGGGCGGTGTTGTCGAGGATAACAGCTTTGGTACGCATGAATTTTTTGAACTTTGTGACCAGCTTGGCTGTGAACCATATATTAACGGAAATGTGGGAAGCGGAACCGTTCGCGAAATGTCAGAATGGATTGAGTATATGACCTTTGACGGTGAATCTCCGATGGCAAAACTGCGTGAGGAAAATGGAAGAAAAGAACCGTGGAAAGTAAAATATTTTGGCGTAGGAAACGAAAACTGGGGCTGCGGCGGCAACATGACACCGGAATTTTATGGAAATATGTACCGCCGTTATCAGACATACTGCCGCAATTACGGAGACAACAAATTGTATAAGATCTGCTGTGGGCCAAATGCGGATGATTTTGACTGGACGGATAAGGTGATGAGCCTGATCAAAGATCAGTTTGCCGATGCAATCAGTATGCACTATTATACCGTTCCGGGAAGCTGGGAGGAAAAAGGCCATGCACTTGGTTTTGATGAAAAGAGATATTATGAGACAATCGAAGCGACGCTTCGTATCGAGCCGATGATCGAACGCCATCTGGATATTATGAGCAAATACGATCCGGAGCATAAAGTAAAATTGATCGTGGACGAATGGGGAACGTGGTACGATGTTGAAGAAGGAACCAATCCGGGATTTTTGTATCAGCAGAATACCATGCGTGATGCGATGGTGGCTGCGTTGAATCTGAACATTTTCAACCGCCATTGTGACCGTATTTCGATGGCAAATATTGCACAGGTTGTCAATGTGCTCCAGTCCGTGATCCTGACCGAGGGCGATAAGATGATAAAAACGCCGACCTACTATGTCTATGAGATGTACAAAGATCATCAGGAAGCACAGCTGGTTGACTGCTATATTGACTGCCCGAAAGTGACCTGCGAGGGATTTGACATTCCGGTGGTATCTTCGAGTGCTTCCGTAAACGAAGAAGGAAAAATGACAATTACGCTTGCAAATCCACATCTGACAGAAAGCCTCACTGTGAGCGCACAGATCCTTGGCAGTTATAACAACTGCGAAGCCACGATTCTCACAGGAAAGATGGACGATCATAACGACTTTGAAAATCCGGATAATGTACAGCTTGCAGCATTTGATGGGGCATCGCTGAACGACGAAATCTTGTCTGTCGAGATGCCGGCAATGAGTATCGTAAAAGTAACTTTGGCATAAATTAACATAAGGAGACCGGCATGAAATTTTGCAGAAGGTGTCAGTGGACAAAGGAAATGTTCGACAAAGAATTACTTAAATTGGAAGAATATATCGAGCGCATTCCCGAAGAAGAAAGGGTAAGCGACGAGGAATACGAACGTCGCCTTATGCTCTGCGACACCTGCAGTTTCATGCGGGGCGGCATGTGTGGACGATGTGGCTGCTACGTGGCACTGCGCGCGGCAAAGCGGCAGCAGTACTGTCCGGATGTGCATAAGAAATGGTAGAAGGTGGATTTTGCCCCTTGACACTACCCCCGTCCTTGTGCTATCATAAAACCAAATGAACATATCGACGATGATGGTGCAGGGGATTTTCCCGGAGATTGCATTTTTTCCTTCAGAGAGACAAGATCAGCGGCTGGAAGTTTTGTCAGGTTCGGGATGCAATTGAATTTCACACCGGAGTTTTATTTCTGAAAGAGGTTTCCAGTAGGAAATGACGTTGCTGCGCGTTAAGCAGATCAATGAGAGCCTGTCCGGCAGGATGGGAACCAGGGTGGTACCGCGGAAGATCAAGAGTCCGTCCCTTGGAAGTATGGAGAACATACCGACAAGGGATGGGCTCTATTTTATATTTAGTCAGAAAGGAAAGAGAAACCATGAAAGAAAAATTGGACAGCATTATGAAAAATGCGCTCTCTCAGATTGAGGATTCCAAAGAATTGGACAAATTGAATGACATTCGAGTGGCATTTCTTGGAAAGAAAGGAGAACTGACAAGTGTTCTCAAATCCATGAAAGAAGTTGCCCCGGAAGACAGACCAAAAGTAGGTCAGCTGGTAAATGAGGCAAGAAAGCAGATTGAGGAACGTTTAGAGGAGAAAAAGACAGCATTTGCAAAAGCACTCCGTGAAGAAAAAATGAAAGCCGAAGTGATCGATGTGACATTGCCGGGAAATAAACCGGAATTGGGACATCGCCATCCAAATACGATCGCTTTGGAAGAAGTAGAAAAAATCTTTGTCGGACTTGGCTACGAAGTTGTATCCGGTCCGGAAGTAGAATATGATTATTATAACTTTGAGGCATTGAATATTCCGGCAAATCACCCGGCAAAAGACGAACAGGATACATTTTATATCAATGACAAGATCCTGCTTCGTACGCAGACCTCTTCCGTACAGGTTCATGAGATGGAAAAAGGCAAACTGCCGATCCGCATGATCGCACCGGGACGAGTATTCCGCTCAGATGAAGTCGATGCGACACATTCTCCGTCTTTCCATCAGATTGAAGGATTGGTGATCGACAAAAATGTAACTTTTGCAGACTTAAAGGGAACATTGGCAGAATTTGCCAAACAGCTTTTCGGCGAGGAAACAAAAGTAAAATTCCGTCCTCATCATTTCCCATTTACAGAGCCAAGTGCCGAGATGGACGTAACCTGTTTCAAATGCGGCGGAAAGGGCTGTCGTTTCTGTAAGGGCGAAGGCTGGATCGAGATCTTAGGCTGTGGAATGGTACACCCACATGTATTGGAAATGAGCAACATTGACCCGGATGAGTACGTAGGTTTTGCGTTTGGTGTCGGTTTGGAGCGAATTGCATTATTGAAATACGAGATCGATGACATGCGCTTATTATATGAGAATGACAAGAGATTTTTGGAGCAGTTCTGATTTCCAGGCTGTCAAAGTGTGCACACTTCCTGTGCCTGCACAAGGAAGTTGTATCAAAGTATAAATGAAGAAATGAGGGAAAAACAATGAATACACCTTTATCATGGGTAAAAGCATATGTTCCGGGACTGGATTGTACGGAAAAAGAATATATGGATGCAATGACACTTTCCGGTACAAAAGTGGAAGGTTATGAAAAATTTGACGCAGATTTGGATAAAATAATTGTTGGCCGTATCGAGAAGATCGAAAAACACCCGGATGCGGATAAATTGGTAATCTGTCAGGTGGCAATCGATGAGACCGGTACGACGACGCAGATCGTTACCGGTGCTTCCAATGTCAAAGAGGGACAGAAAGTTCCTATTGTACTGGATGGCGGACGTGTAGCCGGTGGTCACGACGGAAGTAAGACACCGGGCGGAATCAAGATCAAAAAAGGAAAACTTCGTGGCGTAGAATCCAATGGAATGATGTGTTCCATCGAAGAACTTGGCTCTTCCAAAGACTATTATCCGGACGCGCCGGACAATGGAATTTACATTCTGAGCGACAACGAAGAATATAAAGACGCTCCGGTTGGAAGCGATGCCATCGCACTTTTGGGACTTCGTGATGCCAACTTTGAATACGAAGTAACCTCAAACCGTGTGGACTGCTTTGGCGTACTCGGTATCGCCAGAGAGGCAGCTGCCACATTTGGCAAGCCATTTTGCCCGCCGGTTGTGACAGAAACCGGAAATGATGAAAATGTAAATGATTACATTTCCGTAGAGATTGAAAATAAAGAACTCTGTTCCCGCTATGTAGCACGAGTGGTAAAAGATATCAAACTGGCACCATCGCCGGAGTGGATGCAGAGAAGACTGGCTGCATGCGGAATCCGTCCGATCAATAATATCGTCGATATCACAAACTATGTGATGGAGGAATATGCACAGCCAATGCATGCATATGATTTAGATACGATCGCAGATCATAAGATCATCGTTCGAAATGCCAAAAACGGAGAAGCATTTACAACTCTTGATGGACAGGAACGTACCTTGGATGACAGTATGTTGATGATCTGTGATGGCGAAAAAGCGGTAGGTATCGCTGGTATCATGGGAGGAGAAAATTCCATGATCACAGACAACGTAAAGACGATGCTTTTCGAAGCTGCCTGCTTTGATGGAACCAATATCCGTCTTTCCGGTAAAAAACTCGGTATGCGTACCGATGCGCAGGCCAAATTTGAAAAAGGACTGGATCCAAACAATACGTATGAAGCAATCAACCGTGCCTGCCAGCTGATCGAAGAACTTGGCGCAGGAACCGTTGTAGGCGGTGCTGTCGATGTTTATCCAAACGTAAAAGAACCGGAAGAGGTAGCATATGATGTTGACCGCATCAACCGTCTTTTGGGAACTGACATCAGTGAAGACCAGATGGTGACGTATTTTGAAACAATCGATCTTCCGGTTGACCGTGAGAAAAAAATGATACATGTGCCGACATGGAGACAGGATATCCATTGTCTGGCAGATCTGGCAGAAGAAGTGGCAAGATTTTACGGTTACGATAAGATCCCTGCGACACTGCCAAGCGGCGAGGCAACGGCTGGCAGACTTTCCGAACAGATGGAAATTGAAAATATTGCAAGAAATGTGATTGAACAGGCAGGATTTTCCGAGGGAATGACATATTCTTTTGAAAGCCCGAAAGTATTTGATAAATTGCTGGTTCCGGAAGGAAGCAAGGTAAGAGAGGCGATCGTAATTTCCAATCCGCTCGGAGAAGATTACAGTATCATGCGTACGCTGTCCTTAAACGGAATGCTGACATCACTGGCAACAAATTACAATCACCGCAACAAAGATGTGCGTTTGTATGAACTTGCCAATGTCTATCTTCCGAAAGCACTTCCGCTTACGGAACTGCCGGATGAGAGAATGCAGCTGACATTGGGAATGTATGGAAAAGGCGATTTCTTTGATCTCAAAGGTGTTGTCGAGGCCGTACTTGATAAATTGGGAATCCGCAAGCTGATCACTTACACACCGGAGGACGACAGACCTTATCTTCATCCGGGACGTAAGGCAGATATCATGGTAGATGGACAGACCATCGGTTTCCTTGGTGAGATTCATCCGGAAGTGGCAGAAAATTATAATATTGGAACGAAAGTTTATGTGGCTGTGTTGGATGTGGAAAGATTGACGGAATTGTCGAATTTTGACATTAAGTACAAAGGTGTAGCGAAGTTCCCGGCTGTCACACGAGACATTTCTCTTGTTATGAAAAAGAACGTTCTCGCCGGACAGGTAGAAGAAATTATCCGCAAAAATGCCGGAAAGACATTGGAAAGCGTCAAACTGTTTGACGTGTACGAAGGCGAGCAGCTTTCCGCCGATGAAAAATCATTGGCATACTCAATCCGTTTTCGTGCCGCAGACCGTACACTGGAAGACAAAGATGTTACTACGGTAATGGATAAGATCTTGAAGAAATTAGAAGCAATTGATGTAAAAATCAGACAGTAATGTCATCTGACGATACGGGCAGAACTGTCTTGCAGGGAGGTATCGTCGTGAGAAAACTACTGGACAATATATTGTCACTGGCATTTGCCGGTTATATGATCTTATTGATATATTTTCTGTTCTTCAGTGAAGAATATGGACGGACCGTTCATTATACAGAATATCAATATAACTTGAAATTATTCCATGAGATTTCCCGGTATATTAAGTACCGGGAGGTCGTTGGAATGGAATATTTTCTGATCAATATCGTCGGAAATGTTGTCGTATTTATGCCATTTGGATTTTTTGTTCCGAGTCTGAAAAAATGGTCCTTTGTACGTGTGGTACTTACCGGATTTTTGTTTAGCCTGGCAGTGGAGACCGTCCAGCTTGTGACCAAGGTGGGAACCTTTGATGTAGACGATCTGTTTTTAAATACGATCGGAGTGACTTTAGGCTGTATCATGTTCTATTTTTGTAGGAAAATATTCCGCGCAGTGAGAAAAAAGAAAGGCAGAGAAAGATGAAAATTCGGATTGGAAGACGAAGAAGAATACAGTTTACAGATAAAAAGCATCCCAAAAGAGGAATTGTATCGTCCGTGATCGCAGCAGCCTCTTTTATTATGATGTGCGCTCTTTTTATCGGTTCGAGTCATGTAAAAGGACAGGCAGGGATTTCGTATGGATATCTTGGATTTCTCAATCTGATCATTTCCATCGTTGGCTTTGTACTGGCATTCCGTTGCTTCAAAGAGGAAGAAATTTACAAGACAACGCCGACATTTGGTGTCGTGATCAATGGATTTGTTTTGGTCAGTTATGTGGCTTTGTACATTCTGGGAGTTCTCTGATCGTTTTTGAGATAGTCAATGTCTTAAACAGGTTTTTGTACTCATCACCATACAGAGTCTCCAGATAATTGACCGGATAATTTCGTTCGTATCCTTTTTTTAACAATGTGGAAGCGGCTTTATTGTAAGCCACCGCAGCTTCGATCTCGGTCGGATAACGTCCGACGATAAATTCTCCATTGACATGGATCCGTGTTTCATAGACCATTTTCCCTTTAAAACATTTATAAAATACACCGTGGTAGCGGTTGATGATCTCGATATTTTCATAGCGGAAATCGTGGGTATTTCCATTGACAAAATGAAAGTCACGTCCTGCCACGGCATAATTTTTAATGCCATAACGGCTGAAGATATTAACCTGCATCCCATAATCACTCACAAAAAGATGTCCGCCGCGCCGCATGATCGAATGTGTGGAATAATAAAACAGATCGTCAATATCAAAAATATAGTAATCATTTGGCGAAAAATAATAGTAAAAATAATTGTCTTTCAGATAAATCGGAGTTTTTATATACATCCCATTGTCGCGAAAATTCAGCAGGCACACCCATTTGGCAAAAGAGAGGGTACAGTTTTCCTCAAAGCGGTCCAATGTGAGGACATGCGTACGGACAAGTTTTTCCGCTTCCAGATAGGCAGTCGCAGCCAGATCTTCACTGGAAAAACTTCCCAAACTGATATGTTTATTTTGAAACGTGATGGAGCTGCGGTAATACAATGTTCCATCTTTTTTGGTGGCTGTGTAAACTCCTTTTTTCATGGGAACCTCCTGATGCTTTCTATGGTATTAGTATAAAGCAAAAAAGGTATTTTGGCAAATGATTGATTTGTAAGTTGACAAAGTTTTAAATCAGGACTTATAATTACAAGAAATGAGAGAAGAAATTTGAACATGGAGGGAAAGAAAATGTATGACAGACTGACAAAAAAAGATATTGAAAAGATGGAGAAAGAAATCGAACACCGCAAATTGGTGGTACGTAAAGAGGCACTGGAAGACGTAAAAGAAGCCAGAGCCCATGGGGATCTCAGCGAAAATTTTGAATACAAAGCGGCGAAGAAATTTAAAAATGAAAATGAAAGCCGGATCCGCTATCTGGAGAAAATGATTAAGACAGCGCAAATCGTGGAGGACGAAGCATCTTCAGAAGAAGTGGGGTTAAATGACCGCGTTCGTGTTTACATGGAAGACGAAGACTGTGAAGAAGAATATAAGATTGTTACAACGATTCGAAGCAATGCGCTGAAAAATATGATCAGTATCGAATCACCACTTGGAAAAGCACTTCTTGGACATAAAAAAGACGACCGTGTCTTTGTACAGGTCAAAGAGAAAGTGGGATATTATGTGAAAATTCTGGAGATTATGAAAAGTGACGATGAGTCGGAGGCGATTAATAAGTTTTAGATGGTGGTAAATCTCCTTCTTGATGAAAGAAATCAATGGAAGAGAAAAATGATGAAGCTATTTGCGGAGAGAACATAATGTGATAAAAATAGTTATGAATGAGAGGGAAAATATGTCAACAGGAATTATGATTATTGGCCCGTCCGGAAGCGGAAAGACAACGCTGGGAAGAGTAGTTGCTGAAAAATTGGGATATCCATATTTTGATGTGGATGATTACATATGGAAACAGGATACAGAAGAACCATATACAGAAATGTATACAAAAAAGGAAAAGATTAGCAGACTGAGTAACGATATTGAACCATATGAACATTTTGTGATGTCTGGTTCAATGAGTTCTTTTCATTACGCATTTGATGATAAGTTTGAGATGATGGTCTTTCTTTATGTTGAGCCAGACATTCGTATACAACGTGTTCATAATAGGGCAATAGAACGATTTGGCGAAAGAGTACTTGAAGGTGGGGATATGCACCAAAGCCATATGAAATTTCTGGAAGGGAATCGAAAATATGAAACGGATGGTTCTCCGAATTTGCGTGAGCAGAAAGAATGGATGAAAAACATGTCGTGTGTAAAACTTGAATTAGATGGTATTCATAGTCTTGAAAATAATGCAGAGATTATTGTAAAAAACTGGGAAAAGAGAGATAACTTGAGACTTAAGGAATTGAAAATCGGGATTTAACGCTTGAAAAAAGGAGAAATAAACATGGCAAAGAAAGAAGAAAGATTTGAAGTTACATTCAGAGAGGGAAGTTGGCTTAAAGATGAAGGAATTCGTCAAATCCTTGTAGATAAGAAGACTGGGGTTAATTACCTTTGTTGGAACTCCGGATTTGGAGCCAGTATTACACCTCTTCTGGATTCGGAAGGAAAAGTCATAGTCACAAAGTAAAATTTGGAATGAA
>FR893928.1 GCA_000434115.1 Roseburia sp. CAG:309 | reverse complement strand
TCCGATACTTTGATAATATCACCCAGTCTCAAAGAACTACAATCAATTTCCACTTTCTCAACCAGCTCTTCCGGAGTGGCTTTGTAGGAAATTTCTTCCAAAAGTTGTTCCAGTACCCCTTCCACAACTTTCTCTTTATTGTGAAGGACAATCTCCGCAACAGAGTGTACTTTTTCTCCTTTTACCAATGCTTGGAAATCAATCTCCAAAATCTGATGGTTCATGGTATTGTAATCCATCTCTTTGATCAGTACATCGTAAGTTTTTCCTTCCAGTTCCAAATACAACTGGCTTCCTTTCATGCACTCTCTCTGGATTCTCTCTGCTTCACTCTTTTCGATCTGCACAGGAATCGAACCCTCAATCTCTTTTCCAAAAAGGTTACCTGTTACATAGCCTTCTCTTCTCAGCTTTTTAGCCTTGGTTTCCATGTTTCTTCTTTGTACTCTTAAAGTAGTCATTTGTCTTTTCCTCCATTCATACAAATTGATAACATAGGGAAGTTTGCGGAATGTCGAT
>FR893927.1 GCA_000434115.1 Roseburia sp. CAG:309 | reverse complement strand
CAATGAAGGAGGACAAAATCATGTTGGTATCTGTTCTGGGAGATTCAATTAGCACCTACGAAGGGTATATTCCCCAAAACTACAAAGTATATTATGATGAGGACAGGCAGAAAACAAACGGTCTGACTTCGGTATACGATACCTGGTGGGCGAAAGTGAGCCAATATCTAAATGCACAGTTATGTGTCAATAATTCATTTTCAGGAAGCAAGGTGAGTGGCGAATTTCCGAGCGCATCGAGTGAGAAAAGAGCCTCCGCACTGCATAAAATGGAACATTATCCGGATGTGATACTGGTTTATATGGGGACGAATGATTTTGGTTTTGGTGTTCCGTTGGAAACGTTTGCAAAAGAATATCGAAAAATGTTGGAGCGGCTTCGCGAAAATTATCCGCCTGCCCGTATTTTGTGTGCGACAATTGCGAGGAGTTATATGAAGGAAAACCCAGATTGGAAATTTCATGAAATGTATGGCGGGACAGCTCTGGAAGAATACAATCAGGCA
This sequence comes from Roseburia sp. CAG:309, assembly GCA_000434115.1. Lineage (GTDB taxonomy): Bacteria > Bacillota > Clostridia > Lachnospirales > Lachnospiraceae > Eubacterium_F. The sequence continues at coordinate 847 of FR893927.1, read as the reverse complement.
ATCCGAGATGCGGTGAACAAACGTGATGACATTGTGCTAATGGATCTCCCGGAAGAAGGAATCCGCTACGAAACGCTGGATGGCACGCATCCGACACGGCGGGGACATGAGGAGCTGGCGCAGATGTGGATTGGGTGTTTGGAGAAATTGCGATAATGAAAGGAAGAGAAGACATGTTTAAATTACTACAAAATGAATATGAAGAATATCAAGAATATTTCAATGAATTAGAATTGATACAGCGTCAATATAACCAGGAAGAGGCTTATTACTTTATAATTAATAAGTTGATAAGAGATAGTATAGACGACAAGGATATAAGTGTAAGGGATGTACATAAGTTAATTAAAGCTAAGGATTTCCCGGGAAGAAATAGCTACTTAAGAGGCTATGCTGGACAAGTACCAGATTTTGTTATACTTCATAATGATTTTGAAGAAAGCAAAGGCGAGGGTCAGTCTGGCAAAGTATATGGATGCATTGAAATAAAGGCATTTTCAAAGGCAAAGAGGAAGGGGGAAAGGATACCCAAAATTTATATGAAGACTATATTCGTACAATAAAGGAATGGTTGGAGAATAAGGAATTAGTCGAAAAAGTCAAAGTGGTTCATAAGAAATCATATCAAAAAGGGATAAAGATAGAATTCGAATCGGGGCAGGAAAAAGAAGCGTTTATTAAAAATTACTTCAAAGAGGATAATAATAAGTCGATTCCTATTGACGTTATGGGAGAGATGTTTTTGTGTAATAAGAACGGAGATCTGTGTAAAAATGAATCAAAAGAATTAATAAAACAAAAACTGTTGAAAATTCAAAAGCGGAACGATAAAGGATTTCTTGTTCTA
>FR893926.1 GCA_000434115.1 Roseburia sp. CAG:309 | reverse complement strand
TGTATTATTATGGTCGGAAGCGAAATGTCTGCCAACAGAGTCATGAGAAATATTTCACGATTCATTGAAAAGAAGCTAGGGCTCAAAGTCAACATGAGCAAGAGCAAGGTAGATAAACCACAAGGACTTAAATACCTTGGATTCGGTTTTTACTTTGATTCAAGAGCGCATCAGTTTAAGGCGAAACCACATGCAAAATCGGTAGCAAAGTTTAAGAAAAGGATGAAAGAATTCACTTGTCGTAGTTGGGGTGTCAGCAACAGTTATAAAGTAGAGAAGCTTAACCAGCTCATTAGAGGGTGGATTAACTACTTCAAAATAGGAAACATGAAAACACTCTGCAAACAATTAGATTCAAACATTCGTTACAGACTTCGTATGTGTATATGGAAACAATGGAAGACACCACAAAATCGTGCAAAGAACTTGATAAAACTTGGAATTAACAAATATACAGCATGGAAAGTTGCATATGCAGGGGATAGGATTGCCTATGTATGCAACAAGGGTGCTGTGAACGTTGCAATAAGCAATGAGAGACTAACCAGATTTGGATTAGTCTCAATGATGGATTACTACGCCGAAAGGTGTGTTACTTGTTAAGTTGATTGAACCGCCGTATACGGAACCGTACGTACGGTGGTGTGAGAGGTCGGGAAAATTTATTTAATTTTCCCTCCTACTCGATTTATGAGATTTCAAGAAGCTGCCGGTACAGGTAAAAAATCTTAACGGCACATATCTGCA
>FR893925.1 GCA_000434115.1 Roseburia sp. CAG:309 | reverse complement strand
CTGCTCAAAGGGAACCTATATCCGTACACTCTGTCAGGATATCGGAGAAAAACTTGGATGTGGTGCAGCGATGGCATCGCTTGTACGTCTTCAGGTTGACCGGTTTGAGCTGGAAGATGCGCTGACATTAGAGCGCATTGAGAGCCTTCAAAAAGAAAATGCGCTGGTTCCGTTTATTCTGCCGGTAGATCAATTATTTGACGCTTATGACAAGGTTGTGGTAGAGGATAAAGCGGTCAGTTACCTGCAAAACGGCAACAAAATAAATGGTAAATATTGTAAGGGGAATATCCCCGTGGAAGATGGAAAAAGAGTGCGTATGTACGATACGAAAGATCGTTTTTATGCCATTTACCGCTTTGATGCGGGACAGAATGTATTGGTGAATGATAAAATGTTTTTCCCTCATACGGAAGCATGACGGGAAGGAGAAAGAATCATGAATGTAATCAACAAAAGACCCTATCAGCTGAAAAACAGCGCGGTCTGCATCGGTAAGTTTGATGGCCTCCACCGGGGACATCAGAGCCTGATCGAGGAAATCTCCCGTTTTTCCGGCTGTAATAAAGTGCTTTTTACGTTTGCTTTTCCGAAGGCACCCTATATCCTGTCGCCGGAAGAAAAACGAACCAAAGCGGAAAAACTGGGAATAGATACGTATGTGGAATGTCCTTTTGATGAGGCGTTAAAAGAGATGACGCCGAAGGAATTTTTTGAGGAGATATTGGTTCGTCAGTGTGATGCCAGAGTGATCTGTGTTGGCGATGATTTTCATTTTGGAAAAGACCGTGCCGGCGATGTCAATGTTTTGCAAAATTTAGCAAAAGAAGCAGGGATCACCTGCATTGTTGTAAAGAAAAAGAAAATGTATGATGAGATCATAAGCAGTACCCGGATCCGCGAAGCACTTGCCAAAGGTGATCTGTTGCTTGCCAATGAACTTCTTGGGATGCCGTACATGGTGCAGGGCGAAGTGGTTCATGGCAATGAGATCGGCCGCACATTGGATATGCCGACAGCAAATCAGATCCCGGATGCCAGAAAAATACTTCCGCCGTTCGGAGTATATGCGTCGAAAGTATCTTTCGAGGGAAAGCAGTATTACGGCGTTACCAATCTTGGTGTAAAACCTACGATACCGGGAGAAAATCAAGTTGGAGCAGAGACGTGTCTGCTGCATTTTGAGGGAGATCTGTATGGAAAAATATTACAGGTGGAACTTTGCAGTTTCCTTCGCGGGGAGCGGAAGTTTGCCGGTCTGGAACAGTTGATGCACCAAATGGAGGCGGATAAAAAGAATGCTGGTCTTTTCTTTGGACAATGAATCGGGAAAACCGTTATACCAACAAATCTATGAATATATAAAGGAAGAAATTATGCAGGGCCGCCTTTCTTACCGGGAAAAATTACCTTCGGCAAGAGAACTGGCGGCCTCGCTTCTTGTGAGCAGAAATCCGGTGGATACCGCCTATGAGCAGCTGGTGGCGGAAGGATATGTCTATGCTGTTCCGCAGAAAGGATATTATGTCAGTGAAATTACATATATCAGAGAGTATAACGGACAGAAAAAAGTGATCCCACTTCAGGAAGAAGAGCCTGTACCGGTTTGCTGGAAATATAATTTTAATCCGGATGAAGTGGACAGCAGTCATTTCCCTTATGCGGTATTTCGTTCTATCGCCAGAAATGTGATGGACCGGGAAGATTTTTTGTCTTCCGGAAATGCGCAGGGAGACAGGCAGTTTCGCAGTCAGGTGGCAAAATATCTTTACCGGTCGCGCGGGGTGCAATGCGAACTTTCGCAGATTGTGATCGGAGCGGGAATCGGTTATCTTTTGCAGCTTCTTTCGGTATTGTTTCGTAAAAACGGAAAGATTGCTTTTGAAGAGCCGGGGTATGTCCGGGCGAAGGAGATTTTTGCTTCGTATGGATTTGATGTTGTGAATGTGGAGATTGCGGAGAAAACAGTTACGCCGGAAGAACTTGACCGGGCGCAGACCAGCCTCTGTTATCTGACACCATCCCACCAGTTTCCGCTTGGTACGGTAATGCCGGCACCGGAGAGACAGCGTCTGTTAAAATGGGCGCGGGAAAAAGAGGGACGGTATCTGATCGAAGATGACCACGATAGTGAGTACCGTTATAAGGGCAAGCCGATTCCGGCGATGCAGAGTCTGGATCCGGAAGGAAAGGTAATCTATATCGGTACATTTTCCAAGGTGATCACGCCGGCGCTGCGGCTTGGTTATATGGTGCTGCCGAAAGAACTGGTATCGGTTTTTCATCGGGAATGCGGCGCGTACAACTGTCCGGTTTCCCGCCTTGACCAGCAGATCGTAACCACCTTTATGGCAGAAGGTCATTTTGATAAACATCTGAACCGGATGCGGAAGATTTACCGGGAAAAGCATGATGTTATGCTGTCGGAACTGCAGAAGTATCCGGAAAAAGTTAAGGTACATGGAGATTATGCCGGACTTTATGTAATCGCTGAAGTGAGGACGAAGAAAAGCGAAGAACAGATGATACGGGAAGCGGCAGAAAAAGAAATTTATCTGCGGCCGCTGTCAGCGTATTACAAGAACTCTAAGATGACAGGAAAACCCGCGTTTTTACTTGGGTTTGCGGTGCCTGATGCGGACATGATAAAGAGAGGAATCTCCCTTTTATGTGAAGAAATATTTTAAAAAATTCTTGTATTTGTGACAAAATTATATTAAAGTAGAAGTATACGACGATTAAAAAGAGATGAAATTCGGAAAAGAGGAAAACGATGGAATTAATATTGTCTATTTTAGCCGGTGTCGGTTTGTTTTTGTATGGAATGAATCTTATGAGCGATGGATTGCAGAAAGTAGCCGGCCAGAAGATGCGGGATGTACTTGAAAAGCTGACAAAAAGTTCAATTATGGGACTTCTTCTCGGTATTGTATTTACCGGTATTATTCAGTCTTCTAACGCGACGACCGTTCTGGTAGTCAGTTTTGTAAATAGTGGTATTATGAAATTATCACAGTCTGTCGGTGTGATCATGGGTGCCAATATCGGTACGACCGTGACCGGACAGCTGATTTCGTTTAAATTAGATGCGATCGCACCATTTTTCATTATTGCCGGTGTGATCTTAGTCATGTTTATCAAAAAGCCGATGGCAAAGCGGATCGGCGAAGTGGTACTGGGCTTTGGTATTTTGTTTTTTGGAATGTCAACCCTTTCTTCGTCGGTGAAACATCTCAATCAGTTTGCCGCAGTAAAGACCTTATTTGGAAGTGTTACCAATCCATTTCTGGCAGTGCTTATCGGTTTTGTATTGACGTCGATCTTACAGAGCGCCTCCGCTTCGGTAGGTATTTTGATCGTATTGGCGTCCTCCGGACTGATTCATCCGGATATCTGTTATTATATCATTATGGGATGCGACATTGGAGCTTGTGGTTCAGCCGTATTGTCAAGCCTTGGCGGCAACAAAGATGCAAAGAGAGCTGCCTTGATCCATTTGTCATTTAATGTGATCGGAACAGTGATCGTCATGATCCTTCTGGCGTTGGCAGGAGATCCGATCCGCAGTGCGATCCACGGACTGACGGCATCGATCGCAGATACCGGTCTTCGTGCCGGCCGAGATGTGGCAAATATCAACTCCATATTGAAAATTTCTCAGGTGATTATCCTGTTCCCATTCAGCAAGTATCTGATCCGGCTGACCAGATGGCTTGTCAGGGGCGAAGACGAAGAAGTGCATGGACTGGAACTCAAATATATCGGCAATCATTCGATCTTTAACGTGACGACAGCACTTCCACAGGCAATCCACGAGACAGAGCGCATGGGAACGATGGCAGTCAACAACTTAAAACGTTCGATGAAAGCATTGATGGAAAAGGACGAGAAGGCATTGGAAGAAGTGTATAAGAAAGAGGAAGTGATCGATTTCTTAAATACAGAAATTTCCAATTATCTTGTCCGGGCAAATCAGCTGTCACTTCCGATTCAGGACCGGAAAGAACTGGGAGCCATGTTCCATGTTGTCAACGATATTGAAAGAATCGGCGACCATGCAGAAAATATTGCGGATTTTGCCAAGACGATGCGGAAGGCAGATTTGCAGTTTAGTAAAAAAGCAACCAATGAATTGATGGAATTATACGAAAAGGTATGCACATTATTGGAATTTTCAATCAAGAAATTTGTTTCCGGAGATGAGACGCATGCCATTGAGATCATGCAGTTGGAAGATGAGATTGATAAAATGGAAAAGAAGTTCCAGAAAAAGCATGTAAACCGTTTGGCAAATAATAAATGTGAGCCACATGCAGCGATGATCTTTTCAGATCTTTTGAGTAATCTGGAGCGTGTGGCAGATCACGGTGTCAATATCGCGTTTGCAGAGCAGGACGAAGAAGAAGTGTAAGCAGAGAGAGGGGCAGCTTTGATAGGATATGGTCTTGCAGCGGGAATCCTCATACTCCTGATCGGATTATTTGTATATGGATATCTTGCAAATTTTGAAATGAATGAAAAATGCCGCAGCGAATACGAAATGGTTCTGCCGGAGGCGGCATGCAAAGAGCCGGTGCAGCTGGTCTTTCTGACGGATCTGCATGGCTGGATTTACGGAAATGAAAATGAGAAACTTCTGAAACAGGTGGAGGAAGGTCATCCGGATCTCATCTGTATCGGAGGAGACATGACAGTAAAAGAAGGAGAGGGATGCAAGTCCGCTCTTTCTTTATGTAGCAGACTGCTGGAACTGGCACCGGTTTATTATGCGGTTGGCAATCATGAGATCCGCATGCCGGAATACGAACAGTATATACAGGATTTGGAAAAAATTGGAGTGACCGTACTGCGGAACCAGTCCGCCCTATGGCAGAAAAATTCGGCGAGATTCCGGATTTATGGACTGGATCTTCCCTTGGAATGCTATCACCGGGGAAGAGAAAAAGAAGTTCCGACACCGGAACAGGTTGAAAAACTGCTTGATCATCCGGTAAAAAAGGAAGAGGAAGTGGCAGTCCTGCTTGCTCATAATCCCACGTATTTTTCAAAATATCATAATTGGAATCCGGATCTGATACTTTCCGGCCATTTGCATGGAGGGATTATGATCCTGCCGTTTCTCGGTGGTGTGATCGGACCGGATTTCCGATTATTTCCAAAATATTACGAAGGCGTTTTTAAAGAGGACGACACGTTTATGCTCGTGAGCCGCGGACTGGGAACGCATCATCTGCCGTTTCGGTTTTTTAACCGGCCTGAGGTGACGGTACTCCGGATTCGACCGGGGAAGAAAAAATCATTAGAGAGGAAGTGAAACGATGGGAATACCTGTGAAATTAGAGGTCTTTGAAGGTCCTTTGGATCTGCTGCTGCATCTGATCGAAAAAAATAAAGTGGATATTTATGATATTCCTATTGTTTTGATCACCGAACAGTATCTCGATTATGTCAGTAAGATGGATAGCAAAGATATGGATGTGATGAGTGAATTTCTCGTAATGGCGGCGACACTTGTGCGTATCAAGTCGAAAATGCTCCTTCCGGCAGAGGAAGAAGAAGAGGAAGAATTTGAGGATCCAAGACAGGAACTGGTAGAACGGATTCTGGAATATAAAATGTATAAATATGCGTCATACGAACTGAAAGACCGACAGGTGGATGCCGGCAGAATGGTGTTTAAGGAGCCGAGCATACCGGAAGAGATTCAGGATTTCAAAGAAGATGTCCCAATTGAAGATCTGCTCAGTGATGTCACACTGGCAAAATTACAGGGTATCTTTAACTCGGTCATGAAAAAACAGGTAGATAAGATTGACCCGATCCGAAGCAAATTCGGAGAGATTGAGAAAGAAGAGATCAGTCTGGAAGATCATATCGTATTTCTGGATTCCTATGCCAAAGAACATAAGACATTCAGTTTTCGGAAATTATTGGAAAATGGTTCCGGAAAAACCTACGTGATCGTTACCTTTTTGGGAATACTGGAAATGATGAAGATGGGAAAACTTACGATCGTGCAGGAAAATATATTTGATGATATTTTGATCACCTATCGGGAAAAAGAGGACAAGCGGAAGGAAAGCGAGGAATAAAAAGTGAGTATAAAAGAATTAGAGGCAGTCATTGAAGCCATTTTATTTACGATGGGCGAAGCGGTCGAGGTAGAACGGATCGCGGCTGCGGTAGAACATGATGAAGATACGATACGTCGTCTGATCCGCAATATGATGACACGATATGAGGAAGAAGACCGGGGAATCCGCATCATTGAACTGGATGGTTCCTTTCAACTTTGTACGAAACCGGAAATGTATGAATATCTGATCAAGGTGGCACATGTGCCGAAAAAGCATGTATTGACTGATGTTATGTTAGAGACACTTTCGATCATTGCATATAAACAGCCGATCACCCGTATTGAAATTGAAAAAATACGAGGGGTCAAATGTGATCACGCGGTCAATAAACTGATCGAGTACAATCTGATCTGTGAGGCCGGCAGACTCGATGCACCGGGACGACCGATCCTGTTTGCCACGACGGAAGAGTTTTTGCGGTATTTTGGAATCGAATCGTTGGAAGAACTGCCAATCCTCAATCAGGAAACGATTGATAACTTTAAGGAGGAGGCAGAGCGGGAAGTAATGCGCGAGATGGCAGCCGGAGAACTTGCGGGGGGAGAACTCCCGGAAGAACTTTTACCGGAAGAAGAAACGGAAGAGGCTTCTTTTACCAATTGGATGGAAGAGAACGAAGAATAAAAAGAAAAGCCGGATTGATAATTTATGTCAGCCCGGCTTTTTCAATGCGTGTGTTTTCCGGCACACGTTTTATTTATAATCTACCAATTCTACATAGAAATTGCGGTAATCCGTTCTCTTTTCTTTGGTAGCTGCAATGGCAGTACGTGGATGCTGATTCAGCTGTCCGGTCAGAAGATAAGGGATGTTATAACCCCATACGATACCCTGTTCCTTAAGCGGCTCAATCTCTTTTTCCAAAATATCCAGAATCGGAAGGATGTTATATTTTGGATTTTTCAGGAAGCCAAGAAGGATCTCACTGGCGCAGTTGCCGGCTCCACGACCCATGCCGCTTACCGTTACGTCAAGATAGCTGACGCCGCGGGTCAATGCCTCAATGGTATTGGCAAATGCAAGCTGCTGGTTATTGTGTGCATGAATTCCGATGAATTTATTGTACTTTTCACCAAACGCAAGGTACTTATCAGCAAGTTTACGCATCTGCTCCGGATAGATCGCACCATAACTGTCTACGATATAGATTCCGTCTACCGGACTCTGCCCGAAAAGTTCAAGTGCTTCATCGATATCTGCATCGTTGTCATTGGAGATGGCCATGATATTGATCGTGGTTTCGTATCCTTTGTCATGACAATATTCGATCATTTCGATCGCTGCCGGAATCGTATTGATATAAGTAGCAATACGGATCAGATCGATCACACTGTCGCTCTTATCAATGATATCACGGCGGAAATCCGTTCTTCCGACATCTGCCATCACGGCAATTTTCATATCGGAATCATTGTCGCCGACGATACGGCGAATGTCTTCCTCGTTACAGAATTTCCAAGGTCCAAAGTCTTTTTCATCAAAAATATCTTTGGATGCTTTGTAGCCGAACTCCATATAGTCAACCCCGGCTTTGATGTTAGCCTGGTATAGATTTTTCACAAATTCATCGGTAAAACGAAAATCGTTTACCAGTCCACCATCGCGAATTGTCGCATCTACCACCCGGATGTCCGGACGATAGGATAAAATTGTTCCTTTGTTTTCCATTTTTTTTTTCCTTTCAAAGAACGTATTTTTAAAACGTAACGGAATCGTTACACTTTAAACCAATTCTAATTGTAACAGAAATAACGGAAAAATGCAAAAGAAAATGCAACAAACTTTTGACCGACGCTGAGTTCTATGCTATAATAGAAGTAATTTTGATGCGTAAACCGCAAATACTAATACAATGCGCAATTTTTCGCGCGAGAAGGAGTTAAAAATGGATTACAAGAAAGCAGGCGTAGATATTGAAGCAGGATACAAAGCAGTTTCTTTGATGAAAGAGCACATCGCTTCGACAATGAGACCAGAAGTTTTGACCGATATCGGAGGATTTTCCGGTGCATTTTCTATGAAAAAATTTATGGGAATGGAAGAGCCTACGTTGGTTTCCGGTACAGATGGCGTGGGAACGAAATTAAAGATCGCATTTCTTCTGGACAAGCATGATACCATTGGAATCGATTGTGTGGCAATGTGTGTAAACGATATTGCCTGTGCCGGTGGTGAACCATTATTTTTCCTTGATTATATTGCATGCGGAAAAAATGAACCGGAAAAGATCGCAAAGATCGTAAGCGGAGTAGCCGAGGGATGCCGTCAGTCAGAAGCCGCCCTGATCGGTGGAGAGACCGCTGAGATGCCGGGATTCTATCCGGCAGATGAGTATGATCTGGCAGGATTTTCCGTTGGTGTTGTGGATCAAAAAGACATGATCACCGGAAAAGAGCTGAAATCAGGAGATGTCCTTGTTGGTATGGCATCTTCCGGTATCCACAGTAACGGATATTCTCTGGTGCGCCAGGTATTTTCGATGAATACAGAGGCACTCAACCGTCATTACGAATCCCTTTCCGGTACTCTCGGAGAGACCCTTCTGACACCGACAAAAATTTATGTAAAAGCCTTGAAAGCGATTAAAGAAGCCGGTGTTAAGATCAAAGCATGCAGCCATATCACAGGCGGTGGATTTTATGAAAACATTCCTCGTATGCTGATCGACGGAACTCATGCAAACATTAAAAAGGACAGTTTTGTCATTCCGCCAATTTTTGAAATGCTGGCAAAAGATGGAAATGTTGAAGAGACAGCAATGTTCAATACATATAACATGGGTGTGGGAATGCTTACAGCTGTAGATAAAAACGATGTAGATAAGACCGTAGAAGCCATTCGTGCAGCAGGCGAAGTGCCATATATCATGGGCGAGATCGTAGCTGGCGAAAAAGGTATCACATTATTATAATTGAGGTGATGGCATGAAGATAGCAGTTTTGGTATCCGGTGGAGGAACGAATCTCCAGGCGATCATCGACAGCCTTTCGGCAGGAAAGATCACCAATACGACATTGGAACTTGTTGTGAGTAACAAACCGGGAGCCTATGCTCTTGAGCGTGCGGCGAAAAACGGTATCCAGAGTCAATGTGTGATCCCGAAAGATTATTCTACAAGAGAAGAATATGGAGAGGCGATGATTTCGCTTCTGGAAAAACATGAGATTGAACTGGTCGTACTGGCTGGATTTCTGGTTATTTTACCGGAAAATCTCGTATCTCATTATGCCGGCAGGATGATCAATATTCATCCGTCACTGATCCCGGCACACTGTGGTCCGGGGTATTATGGTCTGAAAGTGCATGAAAGTGTGCTGGCAAGAGGAAACAAAGTGACGGGAGCGACCGTTCATTTTGTCAATGAGATTGCCGATGGTGGTCCGATCATTATCCAGAAGGCAGTGGAAGTTCAGGATGATGACACGCCGGAAATTCTCCAAAAGCGAGTGATGGAGCAGGCAGAGTGGCATATTTTGCCGCAGGCGATCGACGATATTGCCAATGGCCGGATTGAAATTGTAAATGGAATTGTAAAACACAGATAGGAAAGTGAGGACTTTTCAATGAAAGTACTGATTGTAGGAAGCGGTGGACGTGAGCATGCGATCGCAGCAAGTGCTGCGAAGAGCAAACAGGTAGACGAGATTTATTGTGCCCCTGGAAATGCTGGGATTGCCGGACTGGCAGCCTGTGTGGACATCGGTGCGATGGAATTTGATAAACTGGCAGATTTTGCAGAAGAAAAGGGAATTGATCTTACGATCATCGGAATGGACGATCCGCTGGTTGGCGGTGTCGTAGATGTATTTGAAAAACGAGGTCTGCGTGTCTTTGGACCGAGAAAAAATGCAGCGATCATCGAGGGAAGCAAGGCATTTTCCAAAGATTTGATGAAAAAATACGGTATTCCGACGGCGGCCTATGAAAACTTTGATTCTCCGGAAGCAGCCCTTGCTTATCTGGAGACCGCTAAGATGCCGATCGTATTGAAGGCAGATGGTCTGGCACTCGGAAAAGGGGTATTGATCTGCAATACATTGGAAGAAGCCAAAGAAGGCGTCAAAACGCTGATGCTTGACAAACAGTTTGGTGATGCCGGAAATCAGATCGTCATTGAAGAATTTATGACCGGACGCGAAGTGTCCGTATTGTGCTATTGTGACGGTACGCATATCAAACCGATGACAAGTGCGCAGGATCATAAACGTGCCCAAGACAACGATGAGGGACTCAATACCGGTGGTATGGGAACGTTCTCTCCAAGTCCGTTTTATAATGAAGAAGTACAGCGTTTCTGCGAAGAAAAAGTATACCAGCCGACGATGGATGCCATGAAGGCAGAGGGAAGAGATTTTGTCGGAATCCTGTTTGTCGGATTGATGCTGACGGAAGATGGCCCGAAAGTGCTTGAATACAATGCACGTTTTGGCGATCCGGAAGCACAGGTCGTTCTTCCACGTATGAAAAATGATATTGTGGATGTGATGAATGCCTGCATCGATGGACGGTTAGACGAGATTGACCTGCAATTTGAGGACAATGCGGCAGTTTGTGTCGTGCTGGCTTCGGATGGTTATCCCCTGCAATATGAGAAGGGCAAAGTGATCACAGGATTTGAGAACTTTGAGGGAAAAGACGGATATTATGTCTTCCACGCCGGCACCAAATTTGATGCGGACGGAAATATCGTTACGAACGGTGGACGTGTTCTCGGCGTGACGGCCAAGGGAAAAGATCTGAAAGAAGCCCGTAAAAATGCGTATGCAGCGACGGACTGGATTTCCTTTGAGAACAAATACATGAGACATGATATCGGAAAAGCAATTGATGAGGCTTAAGTGCATGGTTAAGTGTATTCTGCACTTGCAGCACTTTCTATAAAATAAAAAAGGAGAGTAAGAGATGTATTCATTTGAAGAAGTAGTAAAAGCAGATCCGGAACTTGCCAAAGCGATGGAACTTGAGACAAATCGTCAAAATGATCATATCGAACTGATTGCTTCGGAAAACTTTGTAAGCAAAGCGGTTATGGCAGCAATGGGAAGTACCTGTACCAACAAATATGCAGAGGGTTACCCTGGAAAACGTTATTATGGCGGATGCCAGTACGTAGACATGATTGAAGATCTGGCAAGAGAGCGTGCGAAAAAACTGTTTGGCTGTACGTATGTGAATGTTCAGCCACATTCCGGTGCACAGGCAAATATGGCAGTATTTTTTGCCCTTGTAAAACCGGGCGAGACGGTAATGGGTATGAATCTTGACCACGGCGGACATTTGTCACATGGAAGCCCTGCAAACATTTCAGGAACCTATTATCATATCGTACCTTATGGCGTAAATGACGCAGGATTTATCGATTATGATGAAGTAGAGCGTATTGCCAAAGAGTGCAAACCGAAAATGATCATTGCAGGAGCAAGTGCATACTGCCGTAAGATTGATTTCAAACGTTTCCGTGAGATCGCGGATGAAGTAGGTGCTTTCCTGATGGTAGATATGGCACATATCGCAGGTCTGGTAGCTGCCGGCGTACATGAAAGCCCGATTCCATACGCTCACGTAACGACAACGACAACACATAAGACCCTTCGCGGACCTCGTGGCGGTATGATCCTTTCCAGCGAAGAATTTGCGACAGAGCACAAATTAAACAAAGCCATCTTCCCGGGTATTCAGGGAGGACCTTTGATGCATGTGATCGCAGCAAAAGCAGTCTGCTTCAAAGAAGCATTGGATCCAAGTTTTAAAGAATACGGTAAAAATATTGTAGCCAATGCGCAGGCACTTTGCAAAGGTCTGATGTCTCGTGGTATCGATATCGTATCTGGTGGTACGGATAACCACTTGATGCTTGTTGACCTTGTCAATAAAGGATTGACCGGTAAAGAAGTAGAGGCATGGCTGGATGAAGCCAATATCACAGCCAATAAAAATACCATTCCAAATGATCCACAGAGTCCATTTGTGACAAGTGGTGTGCGTCTTGGTACGGCTGCTGTGACGACACGCGGATTTAATACAGAGGACATGGATCAGGTAGCAGAGGCAATTGCCATGCTGATTGACGATGTCAATGCCAACAAAGCAAAAGCAATGGAAATTGTAAAGACATTGACCGATAAGTATCCATTGTACTAAAAATACAGTAATTAACAGAAATACAAAGAGAAGTCTGGGAAGATCAGGCTTCTCTTTTTTTAAGGGGTATTATTGGGAAAAACTGTAACCATTCAGGTTTCCCCTTCCCCACACATTCGCATTTCGGAAAAATATGTTTTGACATGACATTGAAAAAGAGGTAAAATAGGAAAAAGTGCAATTTTTACAACGGAAAAGGATTTGTTGGCAGAAAGGTGAACATCATGTTTGGAAATGGAAGAAAGACCATTGGCTTATTTATTTTCAGCAGTTATGAACCATATCAGCAGGAAATTTGTCATGGAGTCGCAGAACAGGCATATGCAAAGGGATATAATGTAGCCGTGTTCAATTCATTTGGACGCTACGGTGACAATGTGGAATATTTTGATGGCGAAGCAAGAATCTTTGATCTGCCGGATTATTCAAAATTTGCCGGGATTGTGCTGGCAACGGATACGTTTAACATTGAGGGAGCAAAAGAGAAAATTATGGAACATATCCGCAGCGAATCCAGATGTCCGGTCGTATCGCTGCGTCAGGCAATGAACGGAATTAACAATATTTTACTGGATGAGCGGGAGACGATGGATGAAATTATCCATCATGTTATTGAAGTACATAAAGTAAAGGATATTGCGTTCATGTCCGGACCGAAAGACCGCTACGATGCGAATTCCCGCCTTGCCTGCTTTAAACGGATCATGAACGAATACGGTTATGAAATTGGGAAAAACCGGATATATTATGGAGACTTCTGGAAAGATCAGGGTGACAGAGCATGTGATTATTTTTCGGCAGATGGCAAATGGCCGGAAGCGATCATCTGTGCCAATGACAATATGGCGCTTTCCGTCTGCGATGTTCTCTGTGAGCGGGGGATCCGTGTTCCGGAAGACATTATCGTCACCGGGTACGACGGAGAAGAAGAGGGAAAATATTATCAGCCGGCGCTGACTACAGTGGAAGTGGATTTTAAGGATATGGCACATCAGGCAGTAAATCTGATTGATAAGCACCAGGAGGATCTGCAGAATGAAATGATCTATGCCAAGACAAAATGTTATCCGAAAGAGTCGTGTGGCTGTAAAAAAATAGATGTTAATTTTACAAAACGGGCAATGCATTACAGTTCGAACCTTTGTTTGAACAATATGGAAATGCAGTTTAGTTTTATGTCCATTGATTTTGGAAAAATCAGGAAAATATGTGATATGCCGGCAGTCATTCGCAAATATATCTACAATTTTCAAGACTTTACCGATTATTATCTCTGCCTGTGTGATGAACTGGGGCAGAGACGGGAGGAACAAACACAGTATTATACAGACAAGATGCATCTGCGTGTCGGATTTCGTGACCGCGAAGTGATGTCTGCTCCGGGAGAAAATCTGGATATTGAATTTCCAAGAAAGGAACTGCTGCCGCATGAATTGATCGATGCGGCGCCACAGTGCTTTTATTTTGTGCCGGTTCATTATCAGAATACCTGCTTCGGATATGAGGCGTACAGGTTTTCCCAGCCGGATAATGGAGGGGCGGTTTATGCCCGCTGGACGATTGCGGTAGCCAATGCGATTGAGGCGATTTTAGTGCAGCAGAAACTTCATAATCTGATCGATGAACTGGAAAATATGTATATCCGCGATGTGATGACCGGATTATATAACCGGCGTGGTTTTGAAAATTATGCCAGACCGCTGTTTTTAGAGGCAAAAGTCAAGGAAATCAGTGTGTGCGTTATCGGCATTGATGCGGATGGATTAAAACCCATCAATGATATTTTCGGACATCATGAAGGGGATAATGTTCTGCGTGCGGTCGGGTATGCAATCAATGAAGCCGGCTGTCAGGGACAGATTGGAGCCAGAATTGGCGGGGATGAATTTGAAGTAATTCTGATGAATGTCGATGAAGACAATGCCAGACACTGGCTTTATACATTTGAACGAAGTCTTGAAAATTACAATAAAAAATCCGGAAAACCGTATGAAGTTCATGCAAGTGCGGGATATCGTGTCGGCATTCCAGGACCTTCGGATACATTGGAGAGCTTTATGAAAGAAAGCGATGACATTATGTATCAAAACAAGATTGAAAATAAACGCAGGAGAAATGAACCCCTGCGTTAAGAAGATTTATTCGTAACTATTCAGGACGCCCCTCCTACACATTCGCATTTCGAACACTTCGTGTTCTTTCTCGCCTTTGACAAGGCTAAAAATGCTCATATGTGGAGGGGGGGAGCCCTATTAGGATCTAAATGTATGGAAATCAAAGCCTCTTACGTGCAAGCACGACGATTCATTGATTTCCATACATTGGATCCTGAATAGTTACTTTTATTCATGTAATTCCTCTCTCATAAGTCCCAGTGCGTTTTTTTCCAGACGGGAAACCTGGGCTTGTGAGATGTGGATTTCTTTGGCTACTTCCATTTGTGTTTTCCCCTGAAAATAGCGTAACTCAATGATGTTTTTTTCGCGTGTGGGAAGTGAGCGGATCGCTTCACGCAGGGACAACATCTCAACCCATCCTTCTTCTTTATTTTTTGTATCGCTGATCTGATCCATGATATAAAGGGTGTCGCCCCCTTCGGAATAAACCGGTTCATACAGAGAAACCGGACTTTGTATCGCATCCAGAGCCATCGCAATTTCTTCGGGAGTCACTTCTAAATTTTTGGCAATTTCTTCCAATGTCGGTTCCTTATCGGATTGCTTCATCAGTGCTTCTTTGGTGTAGATTGCTTTGTAAGCGATATCACGCAGTGAACGGCTGACGCGGATGCTGTTATTGTCGCGCAGATAACGCCGTACTTCTCCAATGATCATAGGGACGGCATATGTGGAAAATTTTACCTGCAATGTTGTGTCAAAATTGTCGATGGCTTTCATCAATCCGATGCATCCGATCTGAAAAAGATCATCGACGTTTTCTCCGGCATTTGTGAAACGCTGGATGATACTCAGGACGAGACGGAGATTCCCGTGGATAAAGGTATCTCGTGCACGGCGGTCTCCTTTTTTTATTTTGTCAAACAGGATCTGCTTTTCTTCTTCGGTGAGGAGTGGAAGTTTTCCGGTGTTTACTCCACAGATTTCAACTTTGTATTGTGCCATTGTCTTTCCCTCACTTCTTTTGTATTTTTAGTTTGCCACAAATTGAATGAAATATTCTTCTCCTGAATACATTTATAAAAAGAAAAT
This sequence comes from Roseburia sp. CAG:309, assembly GCA_000434115.1. Classification (GTDB taxonomy): domain Bacteria; phylum Bacillota; class Clostridia; order Lachnospirales; family Lachnospiraceae; genus Eubacterium_F. The sequence goes on along the minus strand of FR893925.1, from coordinate 4,330 downwards.
CAGTGGGATTGTGAAAAGGTGAGGATCTATGCGTATCTGTGAATTGAGAGAAAAAGAAGTGATCAATGTGTGTGATGGGGAACGGCTGGGATTTGTGGAAGATATGATCTTTGATCTGTGCAAGGGATGTATTTCCCACATTGTGGTGCCAAAAAATTGTAAATTTATGGGACTTTTTGGAAAAGAAGAGGAGTATGTCATTGATCTGCGGTGCATCTGTCAGATCGGAAATGATATTATTCTGGTGGAACTGCCACCTGAAAAAAAACATAATTTTTGCGAAAAATAACTTTACGGCGCGGGCGTTTTCGATTATGATAAAGTATAGAAAATATAGAAAAGAGGTTACGAGGATGAAATGTCCATTTTGTGCAGAAGATAATACGAAAGTAATTGATTCCAGACCGGCGGATGATAATAGTTCCATTCGTAGAAGAAGACAGTGTGAACACTGTGGAAAACGGTTTACGACATATGAAAAATTAGAGACAATACCATTGGTTGTCATTAAAAAAGATCTGGCAAGAGAACCATACAACAGGGATAAGATCGAGCAGGGGATTTTCCGTTCCTGCACCAAACTTGCTATTTCAATTGACCAGATCAATGAAGTGGTAGATCAGATTGAAACAGAAATTTTTAATCTAGGGGAAAAGGAAGTGTCCAGCAAGTACATCGGAGAAGTCGTAATGGAGCGTCTGAAGACGTTGAATCCGGTGGCATATGTACGTTTTGCGTCGATTTACCGCGAATTTAAAGACGTCAATACCTTTATGGATGAAATTAAAAAAATACTGGACAATCAATAAAATGACATGCTATACTTTGAGTAGGCAATTTCTCCTTTCGGAAGAAAAGGAGAATCATTATGTATAGTAAAGTGTACAGTGCAGGGCTGACAGGCCTGGAAGCACAGAAAATTTTAGTTGAGGCAGATGTATCCGGAGGGCTTCCTTCCTTTCAGATGGTTGGTCTTCTGGCATCTGCGGTAAAAGAAGCCAGAGAAAGAGTACGGATTTCACTTCAAAATTCGGGCGTGGTCTTTCCGCCAAAGAGAATTACCGTAAACCTTTCTCCGGCAGATATTCGTAAAGATGGCTCCGGCTTTGATCTGCCGATCGCCATTTCTCTGACCGCCGCATTCGGCATGATTCCTATTTCATACACAGAACAGATGGCTTTTGCGGGAGAACTTTCTCTGGATGGGAGAATCCATGGGATCCATGGGGCGCTGCCCATAGCAATCGTAGCACGGGAGTCCGGTTTTTCTTCTGTGATGCTTCCGGCGGCAAATGTGGCAGAAGCCTCGTTTGTAGAGGGGATTCAGGTGATCGGAGTCCATACATTAAAGGAGGCGATCGCATTTTTACGCGGCGAGATTGCGATTCCGCCGGCAAAGGGAGACTGGGAGAAAACGAGAGGAAAAATGCAGCTTCCGGAAGTTGATTTTTCGGAGATCTGCGGACAGAAAACGGCAAAAAAAGCTGCCGAGACGGCGGTGGCAGGCGCACACAATCTGCTGATGATCGGCGCACCGGGAACCGGAAAAACCATGCTTGCCAGAGCAGTGGCAGGGATTATGCCGCCTTTGTCAAGAAAGGAAATGCTGGAACTTACAAAAATTTACAGCGTTGCTGGGCAGCTGGATGAAACGATGCCGGTTATCGTACACCGGCCGTTCCGTGCTCCACATCATTCCATCTCTCCGGCTGCGTTTTCCGGCGGAGGAAGCAAAGTAGTTCCGGGAGAGATCACGCTGGCACAAAATGGCGTTCTGTTTCTGGATGAACTTCCGGAATTTTCCAGAACCACACTGGAAATGCTGCGGCAGCCGATGGAAGAGGGCAAAATTCATCTTTCCAGACTGGGACACAGTTTTGAATATCCGGCAAAGATGATGGTGATTGGGGCGATGAATCCCTGCCGGTGCGGTTTTTACCCCGATATGCAGAAATGCCGTTGTACTCCGGCGCAGGTGCAGAGTTATCTTTCACGTTTGAGTGAACCACTGTTAGACCGGATGGATCTTTGTGTGGAGATGGAGAAAGGCACATTTGGCCTGCCGGAAACACAGGAAAAGGAGGAAAACAGCGATCAGATCCGTTCCCGTGTTCTGGCGGCAAGAGAACGGCAGGAACGACGGTATCTGCGGGAATCGATATGCTATAACAGTGAACTGGATGGGAAACTTATGGAAAAATACTGCCTGCTTAGAAAAGGAGAAAAACTTCTGTGGCAGGAACTTTGTGAGCAGTTGGAATTGTCTGCCAGAGGCGCAAAACGGCTTCTTCGTGTGGCACGGACATTGGCGGATCTGGCAGAACAGGAACAGATCCGGGAAGAAGATCTGTTTGAGGCATCGCTTTATAAAGGAATCAGCCGGAAATACTGGAATCCGGTTCCGGGCGGCGCACAGAGGAGGTGAGAAAATGACACAGGAACAATATGGAATGTGGCTTTGCAGTCTGGAAGGAATTGGAAGCCGCACGATACAGAAGCTGATCGATTGTTTTGGTACACCGGAGGAAGTGTATAAAAGGACGGCAGAGCAGCTGGAAGCAGCCGGAATCGGTGCCAGAGAGAGAAAGATACTGGCAAATGGAAAACGACAGTTTCGTTACCGGGCAATGAAACAAAAAATATCTTCCTATGATATGGAGGTGGTTTCCTATTTTTCAGAAAATTATCCGGAAAAACTGCGCTGCCTGCCGGATTTTCCGAAACGGATCTACTGGCGCGGAAAACTGCCGCAGGAGGCAATGCAGATTGCAATCGTTGGAGCAAGAAACTGTTCTCATTATGGGCGCGAAATGGCACGCCGTTTTGCTTATGAACTGGCAGAAGCAGGAATTGGCATTGTGAGCGGGATGGCGAGAGGAATTGATGGCTGGGCACATCAGGGGGCGCTGGAAGCCGGCGGAAACACGTATGCTGTACTGGGAAACAGTGCGGAGATCTGTTATCCGAGGGAACATGCCAGATTGTATCAAAGCATTGTGCGCCAGGGAGGAGTTCTTTCAGAATATCCGCCGGAAACACCGGCGATGCCGGGCTTTTTCCCAATGAGAAACCGTCTTATCAGCGCACTTTCGGAAGGGGTGCTGATTGTTGAGGCGAGAGAAAAGAGCGGCTCGCTAATCACTGCGGAACTGGCATTGGAACAGGGAAAGGATATTTTTGTCATACCGGGAAGGATCGGAGATACGTTGAGTGAAGGATGTAATCAATGGATCCGGCAGGGGGCATTTTTGGTCACAAAACCGTTGGATATTGTGGAATATTATGAGACAAACGGACTGCTTGCACGAAGAAAAAAATCGAAAAATTTATCGAAAATAAAAGTTTCCCTTGAAAGTGAGGAAAAAATGGTGTATGCTAGTTTAAGTCTTGAGCCGAAAGAAGTAAACCAGATTGCAAAGGAAACGGCACTTCCGGCAGCAATGCTTATGAAACAGCTGTTTTCCCTGCAAAAACGAGGCTTGGTCAAAGAAATTGGGAAAAATAATTATATTAAAATATGACACAAGGGGGCAGTTTTTGTATGGCGAAAAACTTGATTATCGTGGAGTCACCGGCAAAATCAAAAACGATTAAAAAATTTCTCGGGAGTAATTATACGGTAGTCGCATCCAACGGACACGTTCGTGATCTGCCAAAAAGTCAGATGGGTGTTGACTTTGACAATGATTTTGAACCAAAATATATAACGATAAGAGGAAAAGGGGAATTATTGGCTTCCTTGCGGAAAGAAGTAAAAAAAGCAGATAAGATCTATCTCGCGACGGACCCCGACCGTGAAGGAGAAGCCATTTCCTGGCACTTGTTTTTCGCACTGAAACTGGATCCGAAAAAGACAAAACGTATTACGTTCAATGAAATTACGAAAAATGCGGTGAGACAGGCGATCAAAGAATCGCGTGAAATTGATATGGATCTGGTGGATGCCCAGCAGGCAAGACGTGTTCTGGATCGTATTGTGGGATATTCCATCAGTCCGCTTCTGTGGCAGAAGGTAAAACGAGGACTGAGTGCAGGACGTGTACAGTCGGTTGCCCTTCGTATCATTGCTGACCGGGAAGCACAGATTGATGCGTTTATTCCGACAGAATACTGGAGTCTGGAAGCGGAATTTCCGGTAAAGGGATGTAAGAAACCGCTTTTGGCAAAATACTACGGAAATCCGAAAAAACAGGAAAATATCGGAAAAAAAGAATTGGAAAAAATTTACAAAGAGTTAAAGGGCGCGACGTACGAAGTTTCGGAAATTAAAAAGGGAGAGCGCACCAAAAAGCCACCATTGCCATTTACAACAAGTACATTGCAGCAGGAA
>FR893924.1 GCA_000434115.1 Roseburia sp. CAG:309 | reverse complement strand
CAAACTCCAGCAACCTGTCATAACTCTCAATCAAATTAGTTTTTATTATTTCTCTATCATCATAACGATCAATATTTACCTTTCGTAACAAAGCATCCGTAACATATGCTGGTGCTACATCCAAAATAACTTCATCTTTTCCCAAAAGCATGATTGCTGCCAAATTAAATCCCTCTTCACCGGTAACCACATCTCTTCCATACAGACCTGCACTCTTCAGTAATTGCATGTCATCCATGGCCGTCCATGGATGATTGCCGCTCGCATGATTTTTTGCCATAATCCGGATTTTCGGTAGTAAATCCAATCGCAAATCTTCCAACGTAGCATATGGATATATTTTTCTTTCTGTAAAAATTCCTTGTTTGCGAATATACATCTGTGCAATTGCCCCCGTAGCTGTCACTTTAATATCCGCATCATTTACACGATCATATATCACTTTCTTATAGCTGTGTACCTCCGCACTTGGCGGAATATGCACATGAATAATTGTACGCTTTTCATCATATTCAATAATTTGCGGCACAAGATATACTGTCGGAGAAAACAATTTTGGATTTGCCATAACTTTAATAAAATTTCTCACCATATCCGGGGCCGCTTTGGGCGGTACTCCCACAACGGTTCCATCATCCAGCACTCCTAAAAATATATCTCCACCAAAACGATTCAAAAATGAGCATACTGTCTCATACGTATCTGCCTCAATACCATTTCCACATCGCTTAAATTCA
>FR893923.1 GCA_000434115.1 Roseburia sp. CAG:309 | reverse complement strand
TACAAGTTTCATCATAAATTTCTGCTTGCCATCGTTGTTGGTTTCTTCTTCCATGGGAAATTCCATATTCATAAGATTTTTGCCAAGTGTACCGGACATCGTTTTGCGAAAAATATCCACGTATTTAAACATTTCCTCTTCCGGAAGAGAGTAAAAGGCCTCCTTTAACTCGACGCGCTTATTCTTTTCGCCATCTACATAACAGCCACAGATTCTTGTGATGCCATTGTCGTCTTTTTTGAAAATTTTCTTTATTTCTGTAACTTCTGTTTTATTCATCTTTATTCTCCATTTCTATTATCGTTGGTTCCCTAATATCACACAAAAAGATTATATCATATTTTTAAAAAATGTGGTATAATCTTTTTTAATAAACAGGAAAGAAGGTATACGTATGTCACTCAATGATACCCCCTCTGCCAATCGGATCCATATCGGTTTTTTCGGCTGCCGCAATGCCGGAAAATCAAGCGTTGTCAATGCCATTACCGGGCAGGAACTGGCGGTTGTATCGGATGTCCTCGGAACCACGACCGATCCGGTGCAAAAAGCAATGGAACTCCTTCCATTAGGGCCGGTTATGATCATTGATACTCCCGGCTTTGACGATGTGGGCGAACTGGGTGAAAAACGAATCCAAAAGACAAAACAGATCTTAAACCGAACGGATATCGCGGTTCTTGTCGTCGATGCACAAAAAGGGTTCGCAGCAACAGACAAGCAGCTGCTTACATTGATTCAGGAAAAAGAGCTGCCGTATCTTATCATTTATAATAAATCCGACCTTTTGGAAAACATTCCGGCAGAAGAGGAGCACAGTATCTATATCAGTGCTTTGCAGAAACAGGGCATTCAGGAGTGCAAGGAAAAACTTGCTCATCAGATTTCCACAGAAGATATGACACTTCAGATCGTAGGCGATCTTTTGAATCCGGGAGACCTTGCCGTTCTTGTCATTCCGATTGATTCTGCTGCACCAAAAGGCCGTCTGATCCTGCCACAGCAGCAGGTGATCCGGGATATTCTTGAGGCAGGGGCTGCCGCAGTGACCGTAAGAAATACAGAGCTTGCACAAACTTTACAAAAATTGGAAGGTAAAGTTCGTATGGTAATCACGGATAGTCAGGCATTTGAAGAAGTTGCAGCAATTGTGCCAAAAGAAATCCCCTTGACATCATTTTCCATCTTGATGGCTCGTTTTAAAGGGTATCTGGAAACTGCGGTTAAAGGGATTCAGGCAATAGATTCGCTGAAAGACGGAGACCGCATCCTCATTTCCGAGGGCTGCACACATCACCGTCAATGCGAAGATATTGGCACCGTAAAACTGCCAAACTGGCTTTTAAAATATACCGGGAAAGATCTGACATTTGAATGGAGCTCCGGCCGTGAATTTAAAGAGGATCTGTCCCCTTATGCGATGGTCATTCACTGCGGAGGGTGTATGCTCAATGAGAGAGAAGTGAAATACCGTATGAAATGCGCAGTTGATCAAGGCATCCCATTTACCAATTATGGAATTGCGATCGCCTATATGAAAGGGATCTTACAGCGAAGTATTGAACCGATCCCTAATCTTCCTCAATAACGTGGATCTCAAGATAATCAAATTCGATGCCGTCGATAAAATTATCGCTGCGAAAGCGGGTTTTGTCGACGCGCTTGAATTCTTCAATATTATGTTCCAGCCAGATTGGTTTGGAAAGATCAAATTCATAGCACACTTCTTCCAGTGCTGCAAATACTTTTTGGGTCCGCGACATCTCCGTGGAATCATTTTCCACAACCATGTCCCGAATCATTCGATTGCTTTTAAATTCTTTTGCCCATAAACGAAACATCTGTTAAATTTCCTTTCTTTTGTCATTTCCATATCCATACTTTTTACTGATTATACTTTCATTTTTCGAAAAAGTAAAGAATTATTTGACTTTACTGTCATTTTCTTATAAAATTATATTATATGCGTAAATGGATTTTTATGCACGGAGGTAAGGAGAAAGGTTGGCGAATAAACGATGTTAGAACAGGAAGTTGACACCTCTTTGTTAAATCAGATATATATACCGGCAGATGCAGGACATGTATTTATCGATCAGGAGACCGAATTCCGGCAGATGATGATGATGTACAGTTGTGCGATCAAAGAGATAAAGACCAAATTACAAGTATTAAATGATGAATTATCCATAAAAAGACAGAGAAATCCGATTGAATTTATCAAAACCCGTGTTAAGCAGCCCGACAGCATTGCGAGCAAACTCCGCCGAAAAGGCTATCCTGTCACGGTACAGTCGGTGTTTGAAAATCTTTCGGACGTGGCAGGGGTTCGCGTCATCTGTGCTTTTATTGATGACATCTATAAAGTGGCAGACATGCTTACCGCACAGGATGACATTGAATTGATCAAGCGCAAAGATTATATTAAAAATCCTAAAATGAATGGCTATCGAAGCCTTCATCTGATCATTGAAGTTCCGGTGTTTTTCTCGGATCACAAAGAACAGATCCGCGTGGAAGTACAGATCCGGACGATTGCGATGGACTTCTGGGCAAGTCTGGAGCACCAGCTGAAATATAAAAAAGATATTGATGATGCGGAAAGTATTATGTATGAACTGCGCGCCTGCGCTGATGTGATCAATCGAACCGATTACCATATGCAGTCCCTGCGTGACCGTATCGTAGAAAATTCATAAAAATAACTATTAGGAGGTTGTGCTATGAGCATTCGAATTGATGGAAAACAGATTTCCGCACAGATAAAAGACGAATTAAAAGAAAGAGTGAAAAAGGAAAATCTGGAAGTTACTCTGGCTGTGATTCAGGTAGGAAACGATCCTGCTTCGACCGTTTATGTTGGAAATAAGAAAAAGGCCTGTGAATATATCGGAATCCGTTCTCTGGCTTATGAACTGCCGGAGGAAACACCGGAAGAAGAACTGCTGCAATTGATCCGGCAGTTAAATGACAGAGACGATGTCAATGGTATTCTGGTACAACTTCCATTGCCGGCTCATATGGACGAAGACAAAGTGATCCGGACAATTTCACCGAAAAAAGATGTCGATGGATTTCATCCACAGAGTGTCGGTGCGCTCAGCATCGGACAGCCGGGCTTTGTTTCCTGTACACCAGCCGGTGTAATTCAGTTGTTAAAACGTACCGGTGTTGAAATCGACGGAAAAGAATGTGTGATCGTCGGCCGGAGCAATATTGTCGGAAAACCGATGGCACTTCTGATGCTTCGGGAAAATGCAACCGTTACGGTCTGCCATTCCCATACCAAAGATCTGAAAGAAGTGACAAAACGGGCAGATATTCTGATCGTTGCGATCGGAAAACCAAAATTTATTACCAAAGAATACGTCAAAGAAGGCGCAGTCGTTATTGATGTCGGAATCCACCGCGGCGCAGACGGAAAACTTTGCGGAGATGTGGATTATGACGACGTGGCTCCGATCACTCATGCCATTACTCCGGTACCGGGTGGTGTCGGACCGATGACGATCGCCATGCTTATGAATAACTGCGTAGAAGCGAAAGGATTACAGGAATGATGCACATTTATTTTGTCTCTTTAGGTTGTGACAAAAATCTGGTTGACAGTGAAAAAATGCTGGCACTTCTTGCCAAAGAAGGCTATGAATTGACCGATGAACCGGAACAGGCGGAGATCATCGTCGTCAATACGTGTGCTTTTATCCACGATGCCAAACAGGAGAGTATTGAAACCCTGCTCGAACTTGCTGAATATAAAAAGACAGGAAAATGTAAAGTGCTGATTGCTTCCGGCTGTCTTGCAGAACGTTATCAGGATACGATCCTTGAAGAAATGCCGGAGATTGACGGTGTGATTGGAACGACTGCCTACGATGACATTGCGGTCGTTGTGAAAAAGGCACTGGGCGGAGAGCATACGTCGCTGACAAAAGAACTGGATTATCTTCCGGTTCATCTGACCGACCGTGTTACTTCCGGTATGTCGCATGTTGGATATTTAAAGATCAGCGAAGGCTGCAATAAAAACTGTACGTATTGTATTATTCCTTCCATGCGTGGCCATTATCGAAGTGTCCCGATGGAAGATTTGATTGAAGAAGCGGAAAAACTTGCTGAAAAAGGGATTCGGGAATTGATTCTGGTGGCACAGGAAACTACATTATATGGTGTAGATCTCTACCATGAGAAAAAACTTCCGGAACTGCTTCGCCGTTTGTCTGAAATCCGTGATATTGCATGGATCCGCGTTTTGTACTGTTACCCGGAAGAGATTACATTAGAACTGGCACAGGAACTTCGTAACAATCCGAAAGTGTGTCACTATCTGGATCTTCCGATCCAGCATTGTAACGACGATGTCCTGAAACGCATGGGACGCCGCACGACAAAAGCAGAATTGATTCAAAAGATCAAGATGCTTCGAACAGAAATTCCGGATATTGCCCTGCGAACCACACTCATCAGCGGCTTTCCGGGTGAAACCAGCGAACAGCATGAGGAATGTATCGAATTTGTGCGGGAGATGAAATTTGACCGCCTTGGTGTCTTTCCTTATTCGGAAGAAGAAGGTACAAAAGCAGCAAATTATCCGGAACAGATTGATATGGAACTCCGCCGTCAGTGGGCAGACGAGATCATGGAAGCACAGCAGGAAGTGATCTTTGCACAAAACGAAACACTGGTAGGAAAAACTTACGCAGCCATCGTAGACGGTTATCTGCCGCAGGATGATGTATATGTTGCCCGAACCTACCGGGATACTCCGGAGATCGACGGATGTATCTTCTTTCAGGTGCCATATGAAATCGTATCCGGAACCATGGTAAAACTTTTGGTTACCGATGCGAAGGGCTATGATCTGATCGGTGAAATATGTAGTGAGGAGGATGATAAATGAATAACATACCGAATAAATTAACCATGATTCGTGTGATTTTGATTCCATTCTTTATTGTATTTATGTTATGGGATGCCGTTCCCTATAGCGATTATATTGCTGCCGCAGTATTTATTCTCGCCTGCATTACGGATTTTCTGGACGGATATCTTGCCAGAAAATATAACGAAACAACGACTTTTGGAAAATTTATGGATCCGCTGGCAGATAAACTGCTTGTCTGCTCTGCGCTGATCTGTTTTGCAGCCGATTCCGAATGTGTGATGCCTGCCTGGGCAGTCATTGTCATCATTGCCCGCGAATTTATCATCAGCGGATTCCGGCTGATCGCGGCAGAAAAGGGGATTGTCATTGCTGCTAATTATTGGGGAAAGGTAAAAACCGTGGCACAGATGATTATGTCCATCGTGCTTATCCTTGATTTTTCCTTTTCCGGCATCGAAATTCTGGAATGGATATTGATCTGGGCTGCCGTTGCGCTGACCATCATATCCCTGCTGGATTATATTTATAAAAACCGTGCCGTATTAAGCGATACGGAAACGCTGTAAAGGATGGTGATTTCAATGGAAACTCTGGAACAATGGCTTGTCAAAGAATTGACAAAAAGAAATGCTACGATAACAACCGCAGAGTCATGTACAGGAGGATTGATCTCCGGGCGTATCGTAAACGCCAGCGGAGCTTCCGGTGTATTTCACCAGGCATTTGTAACCTATTCCAATGAAGCCAAACAAACCCTTCTTGGTGTAAAAGAAGAAACATTGGATACGGTAGGTGCTGTCAGTGAAGAAACTGCCCGACAGATGGCAGAAGGCGCAGCAAAAGCGGCGAACGCAGAGGTGGCATTGAGTGCTACGGGAATCGCCGGCCCGGATGGAGGAACTGCCGAAAAACCGGTTGGACTGGTTTATCTCGGTTGTTACTGCATGGGAAACACTTTTGTGGAACGACATATTTTTAAAGGAGACCGGAGCGAAGTACGGAATGCCGCAGTGGAAGCAGCATTGGCTCTTGCAAAAAAAGCATTAAAGGAGTGAATCCAATGAAGCATTGGTTCTCTTTCGCGTGTATTTTGCTGGTGACGTTGAGTTTGTGTTCCTGTTCCCTGTTGCCTTTTGAAGACACTTCGGATATGGATCTGACACAGGAAGAAATTGATTCCGTGCAGGATACGACCCCTGCCGCGATATCAACTCCCCAAAAACGGAATATCAAGACCATTTCCATCTATACGGTGGATACAGTCAACGAAGAACTTATGCCAATTTCCGTCCCTTTATACGATAATGAAGTAACGCCGGCATTTATTACCGATGAGGTAATAAATAATCTGGAAGATACGATAAAAGTAACCGAACTTACGGTAGAACGAAGACAGATCTTTGTAACTTTAGATTCCCAGTATGCGCCGGTAAAAAATTGTTCGAAAAAATACGAGACGCTTGTTTTGGACTGTCTGGCAAACAGCCTTTTGGACAATCTTTCTTATGTGGATGATGTGATCTTTCGCTGTGACACAGGAGCTTATCATTCTGCCAACTATGAATTTGATGAAAACGAAGTTTATCGCTCCAAATAAACGGAAAGCAGGAACGAAATATTGAAAAAATATGATGTGATCGTAGTCGGCGGCGGTGCCGCCGGTATGATGGCTGCCATCTCCGCGTCCAAAGAAGGCGCACAGGTAGCTTTGATCGAAAAAAACGAAAAAGTAGGAAAAAAAATATATATTACCGGAAAAGGACGCTGCAATCTCACCAATGCCTGTGAGACGGAAGAGTTCTTTTCTGCCGTCAATACCAATGCTAAATTTATGTATAGCAGTCTTTATACATTGACAAATTTTCAAACGATAGAATTGTTTCAGGAGTGGGGGCTTTCGACAAAAGTAGAACGAGGAAACCGCGTGTTTCCTGTCTCTGATAAATCTTCCGATGTCATTCAATGTCTGGCAAAAGAATGTAAGCGAGGCGGCGTTGACATTCACCTGAATACCCCCTGTCAGCAGATTTTATACGATCATGAAACGGCTTGTGCTATCCGGACACCCGATGCCCTTCTGCATGCCGGCTGTATCATTCTGGCAACCGGAGGACTTTCCTATCCTTCTACCGGTTCTACCGGCGATGGGCTCCGGTTTGCAAAAAAATCCGGCCACCGCATCGTTTCCTGTCGTCCCGCACTGGTTCCCATGAATGTGAAAGAGCGGGATACCATGCAGATGCAGGGTCTTTCGATGAAAAACGTGGAAATGGCTTTTTATGTGGAAAAAGAGAATGGGAAAAAACAGGAAATCTACCGTGATTTTGGGGAAATGATGTTTACTCATTTTGGCATTACCGGTCCGATCGTTCTTTCCGCTTCTCATGAAGTAGGAAAAAGGTTGGAAAATGACACGATTTATGCTATACTGGATTGTAAGCCTGCGTTGTCTGTGGAAAAACTGGATAAACGTCTGGTCAGGGATTTTGAAGAAAGCCCGAATACTTCTTTGAAAAACTGTCTTGGGAAACTGCTTCCAAAAAGTATGATTCCCGTTATAGTAAAACGCACGTCTTTAGATGGCGCAGCGGCAGTAAATCAAATTACAAAAACCGAAAGACACCGCCTCGTGTCGGAGATCAAAGCGATGCGCTTTACCATCCGGTCCCTTCGTGACTGGAAAGAGGCGATCATCACTTCCGGCGGTGTGTCCGTAAAAGACATTGATCCTTCTACGATGGAAAGCAAAAAAATCAATCATCTGTTTTTTGCCGGAGAAATGATCGATGTGGACGCAATGACAGGTGGTTACAATTTACAGATTGCCTGGTCTACCGGTTATCTTGCCGGCAGGATGGCAGCTGAAAAATCAAAAGAAAGAAAGGAATAACGGAGTTATGAATATCGCGCTCGATGGCCCGGCAGGTGCAGGGAAAAGTTCTATCGCCAAATTAGTGGCAAAAAAATTATCATTTGTGTATTTAGACACCGGTGCAATGTACCGCACAATTGCTCTCTATGTGTTAAACAATGGGATTTCTCCGGCAGACGAAGAAGCAGTTGTTGCCAGACTCGATGATATCGAGATCACATTATCCCATGAAAACGGAGAACAGCAGATTTTTCTAAACGGAGCCAATGTTTCCAAAGAAATCCGGAAAGAAGAAGTCGGAAAAACCGCCTCTACAGTGGCAAAATATGGAAAAGTCCGTAAAAAACTGGTTTCCCTGCAACAAAAAATTGCTTCCGAAAACGATGTCATTATGGATGGAAGAGATATCGGAACGGTAGTTCTTCCAAATGCCGAAGTAAAAATCTATCTGACTGCCAGTTCCAGAGTACGCGCCAAGCGCCGTTACAAGGAATTACAGGAAAAAGGGGAAACCTGCGATCTGGATCAGATTGAAAAAGACATCATTCTCCGTGATGAACAGGATATGAATCGTGAGATTTCACCGCTTCGTCAGGCGGACGATGCCGTACTTGTCGATTCTTCCGATATGTCTATCGAGGAAGTCGTAAATTGTCTGATCGACATCGTAAAAAAAGCAGACTAGCGAAATCGTTACTCTGAAAAAATAGAAAACGGGAGAGATTATGAACGTATCACTTGCCAAAACAGCCGGATTCTGCTTCGGAGTTAAGCGCGCTGTCGATATGGCATATACCGAAGCAGCAAAAGGAAAACCGGTTTACACCCTGGGACCTATCATTCACAATGAAGAAGTGGTTGCGGATCTGGAGCAGAAAGGAGTTCTTGCCCTGAGTGAAGAAGAACTTTTTTACGGAAAACATCCTCTGGAGGATGCCACCGTTATCATTCGTTCCCACGGGATATCCAAAGAAATTTATACAAAACTGGAAAATGTAAGCGCCAATATTGTAGACTGTACCTGCCCTTTTGTAAAAAAAATTCATACAACAGTTGAAAAATATGCAGAAAAAGGGTATGATATTGTCATTATAGGCAGCAAAGTTCATCCCGAGGTGCAGGGTATCCTCGGATGGTGCGAAGGGCACGGGAAAGCCCTTGAAACCGAGGAAGAAGCGCTGAATTTCACCTTAAAAGATGCGACAAAAAAAGTGTGCATTGTCGCTCAAACGACATTTAATTACAAAAAATTTAAAGATTTAGTTGAAATTCTTTCAAAAAAAGGTTATGATATAATTGCTGTGAATACTATATGCAATGCCACCGCAGAGAGACAAAAAGAAGCTGAGGAGTTAGCAGCTGTTTCCGATGCGATGATTGTTATAGGCGGGAAAAACAGTTCAAATTCCAGAAAGTTATTTGAAATCAGTAAAAATCAGTGTGAAAACACTTATTTTATACAGACATTAGAAGATTTGAATCTGGAGCAGATTCAATTTTCGTCAAGCCTAGGTATTACTGCAGGGGCATCCACCCCAAAAAACATTATTCAGGAGGTTCTAGAGGCATGTCAGAAGAAAGAAGTTTTGAAGAATTATTAAAAGAGGAATCATCAGTAACAATCCATAATGGTGCGATTGTAGAAGGGACAGTTATCAGCGTTAATGAGAATGAAATTATCTTGAATATCAGATATAAAGCAGATGGTATCTTGACAAAAAGCGAATACAGCAATAATCCAGATGTTGATTTGACAAAAGAAGTTAAAGTTGATGATAAGCTCACTGTAAAGGTTCTTAAAGTAAACGACGGAGAAGGTCAGGTTCTTCTTACTTACAAGAGATTACAGCAGGATAAGATGAACAAAGTATTTGAAGAGGCTATGGAAAGCGGCGAGGTTCTGAAAGGAACAGTAACAGCAGCATTGAAAGGCGGCTTGAGTGTTTCTTATGGAGAAGGCCGTGTATTCATTCCGGCTAGTCTGGTATCCGACGTATACGAAAAAGACCTTTCCAAGTACGAAGGACAGGAGATTGAGTTTGTTCTTACTGAAGTAAATCCTCGCAAGAGAAGAATTATCGGTGACCGCAAACAGCTTATCGTGGCTCAGAAAAAAGAGGCTCAGGAGGCACTTCTTGCCCGTATCGAAGTTGGTATGATGGTAGAAGGTACCGTAAAGAACCTTACCGATTTTGGTGCATTTATTGATCTCGGCGGAGCAGATGGTCTTCTTCACATCTCAGAAATGAGCTGGGGACGTGTAGACGATCCTAAGAAATTATTCAAAGTTGGCGATAAAGTAGAAGTTATGATCAAAGATATTTCCGGTACAAAGATTGCTTTGACTATGAAACTGGATTCAAACAATCCTTGGAAAAACGCATCTGAAAAATATGAGAAAGGTCAGGTCGTAACAGGAAAAGTTGCCCGTATGACAGATTTTGGTGCTTTTGTTGAATTGGAAGAGGGCATCGACGCACTTCTTCATGTATCCCAGATTTCCATCGACCATGTTGAAAAACCTTCTGACGTATTAAGCGTTGGACAGGAAGTTACAGCAAAGATCGTGGACTTCAATGAAGAAGCAAAGAAAATCAGCCTGAGCATCAAAGCTCTCGAGATTGAAAAACAGAACGAGGATGCTGCTGAAGAAGAAGCAGAATAAATAATTCGACTGAGGTTTTAAACAGATATGTTAGACGAGTATGAAGGTTTTAAAAAAGATTTTTTGCTATTATCCGGACTTGACTTAAACTCTTACAAGGAAACTCAGATGAAACGCCGCATTCTCAGTTTTATGGGAAGGCACCGGTGTAAAAACTTAGCGGAATTTTTTCAGTTGTTAAAAAGAGACCGTGAAGTATATAATACATTTATTACATATCTTACAATAAATGTGTCTGAGTTTTATCGCAATCCGGCTCAGTGGAAAACATTGGAAACCATTATTATTCCACACATTATGAAACATTCCGGAAAAAATATCCGTGTGTGGAGTGCCGCTTGCTCTACGGGAGATGAGCCGTATTCTCTGGCAATGGTTCTCAGCGAGTTCTATCCGTTAGAACGTATTGAGATCATCGCTACGGATATGGACAAAGAAGTTTTAGACAAAGCCAGACAGGGATGTTACAATGAAAAAAGTTTAAAATCCCTTCCGGAAAAGTATCAGAAAAAATTTTTTGAAAAGAAAGACTCCGGATATTATCAGGTGTCTGATTCCTTGAAACGATGTATTACCTTTCAAGAACATAATCTGTTAAAAGATACGTATCCCGGAAACCTTGATTTGGTTGTGTGCAGAAACGTTCTGATTTATTTTACCGAAGAGGCAAAAGATCGAATATACAAAGGCATTTCGCAATCATTAAAAAAAGATGGTGTGCTTTTTGTAGGAAGTACCGAGCAGATTATAGGTTCGGATGTTTATGGTTTGGAAACCTTTCAATCATTTTTTTATAA
>FR893922.1 GCA_000434115.1 Roseburia sp. CAG:309 | reverse complement strand
GTTATCAAGGTTCTTTGCTGTCGCACTTTGCGTCAGCGATGAATATTATAACAAATCGCTTTTGCTTTGTCAAGACTTTTTTTAAACTTTTTTGTTTTGCTGTTTTGTCTTTACCGCGTCAGCAAGATATATATTATCAGACGGTGGCACTTTTGTCAACACTTTTTTTAAACTTTTTTTGATTTTTTTTGCATATTTTTCAAAAGTACCGAAATCTCGCCGTTTTCTACTAGAATTTTTTTTCAATTTTTCTCGTTTTATCTAGTACAACAGAAATAATATAAAAGGCAATTATATTTACAACGGACTTAATTAATAATCCGGGTGCAGATGCAAGTCCTGCTGCAAATCCATTCATAAGCATACCGGCGACAACATATCCGGCAACCATAAATAACATTCCGGCGATTGCGCCAATAAATGTTCTTATAGATAGAATTTTATAAGTACCATCTTCTTTTCTTGCTATCGCTGCCATGATCAATGCCATAAATCCTTTAATGAGAAGTGTGGGAATGATCCACTGTGGGAATCCGGAAAGCAGATCCGACAAAGCAGAACCGATTCCTCCGACGATAAATCCATTTCTTCCTCCATAAAAAAGTGCAAACGTAAGAATGATACTGTCCCCGATATGTGCATATCCAAGAGGAATCGGAATTTTGGTAAACATTGTTACGATACATATAATTGCCATATATAAAGCAAATATACTTAATTGAAATGTCTTTTTTCCTGTAATTGTATTTTGTTCCATTCATTTTTCCTTCTTTCTGATGCCGTAACAGTTCATTGCTCTTCCTATCCGGGTGAACAATCGTTATCTGCCGCTTTGATAAAACAAAAGGAACTACTACATATTGTAATAGTTCCTTATAACGGAGAAGGAGGGATTTGAACCCTCGCGCCGCGCAAACGACCTATACCCTTAGCAGGGGCACCTCTTCAGCCACTTGAGTACTTCTCCAAAGTTCTGAAATTTGATAAATATTAAGTTTCAGTGCATTGACTATTGTATCAGATTGTAAATCATTTGTCAAACATTTTTTTCCGCTTTTTGATACTCTTTTACCGCTGTCTCATACAAATTGTTTCCTTCACAGTCAATTACTGTAATCACAGGCAGATTTTTTACCTCCAGACAGCGGATTGCTTCTGTACCGAGATCATCGTATGCGATTACTTCGCTTTTGGTAATACATTTTGATAAAAGTGCTCCGGCTCCCCCAACGGCAGCAAAATATACCGCTGTATTTTTTTTCATGGAAGCGATGACTTCTTCGCTGCGTTTTCCTTTTCCAATCATTCCTTTTAAACCGCGGTCAAGCAGAGAAGGCGCATAACGGTCCATACGGCTGCTCGTTGTAGGACCGGCAGAACCGATCACCTGTCCTTCCCGGTTTGGCGTAGGCCCCAGATAATAAATGACCTGATCCTGCATATCAAAAGGCAGATCTCCGCCCTTCTCCAGTGTCTCAATCATCCGTTTATGAGCAGCATCTCTCGCTGTATATACGGTTCCGGAAATATATACATAATCTCCTGCATGAAGTTCTTTTACTTTTTCTTTCGTCAATGGTGTCTCCAAATGCTTTTCCATTTCTTCTTCATCTCCAATATTTGTATTCACATTTTGAGGTCATAATTTGAAAATAATTCCTTTACTGTGATCTCGTATTCTGATATTTTCTGCGCTTTCTTTATCTTTTTAACAATTTTTTCATCCGCATTAAAGGATTGTATAAGGTAATGCCATAATTCCTTCATTTTGAACAAAACAGGGCGCTCTCCATACAAATCTGACCGGTATCTCTCACATAATTCCATGACAAATTCTTTGATTACTTCTTTTTCCGGTAGTTTTTCTTCTTTTATAGAAGCAATGACTGCCGGATTTTGTAAAACGCCCCGTCCAAGCATAACACCCGGAAGATTCGAAAATTGTTCGGTAAGACGTTGATAATCTTCCCGGCAAAAGATATCACCATTATAGCACAAAACATTTTTACTATGTTTCATAGCATACGAAAAAGCCTGCATATCCGGTGTATTCTGGTAAAAATCTTCTCTTGTACGCGGATGCACGATCAGTTCATAAATTGGAAACTGGTTAAATATGGAAATAAGTGTTGGAAATTCTTCCACACTTTCATAACCGATCCGCGTTTTTATGGATATTTTGACATCGGTTTCTTCGTAAATCTCTTTTAAAAAGGATTCCAATTTTTTCGGTTCTGTCAGAAAACCGGAACCTTTCTTACGCGAAACTACCGTACCTGCCGGGCATCCCAAATTCAGATTTACTTCGTTATAACCAAATTGCTGAAGATATTCTACGGTCTGCAAAAACATTTCTGCCTGATTTGTCATGATCTGTGGTACCAGATACAAACCGGCATTATTTTCCGGCAAAATATCCTTTTTTTCACGTGTGCGGCATATTTTCTTTTGATTGGGAGAGATAAAAGGGGAAAAATATTTATCGATTCCACCAAAATATTTTGCGTACGTTGTACGGTAAATATGCCCTGTGATTCCTTCCAAAGGAGCCATGTAGTATTTCATCAGTTCTGTTTTCTCACAATCTTATATTCATCGTCGTTCTGATAGTAGGGGCAGGAACGGTATGACGTGTTCATAAAACGGTACATTTCGTCCTCATCCAGATTTACCTGACATTCCCCGTAACCATCGTCATCGACGTAGTAAAGAGCACAAAATTCGCAATTTGTCTCCATGTTTCTCTTCCTTTCGGATATTTATATCGTGCGGCGGATATGGCGGTTTACGTGACAGCATATGTTGATGGCAACCGGCATTCCGGCGATATGCGTCGGATAAGTTTCAATATTTACACCAAGTGCTGTCACCGTGCCTCCAAGTCCTGCCGGCCCGATTCCAAGATTGTTGATTTTTTCCAGCATCTCATGTTCCAGTTCCTTCACGTAAGGAATTTCAGAAGATGAGTTTAAGTCGCGGGTAAGTGCCTTTTTCGCAAGGATGGCACATTTTTCAAAAGTACCACCGATACCTACTCCGACAACAATCGGAGGACAGGCATTGGGACCTGCGAGTTTTACTGTCTCTAAGATGGCATTGCGGATTCCATCGAGTCCGTCTGCCGGCTTCAGCATATAAAGACGGCTCATATTTTCACTGCCGAACCCTTTTGGCGCAATCGTTATCTCGACCTGATTACCCGGTACGATTTCATAATGAATGACACCCGGCGTATTGTCCTTTGTATTGACACGGTCTACCGGATCTTTTACCACGGATTTGCGAAGATATCCTTCCTGATATCCCTGGCGGATTCCTTCATTGATGGCATCTTCTATGTAAGCGCCTTCAAAATGAACTTCCTGTCCAACCTTCAAAAATACAACGGTCATACCGGTATCCTGACAAATTGGAATCTGAGTATCGGAAGCAATCTCCATATTCTCTTCCAGCTGACCTAATATCTGCTTACCAAGCGGAGATTTTTCCTTTTTCTCTGCCTCTTTGATGGCACACTTTACATCTTTTGACAGATGGATATTAACATCCATACACATTTCTTTTACCTGTTGTGTAATCAATTCTGTATTAATTGTTCTCATCTGCATTCTCCCCGGCATTTTCTTCTGCCTCTTCTTCCGGTTTTTCGTTCTCTTCTTTTCGCACTTTGGCTATGCTTGCGATAACGACATCCTGAGAAGGATCCAGGTTCATCAGTTTCACGCCGGAAGTAATTCTTCCAAGAATGGAGATACCGGACACCTCAATACGGATGACAATACCTTCATTGGTAATCAGCATGATTTCCTGATCGTCATGAACGGCTTTTGCACCCACGACATTTCCCGTCTTTTCGGTGATCTTATAACATTTTACACCTTTTCCGCCACGATGCTGTACTCCAAATTCTTCGATATTGGTACGTTTTCCTAAACCATATTCGGATACGAGAAGAAGCTGCTCTCCCTGTGTATCCAACTGCATTCCAACTACTTCATCGTCATAAGACAGATTCATACCACGTACCCCCATAGAAGTTCGTCCTGTCGTACGCACGTCCGTCTCCTTGAACTTGATACACTGTCCCTGTTTCGTCACAAGGATAATTTCTTTATTGTCATCGGTTACTTTTACTTCGATCAATTCATCTTCTTCACGAAGATTGATTGCCTGCAATCCGGTCTTACGGATATTCATATATTCCGAAAGGGAAGTTTTCTTAACCAAACCATTCTTCGTTGCCATAAAGAGATATTTATCTTCTTCGTATTCACGCAGTGCAATGACAGCCGTAATCTTTTCTTCCGGAAGCAGCTGTAATAAATTTACAATTGCTGTACCACGGCTTGTACGGCTTGATTCCGGTATTTCATATGCTTTGATACGATATACGCGGCCTTTGTTGGTAAAGAACATCAGGTAATGGTGTGTCGTTGCCATAAAGAGATCTTCAATATAATCTTCCTCAATGGTCTGCATTCCCTTAATTCCTTTTCCTCCACGGTGCTGGCTTTTAAAGTTATCACTCGTCATACGTTTGATATAACCCATATGAGTCATTGCAATGACCGTATTTTCAACCGGGATCAGATCTTCCATGGAAATGTCAAATTCATCAAAACCGATGGATGTACGACGGTCATCTCCGTATTTATCAGCAATTAATGTTATTTCTTCTTTAATCACTCCAAGAAGAAGTTTGCGGTCTGCCAAGATAGCACGGAACTCTTCAATCTTCTTCATAAGCTCTGCATATTCATTTTGCAGTTTTTCCCGTTCCAAACCGGTCAGAGCACGCAGACGCATATCTACGATTGCCTGTGCCTGAACATCATCCAGTTCAAAACGTTCGATCAATTTTTCTTTTGCTTCATTGGTTGTCTTTGAACCACGGATAATACGGATTACTTCATCGATATTATCGAGCGCGATCAACAATCCTTTGATGATATGAGCTCGTTCTTCTGCCTTGTTGAGGTCGTATTTAATACGACGTGTCACAACATCTTCCTGATGTGTCAGGTAGTGCTGAAGCATCTGAAGAAGGTTCATGACTTTTGGTTCTTTATCCACAAGTGCAAGCATATTGACACCAAAGGTATCCTGCATCTGTGTATGTTTATACAATTGATTCAATACGACATTGGCATTGGCATCTTTACGCAGTTCAATACAGATACGCATTCCTTCACGGCTGGATTCGTCGCGAAGGTCTGTGATTCCGTCAATTCGTTTGTCTTTGTGTAATTCTGCGATTTTTTCCACTAATTTTGCTTTATTTACCATGTATGGAAGTTCGGTTACGACAATTCGGTTTTTTCCATTTGCCATGGTTTCAATATTTGTCACGGCGCGCACACGGATCTTTCCACGGCCGGTACGATACGCTTCTTCGATTCCACGGCGTCCTAAAATAGTAGCTCCCGTCGGAAAATCCGGTCCTTTGATAATTTCCATGATTTCCTCAAGGCTTGTCTCACGATCTTCCTCCACAATATTGTCGATGATCTTTACGACACCGCCAATGACTTCTTTCAGGTTATGTGGTGGAATGTTTGTTGCCATACCTACCGCAATACCGGAAGTACCATTGACTAAAAGGTTTGGAAAACGTGCCGGAAGCACTGCCGGCTCTTTTTCTGTCTCATCAAAGTTTGGTACAAAATCAACGGTATTTTTATTGATATCCGCAAGCATTTCCATCGAAATCTTGCTAAGTCTTGCTTCGGTATAACGCATCGCAGCTGCGCCGTCACCATCGACAGAACCAAAATTTCCATGTCCATCGACAAGCGGATAACGGGTAGACCATTCCTGCGCCATATTAACAAGTGCTCCATAAATGGAACTGTCTCCATGAGGGTGGTATTTACCCATGGCATCACCGACGATACGCGCACATTTACGATGTGGCTTATCCGGTCCGTTGTTCAATTCGATCATTGCATACAAGATTCGTCGCTGAACCGGTTTCAAACCGTCTCTTACATCAGGAAGCGCTCTGGATGCAATAACAGACATCGCGTAATTGATATAGGATGTCTCCATCGTTTTCCTCAAATCCACTGGTTTTATGGCATCCAATGAATCTTTGTCAAAAATATTTTCATCCATAGTTATAATCCGCCTTTCTGCTTCG
>FR893921.1 GCA_000434115.1 Roseburia sp. CAG:309 | reverse complement strand
CAATGGTAGATTTGGTCTCACCGGTCGCGATGTCAATGTATCTTACAAAGAGGGATACTTTATTGTCCTCGTTCAGGCTTTTCCAAAGCATATTGGTAAATTCTTCCATGTCATCTGACATTTCCACCAATTTTGGCTCACCCTCAAAACTTGGCAATGGGTTACCGTCACACATATATGTATGGATAAAATGTCCTTCTCCATTGACCGGATTGGAATATGCAAATGTGTATCGGTTGCATGCATCCGGATTTCCGTTGTTGCTCTTCAAAATAGACATTGCATAGTTGTAATCGCCATTTTCCACGTGCATAATACCGGAAATTCTAGGCGTATAATTTGGTCCATCCGGCTCAAATTCTCTTGTACGAAGTGCCTGCTCAAATGTCTGCTGTTTGTCCATCAACTCATAAATCGTATCGGTCTGATCTCCGTTTGTCACGATTGTTTTATTACCAAGCACACGAACAGGTGCATAAATGATCAGACTCGGATCACTCAATTTCGATGGGTCAAATGCCTGTGTACGGATTCCGTCTCCATCCTCTACAAACACGCGGTTTCGGCTGTTTTCACTTCTTCCCATGATAAAATATGCTGTCACGGCGTACTTTCCATTTGGGGATTTTCCGATCACAATCCCTCTTCCCGGATACGCATTTTCTTTCAATTCTTTTTCCAACGATAACATCTGCATTGCATTCTCTCCTTTTCTTTATT
>FR893920.1 GCA_000434115.1 Roseburia sp. CAG:309 | reverse complement strand
AAAAACAGTGAGATCAAGATGGAAATGACGACAAAGATCGGTTCGATGGATGAAAATATCACGATTGAAAAAGAAGGAAAAGATCTGAGAATTGCGTTCGATCCTAAGTTTTTGATTGATGTACTCCGGGTAATTGATGAAGAAGAAGTAAATCTGTATTTGTTCAATGCGAAAGCACCATGCTTTATTCGTGATGACAATTCATATATTTATCTGATTCTTCCTGTAAATCTGATTGAGTAAAGGAGACAAATTATGGAAGAAATAACGATAAAAGATGATTTTATTAAATTGGGGCAGGCTTTGAAACTTGCGGGATTGGCAGGTTCCGGAGTCGATGCCAAATTTATGATTGAAGATGGAATCGTATCGGTAAATGGTGAAGTAGAGCTTCGGCGTGGACGAAAAGTCCGCCCGGGAGATGTGATTGAACTGGAAGGACATCAGGTAAAGGTAAATCATATATGATAATTGAATCTTTGGAATTATTGAATTTCCGCAATTATGAGAGAGAATGTTTTATATTTGATGAAAATACGAACGTTTTGTACGGCGACAATGCACAGGGCAAGACAAATGTACTGGAAGCAATTTACTTTTGCTCAACATCAAGATCTCACCGCGGAAGTAAAGATAAAAAAATGATTCGATTTGATATGCCGGAGGCTCATTTGCGGATGAATCTTTTAAAAGGCAGCATTCATCATAAAGTGGATATTCATCTGAAGCGAAACAAAGCAAAGGGAATTGCGGTCGATGGTGTTCCCATCAAAAAAACAGCAGATCTGCTCGGCATTTGCAATGTGGTATTTTTTTCGCCGGAAGATCTGGAGATCATTGAACGGGGACCGGATGCCAGAAGACATTTTATTGATATGG
>FR893919.1 GCA_000434115.1 Roseburia sp. CAG:309 | reverse complement strand
GTTATAGAGGCAGTAAAAGATAAAGAATTCCCGGATCTGCCAAGGTTTGGAATTCGGATGTTTTTGAATAAGAAAATGGATGAGATTACTTATTTTGGAATGGGACCACAGGAAAGCTACCGGGATAAACACCAGGCTTCCTGTCATGGATTGTTCCGTTCAAAGGTGGCTCAGATGCATGAAGATTATATTCGTCCACAGGAGAATGGAAGCCATTATGACTGTGATTATGTAGAGCTTACAAATGGTCAATGTGGAATTGCAGCAGTTTCAAAGAATCCATTTTCGTTTAACGCTTCTGTTTATACACAGGAGGAGTTGGAACGGGTATCGCACAATTATGAATTGAAAGAATCAGATAGCACCGTATTCTGTATGGATTATGCAATGAATGGAATTGGTTCAAATAGCTGCGGACCGGATGTCATGGATAAATATCGGTTTGATGAGGAAGCATTTCAGTTTCAGTTTGAATTAATTCCGTTTGTAAAAGGATAAAATTGTTTCCAAATAACAAATAGTGAAGGAGCGATTCTTATGGAGGAAAAGAAATACTTAAAATGGTACAACAAGATAGGATACGGATCCGGTGATATTGCGGGAAATATAGTGTATGCATTCCTGACATCATTTGTGATGGTATATCTGACAGATACGATTGGATTGGCATCCGGTATAGTGGGAACACTGATTGCCGTTTCCAAATTACTCGATGGATTTACAGACATCTTTTTTGGATCCATGATTGATAAGACGCATAGTAAGATGGGAAAGGCAAGACCATGGATGCTGTATGGTTACATTGGTTGTGCAATTACATTGGTAGCCTGTTTTGCAGTTCCAACAAGTCTTGGCAGGACGGCACAGTATGCGTGGTTCTTTATTGCGTATACGCTGTTGAATGGCGTGTTTTATACGGCAAATAACATTGCTTATTCTGCTCTGACATCACTTGTTACCAAGAACAGTAAAGAGCGTGTGCAGATGGGTTCTTACCGTTTCATTTTTGCTTTTTCAACCAGTCTTCTGATTCAAGCAGTTACTGTTGGATTTGTTGCAAAATGTGGTGGAGATGCAGCCGCATGGCGTATGGTTGCAATTATTTATGCAGTGATCGGATTAGTTGTGAATACTATTTCCGCATTATCTGTTAAAGAACTTCCGGAAGAGGAATTAAATGAAGGAGACACAACAGGTGAAGAGGAAAAATATGGGCTGGTTCAGGCATTCAAGCTGCTGGTAAAGAATAAATTTTATCTGATGATCTGTGGTACTTATATTTTACAGCAGTTATACAGTGCAATGATCGGTGCCGGTATTTATTATATGACCTGGGTTTTGAAAAACAAAAATCTGTTTGGACAATTTGCCTGGGCGGTAAACATTCCTCTTATCATTGCATTAATCTTTACACCAACACTGGTTGGAAAGTGGAATGGTATGTATAAGCTGAACTTGAGAGGTTACATCCTTGCTGTGATTGGCAGAGCTCTTGTTGTTGTTGCCGGATATATGGGAAGTATTCCTTTGATGATGGCATTTACAGCATTAGCAGCATTAGGACAGGGACCTTGGCAGGGAGACATGAATGCAGTGATCGCATCTTGTTCCGAGTATACCTACCTGACACAGGGAAAGCGTGTGGATGGTACGATGTATTCCTGTACTTCACTTGGCGTTAAGATTGGCGGAGGGATTGGAACGGCGGTCGTAGGATGGCTCTTAGAACTTAGTGGCTATGTGGGAACACATGCTGTTCAGCCACAGTCCGCGTTGAATATGATGCAGTTTATGTATCTTTGGCTGCCACTGATCTTTGATGTACTTATTATGTTTATCCTTTCCAGAATGAATGTGGAGGAGACAAATGTAAAGATCAAAAAAGAAAAGGAGATGGGTTTGTGGTAACACATGATTTGATAAAAAAAATAAAAAATGGAATGTATGATGAAACATTGAAAGATATTTATGTGGATGAGAAGAAAATAGCGTATGAAAGAGAGCGTTATATTAAGGCGATAGAGAGTTATACAGAACATTTTGGAGAGGGAGAAGTCTTTGTCTTTAGTGCACCGGGCAGAAGTGAAATTGGTGGGAATCATACAGATCATCAATGTGGAGAGGTGCTGGCAGCTTCCATTAACAATGATGCAATAGCTATTGTACAAAATTTGGAAGAACCGTGTGTCAGAGTTATATCTGCAGGATATGAGATGATCACGATATATCTGGATGATCTATGTAGGAGAGAGGATGAGGAAGCAACAACAACTGCATTAATTCGAGGGGTGTTGGCAAAAACAAAAGAATATGGATATCAGATAGGTGGTTTTCAGGCTGTTGTTACCAGTGATGTGCTGATAGGAGCTGGATTGTCTTCTTCAGCAGCGTTTGAAACATTGATGGGAACAATCCTGTCAGAACTGTTTAATGATGGAAAGATTTCGCCTATTGAAATAGCCATGATTGGGCAATTTGCAGAAAATGTATATTTTGGGAAACCATGTGGATTGATGGATCAGATGGCGTGTTCCGTTGGAAGTTTGGCACATATTGATTTTCAGAATCCGGCGGCACCATTGGTGGAGCGGATTGAGTTTGACTTGGATGGATACGGATATAGTCTTTGTATTACCGATACAAAAGGCTCACATGCGGATTTGACATCGGATTATGCAGCAATTCCGGAAGAAATGAAAAGAGCAGCAGCTTGTTTGGGAAAAGAAGTGCTTGGACAGGTTACGAGAAAAGAAGTACTTACTAATCTTCCGCGCATCAGAGAACAGACAGGAGATCGGGCAGCACTTAGAGCAATTCACTATGTGTGTGAAAATGAGCGAGTGCAAAAAGAAGTGGCAGCATTGAGAGAGAATAGATTTGGAGAATTTTTAAGATTAGTTAAAGAGTCAGGTGATTCTTCTTATAAGTATTTGCAGAATGTGTATGTGTGCCATGATGTGGAACATCAGAATGTTTCTATTGCATTGGCTGTCAGTGATATGATTTTAGGCGTGCAGGGAGCAAACAGGGTGCATGGTGGTGGATTTGCCGGAACAATACAGGCATTTGTACCAAATGATATTGTTACATTATATAAAACAGAGATGGAAAAGGTGTTTGGAGATGGTGCTTGTGATGTACTTAAAATTCGCAAATATGGTGGAATTCAAGTGATGTAAGATACTCAAAAAAGACAAGGAGGAATGGTTATGGGTAGCATTTTAGTATTAGGTGGAGCTGGATATATTGGCTCACATACTGTTTATGAGTTGATCGAGGCAGGAAAGGATGTGGTGGTTGTAGATAATCTTGAAACAGGATTTCGAGCAGCGGTTCATCCGGAAGCAAAGTTTTATGAAGGAGATATTCGTAACCGGGCTTTTATTGACTCTGTATTTGATAAAGAAAATATTGATGGAGTTATTCATTTTGCAGCTAATTCGCAAGTGGGCGAAAGTATGATAAAACCATTGAAATATTATAGTAATAATCTTTGTGGTACAGAAGTGCTGTTGGAGAGTATGGTTGCACATAGCATAGATAAGATAGTGTTTTCTTCTACGGCGGCAACATATGGAGAACCGGAGCGAATTCCTATTATGGAATCGGATCGTACACTTCCGACAAATTGTTATGGTGAAACAAAATTGTCTATGGAAAAAATGTTTAAATGGACGGCAAATGCACATAACTTAAGATTTGTGTCCTTGCGTTATTTTAATGCTTGTGGGGCTCATCCTAATGGAAGGATTGGAGAGGCTCACAATCCGGAAACACATCTTATTCCTTTAATTTTGCAGGTGCCAAATGAAAAGAGAGAGTATATTTCTATTTATGGAACGGACTATGACACAAAGGATGGTACTTGTGTCAGAGACTATATTCATGTAAACGATCTTGCACAGGCTCATATTCTTGCAATGAAGTATCTTTGTGATGGAAATGACAGCAATATATTTAATCTTGGAAATGGAGTTGGTTTTACGGTAAAAGAGGTTGTGGAAACTGCGAGAAAAGTGACAGGACATCCAATTCCGGCGAAGGAAGAACCACGTCGAGCAGGAGATCCATCTATGTTGATCGCTTCCAGTGCAAAAGCAAGGGAAGTGTTAGGATGGAATCCGCAATATGCAGATTTGGAAACAATTATCGGTACGGCATGGAAATGGCATAAAAGTCATCCAAATGGATATCAGAATGTGTAAAGGGGGGGAGTGTCATGATTAATGAGTATATCAATGAACTTGTGGCGTATGGATTGAACCAGGGATTGGTTGATCCGGAAGATGAAGTATATGTGACGAATCGCCTTCTGGAATTATTTCAATTGACAGAGCATGAAGGAACAGCGAAAGAGGTTAGATCAGAAAGAGAATTGTCACAGATTTTAAATGATATGTTGGAATATGCATGTCGGCAGGGGATGCTGGAGGAAGAAACAATTACGGAAAAGGACTTGTTTGATACAAAGATTATGGGAATATTGACACCCCATCCCTCTGTGGTTCGCAGGCAGTTTTGGGATAAATACAATATATCTCCCAAAGCTGCAACCGATTTTTATTATCAGTTTAGCCAGGCAACAAATTATATTAGAAAAGATCGAATTGCAAAGGATGAGAAATGGACAGCAAATACAGAATTTGGTGCAATGGATATAACCATCAATTTATCAAAACCGGAAAAAGATCCTCGTGATATTGCAAAGGCGGGAAAAGCAAAAAAATCGGGGTATCCGAGTTGTTTGCTATGCAAAGAAAATGAAGGCTACGCCGGATATGTTTCTCATCCGGCAAGACAAAATCACAGAATTATTCCGATTACATTGTGTGGAGAACAGTACAATTTACAGTATTCGCCGTATGTGTACTATAACGAACATTGTATTGTTTTCAATGATCGACATATTCCAATGAAAATTAATAAAGCAGTTTTTGCTAAATTATTGGATTTTGTGCGGCAGTTTCCACATTATACGGCAGGATCGAATGCAGATCTCCCGATAGTAGGTGGTTCTATACTGAGCCATGATCATTTTCAAGGAGGCGGATACGAATTTGCAATGGCAAAGGCTCCATATGAGACGGAATTTTCATTAAAACAATTTCCGGACGTTCATGCAGGAATTGTAAAATGGCCTATGTCTGTGATTCGTCTACAAGGGAATAACACAGAGTCATTGGTAGGGGCTGCTGACTGCATCCTGTCTTGCTGGCGTGCATATACAGATGAAAAAGCATTTATTTTCAGCGAAACGCAAGGAATATCTCATAACACGATCACACCAATTGCAAGAAAGAGAGGAGATCTGTTTGAATTAGACCTAGTGTTACGAAATAATATTACCACAGAAGAGTTTCCGTTAGGTGTGTATCATCCACATCCGGAATATCACCATATAAAAAAAGAAAATATTGGTTTGATCGAAGTGATGGGACTGGCAGTTCTCCCGGCTAGATTGCAAATGGAAATGGCGGAGCTGGAACGTAGAATTCTGCAGAATGAGGATCTGCGGGAAAGCGATTTGACCAAAACGCATGCGGATTGGGCAGAAAAATGGCTGCCAAACTATGAAATTACAGAAGAGAATCTTCATGCAATCGTGCAGAAAGAAATAGGATTTGTGTTTGCAAAAGTGCTGGAATGTGCAGGTGTTTATAAGAGAACACCGGAAGGTAAGGCAGCTTTTCAGCGATTTTTGGACTGCATATAAAAAAAGGACCATTTCACATTTGTGAAGTGGTCTGCTTTTTCAGTATTCAGTTTTCACAAATAGTCCTTTTAGCCAGATTATGCATGATATACATGCTCAAAGTATTCTTCATAGAAAGCTAAAAGGTTGTTCATATAGTTTTTGAATCTGCTCATTTTGTATTCCTCCTTTCCTTGTTTGCAAGTTCATTATAGGACAGGCTGGATAAGAATGCTTGCCAAATTAAAAGAAAATGTAGACAAATGTTGCAGAGGAAATCAACAATTAAGTAATAAAGGGGAGATGTATCAATGCATTTGACGTTTAAGGAAACAAAGGAAGAGGTATATGCGGCGCAAAGAGTGTCAAAACATGTATCTCCACATTTACATAATGCATTGGAGATTGTGTGCGTAACGGAAGGAACACTTGAGATGGGAGTGGGGCAGGAATTATATCATATGGAAAAGGGTGATATCGGATTTGTCTTTTCTGATATTATTCATCATTATCAAGTGTTTTCAGAAAAAACG
The DNA here is from genome assembly GCA_000434115.1 of Roseburia sp. CAG:309. Lineage (GTDB taxonomy): Bacteria > Bacillota > Clostridia > Lachnospirales > Lachnospiraceae > Eubacterium_F. The sequence continues at coordinate 755 of FR893919.1, read as the reverse complement.
AGCCGAGCGGATTATATCTTGGTTCCGTCTTTTTTTGCAGGAGTATTTAAAGATAAAATACAAGGATATGCTCCTAAATATCCGGTTATTCGTGCGGGGCAGATTGAACCGGATGTTTATAATGCAATTCAGGCGATTATCCAAATGGAAGAAAACGAACCTATGATTGTTCAAGCTTATGTTCAAATTGTGCTGGCAAGATGTATAGGAAAAATGGAATTGGTGGAAAAAAGTTGCGTGGGGAGTGATGATTTGATATACAGAACAGTATCTTATGTGTCGGGAAATTTTAGGAAAAAATTTTCTCTAGAGGAGATGGCGCATGATCTTGGAGTAAGTAAGTATGTCTTGTCACGAGTATTTTCTAAAACATTTCATCGTAATTTCAATCAGTATCTTAATGATGCCAGATTGAGCTATGCATGTACAAGGCTGGTGAATTCGGGAGATACAATTCTTGATATCTGTTTGGATAGTGGCTTTGACAGCCAGAGAACATTTAATAGAGCGTTTAAGGAACGCTATAGAATTACTCCGAGCGAATATCGAAAATTAAAACGATAAGCAGGTTAAGGACAGATTTCAAAATTATGGAAAGGCAGGACGGTTATAGAAAGACTGATTTGGCGATAACAGTATGGAAAAAATTCCTAAATTCAAAGGATTGATCTCGTATACTGCCGGGGAAATAGATGGAGCAAAGATCGTTTGTTTATAGTCCGGAATATCGGAATAAATTGCTCATTTGTATCGGA
>FR893918.1 GCA_000434115.1 Roseburia sp. CAG:309 | reverse complement strand
ATTAGAAAGCCGGCTGAATCGGAGATCGTTCATAAACCGGAAGAATATGTTTTTCCGGATTCACTATATCAGGAACACTGGGAAAATGCGGAGGCATACGGCGTCGTAAGTGAGAGCGGAGAGATGCTGGCTTGTATTGAGGTGTGCCCGGAAGAATGGTCGAATCGACTTGTAGTGACGGAACTCTGGGTGTCCGAAGAACTTCGCAGAAAAGGTGTCGGGAAAAGTTTGATGGATAAAGCCAAAGAAGTCGCTGTAAGACAGAAACGCCGTGCGGTCATTCTGGAAACGCAGTCGTGCAACACAAATGCGATCGGCTTTTATCTTCATCAGGGATTTGAATTGATCGGTTTTGATACCTGCTGTTATTCAAATGAAGATATTGCCAGAAGGGAAGTCAGAGTGAATCTTGGATTCTTTTTAGAGAGAGCGGAAGAATAGAGAGGTTGATTGACTTTCACTTAAAACGTGGTGATATTTAAGGAAAAGGAAAGAATCTCCCAATAACATATTGATTTTGGGAGAAAGGAATAATATCTGGGAGAAAGGAGAAGGAGATGAAAGAGTTTGACTATTCCAAACTAAAAGACAGAACCTGGGATAATGAGATCTTGACATATGTTGCTCAGATTCATGAATATAAAGGCAAACAGGAATTGTATATGCAACAGAAACCAGTTGAATTGAAGCGGTTAATTGAAATTGCTAAGATTCAAAGTACGGAAAGTTCAAATGAAATTGAAGGTATTGTTACGACAAATGCCAGATTAAAACAATTGGTGGAAGATAAAACAACACCAAGAAATAGAGATGAGGAAGAAATTCTTGGTTATCGTAATGTGCTTAATATTGTTCATGAAAGTTATGACGCAATTCCCATTAGAAGCAATTATATTTTACAGCTTCATGGAGAACTGTTAAAATATACTGCGTATTCTTATGCAGGTAAGTATAAGAATACTCCGAATGAGATTGATATGGTATTGGAAAGCGGAGAAAAGATAGTTTTATTTAAGCCGCTTGAACCGTATGAGACTCCTGATGCAGTAGAACGTCTTTGTAATGAGTTTGAGAAAGCAATTGATGAGAAAATTGTGGATCCACTTATTTTAATACCGAATTTTATTTTGGATTTTTTGTGTATCCATCCTTTTAATGATGGCAATGGAAGAATGAGCAGACTGATAACGCTATTACTTATGTACAGAAGTGGTTATTTTGTTGGACAGTATATTAGTATGGAAAAAGCTATTGCAGATACAAAGGAAGCTTATTATGCAGCTTTACAGAAAGCGGATCAAAATTGGTATGAGGGAGAAAATGATCCTAAGCCATTTATAAAGTATATGCTTGGTATTGTATTGTCTTGTTACAGAGATTTGGAAACAAGAATTATGTTAACCGAAAAAAGTGGTAAAAAAAGTACTGCATATGATATCGTTAAGGCATATACAGATAGTACTATTGGTAGGTTTTCTAAAAAAGATGCGTTAGTATCATGTCCAAGTCTTGGAAGTTCGTCAATAGAAGCCGCATTAAAAAAACTTGTTGAAGAAGGTGCTATTATTAGAACCGGTGCAGGACGTAAAACTATGTATATGAAAAAAACAGACTAGAAAATTTATTATCAGGAGGATACGAAAATGAATGAAAATATGAGAAAAAGAAATGAGATTTTGGCGCAGACGGTGATCAAAGGATTAGAGTCCAGAAATATGTCAGGTTATTATGCTGCAGACAAAGAAGAAGCGGTGAAAAAGGCACTGGAAGTAATTGGAAAAGGGAGTACCGTAGCAATGGGCGGTTGCCAGAGTGCACATGAAATCGGACTGATTCAGGCGTTGGAAGAAGGGGACTACAACTATATTGACCGTTCCAATATGACACCGCGTGAAAGTTTGATGGCAGCTTATGATGCCGATGTTTTTCTTTCGAGTGCCAATGCAATGACTAATGACGGAATTATGGTAAATATTGATGGAAATTCGAACCGTGTTTCTTGTATTGCACAGGGGCCGAAAAAGGTTGTATTTATTGTCGGTATGAATAAGATCTGCTCCGATCTGGATGAGGCGATGAAACGCGCCAGAAATGTGGCAGCACCGGCAAATGCGCAGCGTTTTGATGTGAAGACACCATGCAAAGTAACCGGAAAATGTGCAGACTGTAAGTCTCCCGATACGATATGCTGCCAGTTTTTGATTACGAGATATTCCCGTCATGAGGGAAGAATCCATGTGATTTTGGTAAACGATACACTGGGGTATTAAGAATATTTGAAAATGTAAGAAATTCAAACTAGAAGTCGCTTTCGAAAATGTAAAAAAATTGCATTTTTGAAAGTGGCTTCTTGCATATATTGTCACAAGAGGGTATAATAAAAGTAGAAAACGATTTCAAAAATACAAAAAAAATTATTTTTTGAAAGTGGGGATGAAAAGTGAAAACGATTATAAGAAAAAAATATTTGGACAGAATTATTGGTTTGAACGGCACACCGGACATCAAAATTATTACCGGGATACGTCGATCCGGAAAATCAAAATTGATGC
>FR893917.1 GCA_000434115.1 Roseburia sp. CAG:309 | reverse complement strand
TTCTTCTGGAGCTTTATCGATATTTTCAAAGTCAGTTGCCTCATTACCTGCAACTCTTGCAGCCAATACTTTTGTAATAGCAGCTGTCAATGTTGTTTTACCGTGGTCTACGTGTCCAATTGTACCAATGTTACAATGTGGTTTCGTTCTTACATATTTTTCCTTAGCCATTTCTAAACGTCCTCCTAACATTTTTTTATTTTTGTTTTAGAAATTTTGCTTTACGAGCCAATATACATACATTATAGGGGATTTCTCTCAAAAAAGCAACACCCAATCGTTAAAATATATCGACAAATTTATTAGTCATTTCTCTGTGCGAGAACTTTATCCTGAACATTCTTTGGAGCCTGTGCATATTTCTCGAAGAACATGGAGTAGTTTCCACGACCCTGAGTAGCGGAACGAAGCTCTGTAGAATATCCGAACATTTCAGCAAGAGGTACATAAGCTCTTACGAGTTTTCCTCCACCAATGTCTTCCATTCCTTCGATCTGTCCACGTTTTGCATTCAAGCTTCCGATAACATCACCCATGTATTCCTCAGGCATTGTTACTTCGACTTTCATGATAGGCTCAAGAAGTACTGCGTTACCTTTCTTCATAGCATCTTTGAATGCCATGGAACCAGCGATATGGAATGCCATTTCACTGGAATCGACTTCATGGTAAGAACCATCCCATACCGTAGCTTTTACACCAAGTACAGGGAAGCCGCCAAGAATACCAGCCTGTGCTGCTTCTTCGATACCTTCTCCAACTGCTGGGATGTATTCCTTAGGAATCGCACCACCGACTACAGTAGACTCGAAGATAAATGTCTCTTCGCCGTTTGGATCCATAGGCTCGAATTTAACTTTACAGTGTCCGTACTGTCCACGTCCACCAGACTGTTTTGCATATTTACTGTCAATATCAACAGGTGTTGTAAATGTCTCTTTGTAAGCAACCTGAGGGGCACCTACATTTGCCTCTACTTTGAATTCACGAAGCAGACGGTCTACGATGACATCGAGGTGAAGTTCACCCATACCTGCGATGATTGTCTGACCAGTTTCCTGATCTGTATGAGCACGGAATGTAGGATCTTCTTCTGCAAGTTTTGCAAGAGCTTCACCCATTTTACCCTGGTCATTCTTTGTCTTAGGCTCGATAGCGAGCTCGATAACCGGTTCAGGGAATTCCATGGACTCAAGGATTACCGGATGCTGCTCATCACAGATTGTATCACCCGTTGTAGTTACTTTGAAACCAACAGCTGCGGCGATATCTCCGGAGTAAACCTTATCGATTTCGTTACGTTTGTTTGCGTGCATCTGTACGATACGTCCTACACGCTCTTTCTTTCCTTTTGTAGCATTCAGTACGTAAGAACCGGAGTTCATTGTACCGGAATATACACGGAAGAATGCGAGTTTTCCAACGAATGGGTCTGACATGATCTTAAATGCCAGAGCGGCGAATGGCTCGTCATCAGAAGATTTACGAGTCACTTCGTTACCATCTTCGTCAACTCCTGTGATGTCAGGGATATCTGTTGGAGCCGGCATGTATTCGATAACACCATCCAACATCTTCTGAACACCTTTGTTTTTATATGCAGAACCACAGAATACAGGAACTGCTTCACTAGCGATCGTACCTTTACGAAGAGCAGCTTTCATCGCATCGATGGTAGGCTCTTCTCCTTCAATGTACATTTCCATCAAATCATCATCCAGCTCGCAGACTTTTTCTACGAGGTTGTCATGCCATTCCTGAGCAAGATCTTTCAAGTCATCAGGAATCTCTGTGATTTCGATTTCTTCGCCCTTATCATCTTTGTAATAGTATGCTTCCATCTCGAACAGATCGATCAAACCGATAAAGTCATCTTCCTTACCGATTGGAATCTGTACAGGGATTGCATTTTTGCCCAAACGGTCAATGATCGTCTGAACCGAATAAAAGAAATCTGCACCCATTTTATCCATCTTATTGATGAATGCCATACGAGGTACATTGTATGTGTCAGCCTGACGCCATACATTTTCTGACTGAGGCTCTACACCGGCTTTTGCGTCGAATACACCGACAGCACCATCCAATACACGCAGGGAACGCTCAACTTCTACAGTGAAGTCAACGTGTCCCGGAGTATCGATGATATTGATACGATGCTCCAAAGCACCAGCTTTTGGTTTGTGGTGATCTTCCAAAGTCCAGTGGCAGGTTGTAGCAGCAGAAGTAATTGTAATACCTCTTTCCTGCTCCTGCTCCATCCAGTCCATGGTAGAAGCACCATCATGAGTCTCACCAATTTTATAGTTTACACCAGTATAATAAAGGATACGCTCTGTCAATGTTGTTTTACCAGCATCGATATGAGCCATGATACCAATATTTCTGGTACGCTCTAATGGATATTCTCTTCCAGCCAAGTTCTTTTCCTCCTAATTTATTCTCGTCTCATGCGCAAGGCATCCGCCATTCAGCACCGTACACTTTGTGTCCGGTCTGCATGCGATTACCAACGATAGTGTGCAAATGCTTTATTTGCCTCAGCCATCTTGTGCATATCTTCTTTCTTCTTCACGGATGAACCAGTATTGTTTGCTGCATCCATGATTTCACTGGCAAGTCTTTCTTTCATTGTCTTCTCTCCACGGTTACGTGAATAAAGAGTCAGCCAACGAAGAGCCAAAGCCTGTCTACGATCTGGTTTTACTTCGATTGGAACCTGATAAGTGGAACCACCGATACGTCTAGCCTTTACTTCGAGTTCAGGCATAACGTTGTTCATAGCTTCCTCGAATACTTCGATAGCGTCTTTTCCTGTCTTCTCAGCGATTTCATCAAAAGCGCCGTAAACGATTTTCTGAGCTACACCTTTTTTACCGTCCAACATAATGTTGTTGATCAGCTTAGTAACGACTTTGTTTTTGTAAACTGGATCTGCCAGCACGTCTCTTTTTGGAATATGTCCTTTACGTGGCACGTTACTTCCCTCCTTAATAATATTATTAATTCACAGGTACTCACTTCTGTGTCCGCACCAGTTTAAGTCTTGCTTCTTCCTTTAATAAATATAAAATCTATAAAATATGATGCAAAAATTAATCCGGTACTTTTAATTTTAGTAATGACAAATATGAATTATTTGCCTGCTTTCGGTCTCTTCGCACCATATTTGGAACGAGCCTGCTTTCTGTTAGCAACACCTGCAGTATCAAGTGTTCCACGGATGATATGATAACGTGTACCCGGAAGGTCTTTTACTCTTCCTCCACGAATCATAACAACGCTATGCTCCTGAAGGTTATGGCCTTCACCAGGAATATAACTTGTTACCTCGATACCATTGGAAAGACGAACTCTGGCAATCTTACGAAGTGCTGAGTTAGGCTTCTTAGGTGTAGCAGTACGAACAACAGTACAAACACCACGTTTCTGTGGAGAAGCACTCTCTGTAGATTTCTTCTTCAGTGAGTTGTAAGTGTACTGAAGTGCTGGAGAATTTGATTTCTTAGCAACCGATTTTCTACCCTGCTTTACTAATTGGTTAAAAGTTGGCATTAATTTTCACCTCCTGTAGTTTTTTTGAATCCACACTTTTATAAAGTAAATGTAGAATTGTCATGCCGTCAGTGCCGTTTTTTTTGTACACAAAAAGACCACACGAACGCATGCTAGATTATTATAGCTCGTGTGGCCTTGATTTGTCAAGAGTTTTTCAGTAGAAAAATTGCAATTTTATCGAATCACTTTCAAATACGAGGTATTGGACTCCACGCCCTTTTCCGTCGATCGGACTACAACAAAATATTTGTACGTAATTCCATTTTGCACAATCGTTACTGTAATATCGGCACGTCCGTTTTTCACCGGTGTCACTTTTCCTTTTTTGTCAACCTTAGCGATAGACGGGTTACCGGACTTATAAGTTACTTTTGCGGTCTTATTGAGATGCAGAAGCTGAATCTTATATGTCTTCCCTTTTGGAAGCAGTTTGTATAAGCTTACGCTTGGATATTTGTAACTTGTTTTATACTTATATAAACTGTAGTTTTTCTTAATCGTTGTGCGGACTACAAGATTAACGATATACTGGATTTTTTTCTTTCCTTTTGTCACATTGATAACCAACTTGGCTTTTCCCAGTTTTTTCTTTGTCTTGACCAGTCCGTTCTTGTCAATCGTCGCTATCTTTTTATTACTGGAGCTGCATCTTACCTTTGCTCCTTTTTGATTCAAAAGCTTGATGCGGAATTTCATCTTCGGCGCCATAATTTTCTTCATAACAATTGTCGGAATTTTTAATTCCACGGTGCCTTTTCCAATCGTCTGATCTTCCGGCGGCAATGTTGTCTTTGGCGTCTCTCCCGGCTTTTGTCCTGTCGTTTGCGTACCGCTGGTACCACCTGTAGTCACACTTGGTGCTGCACTCGATGTGCTGCCCGGATTTGGAACCAAACTTGGCGAAGGATTGGTACTTTTTGTACGCATTTCCGTAATACGGCTTTCTGTGACAGCCAAATCTGCAGCGCGTTTTACCACATCATAAGAAGTATCTGATTTTAAACCGTTAAATGTAATACTTCCTGTCACGCCATCTCCATCTTTCGCACATCCATCCGTCACCCATGGTATTACAATATTGCCACTCTTATCTCGGATTTCATATTCAAAGCCATCCTCTGCTTCAATGGTTATACCCGTCTCACTCGTCTGTTTTTCCACCGGCGGAAGAGCTCGCACAACGCCTTCTGCAACCGCCTGTCCGGTATAGTCATTTTTTCCTGTCACGGTACATTGTATCTGTTTTCCTTCCAAGCTCTTGTCAGGATTTAAAACTGCCCCATTTGCTCCCGGGATGTCATTCCATGTACCCGTTTTTTTGTCAAATACCTGCCACTGGTAATCTGCATTATCCCAATTGATAACAACATCATTACCGCCTTTATCCTTAATAAATTTAATTTCCTCGTCATCTCCTACTTCGACCAGCACTTTTACCAATGCTGTCTCAATAATCTTCAATGCCGGTTTCGCCCCAGGTACAGTATCACGAGGTGTTCCCACTTTAAAATATGGGTAAAAATGTCCCTCCGCACCGGAGGTCACACTTTTAGCAACTACACCTCCCTCAAAATTTCCGCCACTGATTGTAAGATCCGCCTGCGGTGCCACAAAATGCCCCGAGATGTATTCTGCCATCATTTTTGTTGCATCCGGGAAATTCCAGATTAATTTCATACCGGAGTTTACAAACTGAGCCCCGGCATAATTATCCGATGATATTTTTTTCAATTTATTGTTCATCGGCTGACCCTTCCAAGTAACCGGCAAAATTTTATCTGCAGCTGCCGGCTTGCTGGTTACCCCAAAATCAACAAAAACTATTGTATCTTTTAATCCGGTAACAGAAATGCTGTATTCCTCATCACGCAGATCGTCCGGAGATGCCAGCCCTACAATGTCCAATGTCACACTTCGGTCACCCGAGATCAGATTTGCCGGCACTTCATATTTTTTTGCTTTTGAAAAATCAATTATAATCTTATTTCCGGTTACCACTGCTTTTTCTGCCCCGGATACAAGAGCTGTCGATTCAGACTGAATGGTGTGAAAAGCCGACACCATATCCAAATATGTATTTTGTTCAAATTTTGAGGCCTGATAGTTTTCAAAAGCATTGGCCTCTTTGTAGGTATAATAGAATTTTTTGGTGTGGTACCCCTTCGGAACTCCTGGCGAAGGTGTGTCCTTTACATTTCCCACTTTCACTAGATTTCCCGCATAACTCGGGCTCACCATAGCATCTGCAAAATCAGCCATTTTACAATTTCCACCTACAGCCACGCCTCCCATAGTATGTGTTTTTGCCTCAAGGTTTTCCTTCACCACATACTGATAGTCACTTAGCAAATTCCTCAAATTTGCTTTGTACTGGTAGGTTGTTGACGCTTCTACTTTCCGCGGCACAATTCCTATCGACGCCACTGCCATCGACACCAGCAATACAACTGCCATTATACGTTTCATAATCTTTTCCATTTTTCTCTCCCTTTCTATCTTCCAAAATATGGTTTTATTGTTATTACAAATTTTATATGATGTTTTACCAAAATGCAATATGTATTTTATACTTTTTTCATAACTTTTATGTTATAAATTTATAACTATAAAATTATACCTGCCCATTCTTCGCTCCTCACGGAGCTCATCATCGTGACAGTCGTCACAT
>FR893916.1 GCA_000434115.1 Roseburia sp. CAG:309 | reverse complement strand
AGGAAAAAGCGATAGCCAGCATAGACAATCAAGAGTATTTGGAGCGATGGAAAGAGTCTGGAGAGAAGGTGTATCAAAAACGAAAAGAGACATTGGAAGAATTTCGTAATAACTTATTGTATGAAGTAAATGAACCACCTAGGAAATTTCTCAAATGCCCCAAATATCTTCGTGAGAAGACATGTTGGGAAGTGGGGGATTTGTTGGTGTATCAAATGCTTGGAGAACCGAGGACTTGGTCAGGGAGTACGAACCGAGATGTATTTTTGGCGACGGAAAAAAAACTGCTGGAGAACATGGTATTGCTTCGGGTTGTAGATGTGATAAAACGCCCAGTAACGCACTTGATGCCGGAGTTAGATTATGCTTCAGTAGCCCATGTTATGGTGTATGATTGGATGGGAAAAGAAATACCAAATGAGAAAATTATTTCAAGACTGGAGTTTAGACCAGTTACAGCGGCTATTACAAGAGGTACTCATCGAATGGTGTGCGGAATTGGTTTAGAATGGTCGAACACAAAGAGGGAGAGAGAAAAAAATAGGATTGAGTGTATAGCATCAGATGATTCTTTTGTAAAGAATAAACCACCGATGTACGTTGAACATCAAGGATGTCCACTACAGATGGCAACTCGGTTTAATGTATCATTAGTACAGACATTTTCTATGAATGGAATGGAAGGCACAAAGTGGATGTATGATTGATTCAGTAAAAGAATACAGAGTTTTCGGACTCTGCGAGAAAGTGAGAAAGAAAATATGGGAGCATGG
>FR893915.1 GCA_000434115.1 Roseburia sp. CAG:309 | reverse complement strand
GGTTCGATTCCTACTGGGAGTACTCGCGAAAAATAAAGCAATGCAAAACAAAGGAAATAGAAAAAAGTTGAGTTTACTCAAATTTTTTTCTATTTCTTTTGTTTTATAGTGCGAAGCACGCGGGCTTGCGGGATGGTTTTTCCCGCAAGACTGGCATTGCTTTATAAAAAGCCGTGCAGAAAAGAGTTCACTATAGACACGCAAGTTTACTTGCATGTGGCTATAAGTGGACTCTTTTCTATAGGACGAACGTCCGCGGGCAGACCTGCTCTGCCGGGCTGGCTGCACGACGAAATATCGCGAAAAATTCAGCGATTTGGGCGAAATTGAGCTGGTTTTTGACCCTGCTATCACTTTTTTCCTAAAAGTCAAATGATTTGCCTCGCTCTTTTGACCCTATAATAAATTCGCTTATCTAGACCAAACAACTGCCACATGTTATTTGACTCAGAACTCCCTTTTATTCCCTAGACCATATTAACACGCTATTTTTTGTGACTCATATAAAAAAATTGGTATTTGTGTCAAATTGTCTTTCGAATTCATATGACTTTATTTTCTTTTTTTACAAATTAAGTCAAAAAGATTCCAAGTTTGTCTCAAAAAATGGAGTAGACTTTTGCCGCTGTTAGCGATATAATGCAAAAAGGGAAACAAAAAATTTCTTTAAAGGAGAAGTTTATCATGAACATGATAACCATTCAATGGGAAATACCGGAAGAAATGAAACCATATATAGATAGCACTAACAAACTTCGGCAAAATGCAATTCTTTTGTATCCTTATATTTTAGACAAAACCATTTCACACGGACGTGCAGCGGAAATCTTGGGAATGTCAAAACTTGATCTGATTGATTTATATGCAAATATCGGATTTCCATATTTTGACTTAACTATAAATGAACTTGACAAAGATCTTGAAACTTATTATTCGTTAAAATAACTTGTTTCTTAACTCCGATACTTTTTCCATTGCTTCCTGTAAGAGAATTTCTCTTCCTGCTTCCATATCCTCTGTACTGTAACGAACATGACAGTAATTTATAAAGATCAAAGGAGGGGTTCAAGATACAAGTGCATCAATCTGGCGATCAAGATTCTGTTCCAAAGCGGAAACTCGTGCATATCCGAGTAACATTTCTATCATCCTTTCATTATTATGTATCAAAAACGTGCCAAAATGTAAATTATAATGGTCTCATAAATTAAGACACTGAACACGACATTTCTTAATGAATCTGATATACTATAACCAACAAATG
>FR893914.1 GCA_000434115.1 Roseburia sp. CAG:309 | reverse complement strand
CATTGCCGGAAAGGTCTTCTTCCTTTGTATAACGCACTCCATCTATTTCGATATAAAGAATGTCTCCGCACCTTTTGCACGTTCCTCCGGCATACTGATGTCCCATCGCCGGAATGACTGTCTGTTCCTCCAGCACCTCACCACACTTCGAGCAATGACTTCCCTCTGTCACACCGTCTCTGGTACAAGTAGCTGCAACTGCTTCATCAATGACCACCTCATGGATGTGGGATTCTTCTCCTGTTTTCTGAATCGTAAAATCTTTTCGAATCGTACCATGGAAAAGCCCCTTACCGGAAATTACAGCTGTCGCCGTTCCGGCATTGACATTCTTTTCATAGGAAATCGTATAATCAATACCCTGCTCCAGCACCGTGTCTTTTCGGTAAGATACTGTCACTTCCGGCTTACAGGCATTTCCATCATAGATAAAGGTGTCTTTTGACAAGCTGACATCCATATCCGAAATGTCCTGACTTCCTTCGTCGCCGACACGCAGCATAACCGTCTGCTTAATGCGCGGATTGTACTTTGGATATACACTCAATTTCGTGATTCCTTCCGCTAAAATCTCAAAATGGTCATATGGTGCATTATTGCTCGCCTTTTCCGGTGCTGCCGCCACTTCTTCATTTGTCGATTCCATTACCATATCCTGATAGTCTGCGTCTCCAACACTCGCCTTAATCCAACAGTATAACAGGGATCCTACCGGGTTGCTCGTCGGAAAAACCGTCAAATAACTGGAGATAGAACTTGTGCTGTTTCGCCAATACAATTTCATATTTGTCGGCGGAGCAATATGTATCGTATCGCCGCACACGGAACATTTTCCGGTGCTTTTTCCCTCGGAATCTGCCTCTCCATAAACATAATCATGTGCTTTTTTCGCCACGACTTCTTCTATCGTATTCTGGCAAGTGGCACAATAATATTGTTTTTTTCCTTCTTTCGTACATGTAGATTCCGTATACAATGTCATTTTTCTCGGATGATTACATTTTACTGTGATTTCTTTTTGCGCTACGATCGTGTCCCCGGATTTTGCCGTAATGGTAACCGTTCCATTGGTAATTCCTGTCACCAAACCATCCTGCGTCACCGTCGCCACCGCCGGATCCGATGAAGTATAGGTAACATCTTCCATTGACCACAAATTACGAATTGCATTGTTTCTTCGAAGTTTCACACGCGGCGTCACCGTCGTCGTTCCATCTGTAAAAATCTGGTTATCCCCGTCCAGATACGTTTCCTGTATATAGTCATTTGATACTTCGATCTTCTGCATCACATCTTCCGGTGCTTCCATCATTGTCTCATCCAAATCCGATTTTGCGGAAAACTCTCCTGCCATTGTTGCCGGATACGGAGCAGCTTCTGAATAAAAACCGCCAAAACCAACATAGGTATACTTCGGGTTGATCATACTTGTATAATGACGGGTTTCCTTACTGAAATCCTGTTTTACCCAATATTGTTTTTCACTGTACCAAAGCAAAACTCCTTCAATCATATCCTTTACATAATAATAAGCAAGATCTTCAGAAGAAGAAGTTATCCCATTACTGCCAATGGAAAAAGTACCCTTTTCATTCAAACGGTCATGTCCGGAATCCATAAACCGGAATGCAATTCCCGCTTCTGCCGCACGGATACGTGCAATATACTCCAAATCACTCGACCATTTCAAGGGAACATAATCCGATGGCTGAAGATATCTGCCGGAATTTCTCGGATCCCGTATATTTCCTGCTTCACATGCTTCTTTTCGAATTTCATTGATCTTAGCAAGTGCTTCCTCCGCCTGTGCAAAATAGGATCCATATACACCAACCAGTGTACATCCTTCCGATGCCTCTGTCACATTTGTTTCCAATACTGTCTGTGTTTTCGCTCCTGCCACATTTGCCGGCACAATAAGTGCAAATGCCAGCAATCCGGCAAGAATCCTCTTCTTAATTGTTTTCTTTTTCATTTTCATCACTCCATTCATATGTACTAGTTCTGTTCCTTGTCTCCCAGCACTTGCATGATGTCTTCTAAAAACTCTGTCTGGTCACGCCATCTTTGAATGTCTCTGGCAACCACAAAGGCAATCCCAAAAACTATTGCGAGAATGGCAATTCCCGCTTCCTCTATTGAAAATTTTTCTTTCCATGGTACCATTTCAAAATATGCCGTCGCCACCAGCACCACAAGCGGTATGGAAATTATTTCCACTTGTTTTTTCAGATTTTCAATGTCTCTCTTCTTTTGAACCAGAAAATGACAGAAATCCTCGTTTTCTTTCTGCTGCTCATAGTTTTTCTGAATCCTTGCCTTCCAATCCGAATACTCCGTCACATAGAGGATTCCATCGTCTTTCGCATCCTGTTTTCTCATCTTTTTATAAATATTGTATTCTGCCAGATAGTCAAATCCATACGCGTTATTCTTTGTTTCCATGCGCTTCTGATAAATTTTATTTACTATTTTACTAAAAATGGCAAATAGAATTACTCCCACTGCACATACTACACAAAAAATCAAAACCTTGAAAAGTGCGGCGCGGTAAATGCCAATCAAAAAACCGGCAACGCCCCCCACGGCACACCATACATATTTTGAATTTTTATACGATTTAATCTTATTTAAAGTATCTTGATTCATAGGCACCTCCTTTATTCCCACGTCTTCCACACATCCGGCTGATATCCCAGCGTCGCCTGTCTGCCATTGCGAACGATTGGAATTTTTAAAATCTGCGGATTTTCAAGTATTTTATCCAATTTATCCTCTTCCGCAATATACGTCACCAACGCAAGCGCATCCCGGTCCTTACATTCTTTATTTATCATGCCTTCCACCCCGCCATTGACTGCTGCCGCCGAGCGAAATTCGCCTTTGCTCATAGTCTTTTCCCGCAAATCAACGTATTGAAACCGGATTCCCCGTTCCTTGAAAAAACGCTGTGCCTTTTTCGTGTCATTGTCTTTTTTGCTGCCAAAGATTTGGATGTTCATACCTACCTCCTATATCGAATTATTTCACGATAACAATAACTGTCTTCATTATTCCATAACACTTTACTTTTATTTTTGTCTGCCCCTTCTTCATGCCTTTTAGCATTCCCTTTTTGGTAACTGCTGCAATCTTTTTATTCGCGGAAGCAAACACAACTTTCGTTGATGGGCGGACTTTAACAATAATACGAGCCTTTTTTCCTTTTTTGACCTTTATCATCTTTTTCGCCACTTTAAATGTTGGTTTCTTTACAACAATCCTGCACATGCTCTGATAACCATCTGCACTCGCAGTAATCAAAGCAGTTCCTGCTTTTTTTGCTGTTACCCGGCCATTTTCATCTACAACTGCCACTTTTTCATTGTCAGATGTATATTTCACTACACTTTCTGTATCAGCACTAAGCTGTATGATTTTTTTCCCTTTTGTATACAATGTGACAGATGTCTTGTTCAATGTAAATGCCCGCGGTTCACTAGTTGGCGGCAATGGTGTTACCGTTGGTAGCGTTGGAAGTATTACAGGTGTGGCATCGGGTGTTGAACTTGGTACTTCTGTCGCAGCCGGAGTTGGAACCGTCGGCGCAGTTGGCGTTGTTGTTGGCGCTACG
>FR893913.1 GCA_000434115.1 Roseburia sp. CAG:309 | reverse complement strand
GGACTCGGAACCTTCCTCTGCTCCGTCGACAGAACAACCCGCAGCCACCTCTGCTCCCGTTGTGACAGATCCGCCGGCACCGGCTCCTTCCGAGCCACCTGCACCGACGAACCCGCCCGCAGCAGAAGAATCTTCTGCTCCTGTAACCCCGTCAAACGAATGAAAGAAAGGATATTATAGCAAATGAGAACTATATTGATTGTTTTACTGTATCTACTTGTATGTATCATCAGCATTCCGCTTCTCCTGATCGAATGCGTGGTACGGAAAATCAGCGAAAAAGCAGCGGCCGCTTTCGCCATCCGCATTGTGTGGATTGCCTTCAACGCAGCCATGTTTGTCTCCGGATGTAAAAAACACATCAAGGGACTGGAAAATATCCCAAGAGACACACCGGTTATGTTTGCCGCCAATCACCGTAGTTTTTATGATATTCTGCTGGCGTACTCTTCCATCGCATCGCAGCATATCCAGGTTGCCTTTATTTCCAAGATTGAGATCAAGAAATTTCCTATGATTGCACAATGGATGCATTTCCTGAACTGCTTATTTATGGACCGCGGCAATATGAAACAGAATATGAACGTGATCCTGAATGCCATTTCATTGGTAAAAGATGGATATTCTATATACATTGCGCCGGAGGGAACCCGTAATGCTACCGACACCCTTCTTCCTTTTAAAGAGGGAAGCATGAAGATCGCCACAAAGACGAAAGTTCCTATTATTCCGGTCTGTATCAAGGGAACGGAAGAAATCATGGAAAATCATCTTCCTTGGATCCATGGCGGTAACATTTACATTGAATACGGCGCACCGGTTTATCCGGATCAGCTCGAAGGCGACGATAAAAAACACATCGGCGCTTACGTTCAAAACATCATTCAGCAGATGTATGACAAGTAACTTCTTGCACAATCGTATAAAAAATGTTAATATAATACTTAGGCATCGCAAATCTGTGCCAAATTTAGAAAAAGTGAGGTAACCATAATTATGAAAACCGCATTGATCGTAATGGGTATTATCCTTGCCGTACTCATTATCGTATTTATTGTTTTATCTATTGTTGGAAAGAAACTTCAGGCAAAGCAGGAAGCATCGCAGGAACAGATGAAAGAAGCATCCCAGATCGCTTCCATTCTGGTCATTGACAAGAAAAGGATGAAGTTAAAAGAAGCCGGACTTCCAAAGATGATCGTAGACAACACACCAAAATATCTCCGTGGATCTAAAATCCCGGTTGTAAAGGCAAAAATCGGTCCAAGAATCATGACATTGATGTGTGACGAAAAGATTTTTCCTCTGCTTCCGGTAAAGAAAGAATTGAAAGTCGTTTTAAGCGGTATTTATATCATGGATGTAAAAGGTTCCCGCAATAACTTATTGCAGCAGCCAGAAAAGATGGGATTCTTCCAGAAAATGAAACTCAAAGCTTTGAAAAAAGCCGGACAATAA